>JBGQDM010000004.1:0-71689 GCA_041495845.1 Terriglobia bacterium | reverse complement strand
GCCACCGTGTTGAGCAGCAGTTGTACCAGCGGCAGCGGGATGCTGTGCCAGTCTTGCGTGTAAACGCCGCGGTCTCCATCGTAGGCACCGAGGATGCGGCGCACCAGGTAGGCGCTGGCAAACGCCACGAACAGCATGACCACAGGCGCCAGCGCGATGCCCAGGCCGAGCCGGGCACGATGCAGGCGCTGGCCATAGTCCGGGCTACTTTCGCGGCCGTCGCCATCCGTCCTCAGCCCTGGCTTGCCTGCGGGAACCATCCTGCACCCCAGCCCCTGACTCTGGTCGAGCTTACCGGAAAATTCGGGTCGATGCCCGCGCGGGCACACTTGCAACGACTGGTTATTTTTCCCGCCACTCGGGCAGGCGTCCCGGGGTCCAGGGAGCGCCCGCCGCCTCCATCTGCCGTTCCAGGTTGGCCACGTCCTGCTGCAGCAAATTGCGCAGGCGCGACAGTTGCTGGGTGAATTCTTCGCTGGCAATGGCGTAATCGCTCTGGTGCGTCCGCGTCGGCCGGGTCAAGGCGAAGCGCTCTCCCTCCATGATCCCTTGCAGGCGGTCGTTGATGGACGCGGGCACGTTTTCATTGCGCGCCGCCAAAATAGGATCACCGCGCAGCGCCCGTTGAATTTCCCGGTTCGTGTTTTCAATGGTGTCTGCCAGCGGACCCAGTTGCGCTTCCGCGGTCGGGGCTTCGTGCAATGCGCGGCGGATTTCTTTCAGCCGCGCTTGCAACTCATCCGCCCGCTCCACGGCGCCGGACACGGCCCGGTAGAGGCGAGCAACTCTCTGCAAGAACTCGCGTTGGGCCGCGCGATCCTCCGCAGAAAGCGCGCCACTGCCATCGGCAACCACGTTGAAGGACTGCGGCCCGCCCAGTTCCTTTGTCTCGCCGTTTTGTTTCTGGAACAAGTGCATCGAGTATTTGCCCGGCAGAACCAGCGGCCCTTGCTTGCCCGCGTCGGGGAAGAACGTCGGTACCTCGGCATCCAACGCCGGCAGGGAAGGCGTGGCGTAGCGCAGGTCCCAGGTAACGCGGTGGAAGCCGGCATCCGCCGACGCCTCCACCCGGCGCAGGGCGGAGCCAGACTCGTCGTAGACCACGGCGTAGACCTCAGGCTTGCTTTCCTCGGCCTCAGCGCGCAACTGCTCGGGCGGAGGATACGGCAGGGTCTCGTTTTTCTTGGCTGCTTCTTTTTCGGCGTCCTGCCGCAGTTCTTTGCGGGTTTTGAGTTTCTCCTTCAAGTAATACGTGAGGGTTGCTCCGAAGGGCGCGTTGGGCGCGGTGAAGTACGCGTCCCCCTGAAAGCCCTTGAACGGACCGCCCAGCGGCCGCCGCTCGATATACATCAGCGCGTCTTTAGCAGGAAATACGGCGCTGGCCTGCTGCAGGTTCTCTGCTTTCGTCTGCCGCAGCGGCGTGACGTCATCGAGCACATAGAAGCCGCGCCCGAAGGTGGCTAGCACCAGATCGTTCTCCCGTTTCTGCAACACCATGTCGCGCACGGCAATGGTGGGCAGGCCGCCCTTGAGTTGGACCCACTGCTTGCCACCGTCTTTGGTGAAGAAGGCTCCAAACTCGGTCCCGGCGAAGAGCAGGCTCGCATCCACCGTGTCTTCCGCCAACGCCAGCACGGGTCCGTTTTCCGGCAGGTTCCCGGTGAGGACGGTCCACGTCTTGCCGGCGTCGGTGCTCTTGAGGACGTAGGGTTTGAAGTCGTTGTTCTTGTGATTGTCAAACGTTGCGTAGACGGTCTGCGCATCAAAGCGGGACGCTGCCAGGCGGCTGACGTACGTCTTCTCCGGCACACCGCCAAATTTGTCGTACATCGTCCAGGTCGCGCCCCCGTCCTGGGTCACCTGGACCAAGCCGTCGTCAGTGCCTGCGTAGATCAGCCCTTCCTTGAGCGGTGCCTCGCTGAGCGCCACGATGTTGCCGTAGAACGAAGTGGAAGCGTTCTTGGCGACGGCGTCCGGCCCCCAGATCTTGCCCATCACCGGCAACTGGTTGCGGTCAAGCTGCCGGGTGAGGTCGCCACTAACAGTTTTCCAGGTATCGCCGCGGTCGTCGCTGCGGAATAGCTTGTTGGCCGCGAAATAAAGCCGGGTGTGCGCATGCGGGCTGATCATGAGGGGGGAATCCCAGTTCCAGCGCAGCGGTGCTTCGCCCTTGGCCGTCTGCGGCTGGATCAGCAACTCTTCCCCCGTCTTCCGGTCATGCCGCACCAGCACCCCGTACTGCGACTCGGAATACACGATGTTGGGATCTTCCGGGTCCACTTGCGAACGGAAGCCATCGCCGCCCGTGGTCACAAACCAGTCTGAGTTGGCGATGCCATTTAGGCTCTTGGTGCGCGAAGGGCCACCCCAACTGAAATTGTCCTGCGTGCCGCCGTAGACGTTGTAGAAGGGCAGCGCGTTGTCCACCGCCACATCGTAGAACTGGACGGTAGGCAGATTGGCCTTGAACTGCCAATGTTCGAAGCCGTCGAAAGTCTCCGCCACACCGCCGTCCGAGCCCACCAGGCAGTGCTTCGTATCATCGGGATCGATCCAGACGACGTGATTATCAATGTGGTGATTCAGTTCGTTGATCTTGTGCAACGTCTTGCCGCCGTCATCAGAACCCCGCAGGTAAACGTTCATGACATAGACGCGGTCCACATTCTTCGGGTCGGCATAAACCTGCGCGTAGTACATGCCCGTAGCATCGAATTCGTTCCGGCGTTCCCAGGTTGCGCCTTTGTTGGTGGAGCGAAAAATTCCGCCTTTGCCATCCGCCGCTTCGATCGCCGCATAGACCGTGTTGGGGTCGGCCGGCGAAACCGCGATGCCGATGCGGCCGATGTCCACGGTGGGCAGTCCGGACTTCAGCTTGTTCCAGGTCGCACCCGCGTCCGTACTCTTGTAGAGGCCACCTTCGGGCCCGCCGTTAATCATCGTGTAAACGTGTCGCCGACGCTGGTAGGCCGCAGCATAAACAATGTCGGGGTTGGAAGGATCGAGGGCAACATCCACGACGCCGGTATTCTCGCTGATGGTGAGCACGGCCTTCCAGGTTTTGCCGGCATCGGTCGTCTTGTAGAGGCCACGATCGCCGCCCGGTCCCCAGAGTGGCCCCTCCGCCGCCACGTAGACCGCCTTGCTGTCGCGCGGGTCGATCACGATCCGCCCGATGTGTTCGGACTTTTTCAGTCCCATGTTTTTCCAGCTCTTGCCGCCATCTTCAGAGCGGTAGACACCGTCGCCGTAGCCCACGCTACGCTGGCTATTGCTTTCCCCCGTGCCCACCCACACGACCGCAGCATCGTTGGGATCGAGCGCGACCCAGCCGATGGAGTAGGAGCCTTCGCCATCGAACACGGGCGTCCACGTGGTGCCGGCGTTCACCGTCTTCCACACGCCGCCGGCGGCTACGCCCACGTAGTACTCGTGCTTGTTTTTTGGGTTCACGGCAAACGACACGACGCGTCCCGAGGCCACGGCGGGGCCGAGCGAGCGAAACTCGAGGCCGGTAAATGTCTCCGCATCCATGGCGCCCGGCTTGTGCTCTTCGGCGGCCGGAGCGGGGTTAAGCACTTCCGCTTTTTTCTCGCCTTTCGGCTTCCCGGTTTTTTTCTGGGCGACGGCGGGAACGGCGGCGAGCAACACCAGGACGGTCAGTAGGGCAATAAGACGGCGGATTAACATTTGCGTTTTTCTCCTTGCGACGCTGCGGAACATTCCGCCCGCGGTAAATCTCAGGAAGCGATAGGTATACAGGAGGCGGCGCGAGAAAGAAATATCTGTAACCCCGCCGTCCCCGCGGCATCTACAATCCAATCCCGTGAAAGAGACGAGGCCCAAGAGCAAACGTCACAAGCGCGGCCACGATACGCGCTACGTGCGGCTGCAGAAGAATTACTGCTTCGCCTGCGGAAAAAATAACCCGGACGGCATGCGGTTGCGTTTCACCTACGATGAACAGCACGGCTGCTTCGTCAGCCGATTCCGCCTGGGCAAGCGCTACACCGGACCGCCGGGACACTGCCACGGTGGGATCATCGCGACCATCCTCGACGAAGCCATGGGCAAGGTAAACAAGTTGCGCGAGGTGGTGGCGCTGACTCGCGAGATCACGGTGCACTACCTGAAGCCGGTGCCGTTGAACCGCCCGCTGCGGGTGGAATCCCGCGAGCGCAGCGTAGACGGCCGTCGGCACACCAACGTGGCGGAAATCCTGAACGCGCAAGACGAAGTGCTGGCGCGCAGCGAAGGCCTGTTCATCGCCATTGACCCGCAGCGCATGTTCGCCAAGCACGTGGAGAAGTAGCGATTCCGCGGCTCCCCTCAAACCCAGACAGCTTTTCGGAGCTCTACCTGGTTTCAGGGGGTGACGTAGTTGCTAATTCAGCGTCGCGATTGCGCTGGAGAGCGCTTCCACACCCCGGCGAATCTCCTTCACGTCCACCGCCGCAAAACCCAGCACCAGCCCGTTACGTGGAGACTGGCCGAAAGCATACTTGCGTAGTGGCGCCACCTCGACGTTCCGTTCTGCCGCAGCGACCGCGACTTTGTCGGCACTGAGGCCGCGGCTTAGCCAGCCCACGGTTTGCAGGCCGGCCTCGACGCCGGAAATCTCCAGCTGTCCGGCCAGTTGCTGCTGTGCGCACTCCAGCAGCGTCGAAAGTCTCTCCGCATAAAGCTCGCGCATGCGCCGAATGTGCCGAGCGAAGTGTCCTTCGGTGATGAAGTCGCAAAGCACTGCCTGCCCCAGGAGCGGCGGATGGTGCGTGCTGGCTGACTCCGCTGCGGCGAACACGCCGACCATCTCCGGCGGCACTACCAGATATCCGAGACGCAGAGCAGGGAAGAGCACGGCGCTGAAACTGCCGGCAAAGATAACGACACCGGAGCGGTCGAGTCCCTGCAAGGCGGGGACGGGGCGTCCGGAATAACGGTATTCACTGTCGTAATCGTCCTCGAAGATCAGCGTGCCCGCGCGACGCGCCCACTCCAGCAGCGCCAGGCGCCGCCGCAGGCTCATGGTCACGCCCAGCGGAAACTGGTGCGCCGGGGTGACGTGGACGAGCCGGGCACGCTTCCAGCGTTCGCGCCCGGCGTCGAGATTGAGACCTTCGTCATCCACCGGCACGGGACAGATGCGCGCACCCGCCGCGTGGAAAACAACGGCTGCCGCTGGATATCCCGGTTCTTCCATCCACACTGGATCGCCTGGATTGAGCAGCACACGCGCGGTCCGGTCGAGAGCTTCCTGCGCGCCGGAAACGATGAGCACCTGGTCAGCGGTGCATTTCACACCGCGCGAGGTATTGAGATAATCCGCCACCGCTTCGCGCAGCGGCCGATAGCCCAGCGGCTCGCCTCCCGCCAGCATGCGGGTGGAAACGCGGCGGAGGCGGCGGGAAGCCACCTGGGCCCAGAGCGTGGCCGGAAAGGCGTCGAGGGCCGCCTGATTGGCGCGGAAGGCGCGCACCGGGCGCTGCGGCTGCGCGCGATAGGGTTGCAGCCGTCGGGCGTAATCAGAAAAAACCACGCGTCGATGCGGCAGCCGCTTCTCCGTCCGCGCGCTGCGAACCTCGAGCAGATGCTCCGGCAGGATGCGGCTGACATAGGTTCCGGAACCAGTACGGGCTTCGACGTAGCCTTCGGACTTGAGTTGTTCGAAGGCGGCCACCAGCGTGGGGCGGGAAATGGCATACACCTGGGCCAAATCGCGCGTGGCGGGCAAACGTACCCCGGGACCGAGTCGTCCGTTGAGAATCGCCGTGCGCAGGCCGTCATAAATCCAGCGCTGCAGGCCGGTTCCCGCGGGCCGGTCGGGCAGGCTCAGGGGCAGGGTTGTGGTCTTCCGCGGCATCGAAGTGGTATGCCTAGAATACCGTAAATGGACATTTATGGAAGTCCAATCTGGAGAGTAAGGTGAAGTGGTGAGGGCCAGCAGCGAGAACGTGAAAGTCCAGGTTCGCCGAGCAGAAACGACGGATGCGCCGGTGGTGGCGGCGGTGCTGCACGAAGCCTTTGCCGAGTTTCGACCGCTGTATACCGCTGAGGGCTTCTCCGCTACCGCGGTCAGCCCGCAGGTTGTCATCGAGCGCATGAAGGCGGGACCGGTCTGGCTCGCTCTCGACGCAGCGGGCGTGGTCGGCACGGCGTCGGCCGTGGCCAAGGAAAGCAGTTTCTATCTCCGCGGGATGGCCGTACTGCCCGCAGCGCGCGGACTTCAGATCGGAGAACGGTTGTTGCAGGAGGTCGAAGCGTTCGCCCGCAATCAAGGACATTGCCGCTTGTCGCTGAGCACAACGCCTTTTCTGGCTGCGGCGATCCGGCTGTACACCCGTTGCGGCTTTCAACGCTGCGAAGGCACGGATGATTTGTTTGGAACGCCACTCTTTACGATGGAAAAGGCGTTGACGTAACGCCAGAGCGAAAACGCAATTCTCGAGCACTCAAAAAGGAGCCGGACAATGTCACAGAACAATGGAAACTCAACCAGCCTGCGCTTGAAACTCGGGCTGGCAGAAATGCTGAAGGGCGGCGTCATCATGGACGTGACCGACGCACGGCAGGCGGAGATTGCGGAAAAATCCGGCGCCGTGGCGGTGATGGCGCTGGAACGCGTGCCCGCGCAAATCCGCGCCGAGGGTGGCGTGGCGCGCATGGCGTCTCCCAAGAAAATCAAAGAAATTATGGAGACTGTTTCCATCCCAGTGATGGCCAAGTGTCGCATTGGCCATTTTGCTGAAGCGCAAGTGTTGCAAGAGTTGGGCGTGGACTACATTGACGAGTCCGAAGTGCTCACCCCCGCCGACGAAGCCCACCACGTCGACAAGCATGCCTTCACCGTGCCCTTTGTTTGCGGCGCGCGCAATCTTGGGGAAGCGCTGCGCCGGATCGCAGAAGGTGCGTGCATGATTCGTACCAAGGGCGAGGCCGGCACCGGCGACGTGGTGCACGCGGTCAAGCACATGCGCCAAATTATGAGGGAGATGCGCGAACTGACCGTGCTCGGTGAAGAAGAACTCTACACGCGGGCGAAAGAGCACCAGGCGCCTTACGAACTGATTCGCATGGTCGCGCGCGATGGCAAGCTGCCGGTGCCGAATTTTTCCGCAGGCGGAATTGCCACACCAGCCGACGCTGCGCTGGTGATGCAACTGGGCGCCGAAGCAGTCTTTGTCGGCTCCGGAATTTTTATGGGAAAACGCACGTCCTGTACGCGATGTCAAGAGGAGCATTCGTATGATGAAAACTGCGCGTTTGCTCCCCCCGAAGAAGCCGAGCGCCGCGCTCGCGCCATCGTCCGCGCCGCCACCCACTTCAAGGACCCTAAAGTGTTGCTTGAAGTCAGCGCGGATGTGCCGAGTGCGATGAAGGGCCTGGCCGTCTCGGGGTTGCAGGAGTCACAGCTGCTGCAGACGCGGGGCTGGTAGACGATCTCGGGTCGGGTACGGGCGGCTAGGCCGGCGGGGTCAACAGTGCTTCCAGCTGGTCCAGCCGCGAAATGCGGGGCACGGCGAGCTCGGCGTAGAGACCGAGCGCGTCGATGATGACGGCGCTCATGCCCACGTTGGTGGCGCCGACATAGTCCACGGAGTAGACGTCGCCGACGTAAAGGCTTTCCTCGGGGCGGGCGCCGACCGACGCCAGCGCTTGCTCGAAGATTTCCGGCGCCGGTTTTTCGTAGCCGCACACACCGGAGTCGGTGATGGAGGCGAAGTAGCCGGCCATTTCGAGCCCGCGCAGTAACTCGGCGATGGTTCCGTCGGCGTTGCTGATGATGGCCATCTGGTAGCGGCCGTGAAAGCGGGCCAGCGTTTGGCGGGCCGCCGGCAGGACGCGCGTGTAATTGAGGGCACGGCGGCTCCGGCGCGTGAGTTCCTGCTTCAGCGCTTCGTCGGTCACCTGGAACTGGCCGAGCAGGTCGGTAAAGTAGAAGTTGGCGTAGTTGGCGTCGACGGTCGGCACCCGGCCCTGGGCATGGAGGTCGTCCAGTTGGCGGCGGGTACGCAGTTCGGTGGCTCGCATCTGCTCCGGCGTCGGGCGAATGCCACGCTCGTAAAGCGGCGCCAAGGTGATGTCGTAGTTGGGGCCAAGCAGCGTATGGCCGACGTCGAAGAAGATGTTCTTGAGTGGCGGCATCAGGCAACAGGCTAGCACGCGAGCGGGGAAGCGGGGTTGGGGGTGAACGAACGTGAGCATGAGCGAGAAACGGACAAAGATTGGCGTTCTGGCGCTGCAAGGAGATTTCGATGCGCATCGCCAGCGTCTGGAAGAACTCGGCGCCGAGGTGGTCTTGGTCCGCCAACTCGAGGCACTCGACGACCTTGACGGTCTGGTGATTCCTGGCGGTGAGTCAGGAACGTTTCTGAAACTCCTCGGTGAAGCGGGCTTTCAACGCCTGCGGGATTTCGTCCACGCCAAGCCCGCCTTCGGCACCTGTGCCGGGTGCATTCTGCTGGCGCGCGAAGTAGAGAACCCACCGCAGACCAGTCTGGACGCGCTCAACATACGAGTACGCCGCAATGCCTATGGCCGGCAGGTAGACAGTTCCATCCGCACCGGCAAGCTGGATGGCGTGGCGCTAGAGATGGTGTTCATCCGCGCGCCGAAGATCACGGAGGTCGGCGAAGGGGTGGAGGTGCTGGCGTGGGCAGGGGACGACCCGGCGTTGGTGCGGCAAGGAAAGACGATGGCGGCCACGTTCCATCCCGAGCTGAGTGCCGATCCCCAGGTGCACGAATTATTTCTCGACCTCGTGCGCGGGACGATAGCACCACGTTCGTCTGTGACGCCGGCGGAAGCGAGCGCGCATTCCTGACCGGCACCCCGCTCTGAACCGCGAGGAGGACGCACCTGATGCCGGACCCACACATCCGCCCCGCAACCGTCGCCGATCTTCCGCGCCTGACTGAGATCTACAACCACTACGTGGTCAACACGCCCGTCACCTTTGATGTCGACCCCTACACGGTGGAGCAGCGCCTGCCGTGGTTCGAGCAGTTCGCAGCCACCGGTCGCCACCGGCTGTTGGTGGCGGAAATTGCGGGAGCGCTTTTGGGCTATGCCGGCACCACGCGTTTCCGGCCCAAGGCGGCTTACCTCACCACAGTGGAGACCACCGTTTATTGCGCGCCAGAAGCAACCGGGAAGGGACTTGGACGGCAGCTCTACGGCGCGTTGTTCGATGCCATCTCGCAGGAGGACATCCATCGCATCGTGGCCGGATATGCGCTGCCCAATCCGGCCTCCGCCGCACTGCACGAGCGCTTCGGCTTCCGGCTAGTGGGCCGTTTCAGCCAAAACGGCCGCAAGTTCGACCGCTACTGGGACGTGGCCTGGGTGGAACGGCCGTTACGGATCAGCTAAGCGACCACGAACTTTGTTCTTGACTCCACCGATTCCGTAACTGTATTGTTACGCATTATGCGGAACCGTTCGGTTACCCATTCTCCGGAGGCCACGTTCCACGCGCTGGCCGACCCCACCCGCCGCGCCGTGCTCGACCTGCTGCGCCGGGGCAGCCAGCCCGCCGGGGAGATCGCCCGCGCCTTCCCCATTTCTCGTCCGGCGATTTCCCGCCACTTGCGGCAGTTGCGCCGGGCGCGCCTGGTGGTGGAACGGCGTAGCGGGCGCCATCGGTACTATCATCTCAATCCCGAGCCGCTGCGGGCGGTGCACCGCTGGCTGGAACACTACCGCACGTTCTGGGGCAACAGCCTGGGCAGTTTGAAATTGTTTGTGGAAGCAGAGCAGGCTCACGAGCCTCAGGACTCCGGGACGCCGGCAGCGTTTCTGGGAAAACAAAAATCACAGGGGAATCTGACCCCAAGGACAAAGTCGTGAAATTCGTCCGCGTAGTTGCCGTAGGGATTCTGTGCCTGGCCAGCAGCGCGCTGGTCGCCCAGGCGGGAGCAGGGAAGTCGTTTGACAGACTCAAGGCGCTGGCCGGGACCTGGCAGGGCACCACCGACATGGGTCAATCGGTCACGGTGAGTTACCGCCTGACCGCAAACGGCTCGGCGGTGATGAGCGAAACCCAGAGCCACGACGAAGACATGATCACCATGTTCCACCTCGATGGCGACCGTCTGCTGATGACGCACTACTGCGGGGCGGGCAATCAGCCGCACATGAAAGCCGTAGCGTCGTCCGACGCCACTACGATCGCTTTCGAAGTGACCGACGTGACCAACCTGAACAAATCCCAGCGCGGGCACATGCGCGCTTTGAACCTCAAGTTCCTGGACGACGCGCACCACACCGAAGAGTGGGTGTTCCAGAACCAGGACGGCAAAGAAATGCGCGACGTGCTCAATCTGAAGCGTGTCCAATAGGACCCGACGGAGAAATTCATGGCTACCTCCATCGTGACCCCGGATCTGGACGCGATCGTCAGCGAGATTTTTGTCGCTGCGCCGGCCGAAAGGGTATTCCAGGCGCTCACCAGCTCCGAGCAACTCATGCGCTGGTGGGGCGAAGAAAGCGACTGCAAGACGTCGCTGTTTGAAATGGATGCACGGCAAGGCGGCAGTGGCGTTTCCTGGCCTCCGATCCCACCGGCAAAGTCAAGGTCAACGGGGTGAGCGACTTTGAGGCGCACGGCGAGATTCTGGAATGCGTGGCGCCGCGCTTGCTGGTCTACACCTGGATTGCTAACTGGCATGATCGTCCGGAACAAACTACGGTCGTGCGTTGGCAACTGACGTCCGCAGCAGGCGGCACCCGGGTCAAAGTTACGCATAGCGGCCTCACGGGCCTCGACGTCGCGCGCACGGATTACAGCGGAGGCTGGTCGGGCGTGATGGAGATGCTGAAAAGGTTCGCGGAGAAGCAGTAGGCCGGGTGAGCCCTAGGGTGAGCCGGCCCATCGCGGGCCGGCGCCCCCGCCGTCCGCCGGTAAGCAGGTTATACTTGGCTGGTATGGATGGCGTGGCGCAAAAAACTTTTTATCTGGAGACCTTCGGCTGCCAGATGAATGTGCATGATTCCGAAAAAGTCATTGGCACATTGCAGCAGGAAGGGTATCGCCAGGTACCCACGGTGGAGGAGGCGAACCTCGTCCTCTATAACACGTGTTCCATCCGCGACAAGGCGGAGCAGAAAGTTTTTCATCGCCTCGCCGATTTTAAGAAGTACCGCGCCCAGGGAAAACAGTTTGGCGTCCTGGGTTGTGTGGCCCAGCAGGAAGGCGAAAAGATTTTTGAGCGCGCGCCCTATGTGGACCTGGTGTGCGGCTCGGCGTCCTACCGCAACCTGCCGGCCATGCTGGTGCAGATTGGCGCCGGCCAGCGCGCCACCGGACTCGACGACCGGGAAACCGACGCGTGCTTTGAGACCGAATTCACCGCGCGCAACAATGCGCATCGCGGCTACATCACCATCATCGAGGGTTGCGACAAATTTTGCGCGTATTGCGTAGTGCCCTACACGCGCGGAAAAGAACGCAGCCGCACATCCGACTCGGTGCTCGCGGAAGCCCGCCAGATGGCCGATCTCGGGTATACGGACATTCAACTGCTGGGCCAGAACGTGAATTCTTACTCCGATCCGGCCGGCAAGAAGTCGTTTGCCGAGTTGCTGGTGGCGGTGAGCGAAGTCAGCGGTGTACGGCGCGTGCGTTTCACCACTTCCCACCCGCGCGACTTTGGCCGCGATATTGTGCAGGCGATTGAAGCTACGCCGACGCTGTGCGACCACGTCCACTTGCCGGTGCAGAGCGGTTCGACGCGGGTGCTGGAAGCCATGCAGCGGCTCTATACGCGCGACGAGTACCTGGAGCGGATTGCCTGGGTAAAGTCGGCGCGCCGCGACATCAGCTTGACCACCGACATCATCGTGGGCTTTCCGGGCGAAACAGAAGCTGACTTTGAAGAGACGCTCAGCTTGATGGACGTGGCTGGTTTCGACAGCGCGTTCACTTTCAAATATTCGCCGCGGCCCAACACTCCAGCGCTACGGTTGGAAGATGCGATTGCGGAGGCGGAGAAGTCACGGCGGCTGGCGGTGTTGCAGGAGAAGATTCGGGAAGCGCAGAAGACACGAAATCAGAGGCATGTAGGGACAGTTCTTGAGGTAATGGTTGAAGGTAGGAATGAGCAGCGCGGTCAATGGATTGGCCGCACCACCCAGAACAAGACGCTCAACTTTACTGCCGAGGGCCAGACGCTGACCCCCGGCAGCTATGTTCCGGTGCGTGTCACGGCCACTTTCCCCAACAGCCTGGCGGGGGAAGTTGCGCTCTGAGCGGGAGGACGACGATGGAAATTGAAATGAAAATCCGGGGTCTGATGATGGATCCGGTTTCTCAGATCCCCATCGTGGTGCTCAAGGATGTGGCCAGCGACACCGTGCTGCCCATCTGGGTGGGCGTCTACGAAGCCAACGCCATTGCGCTGGAGATTGAGAAGGTGGCGACGCCGCGGCCGATGACCCACGATCTCATCCGCAACGTGCTCAGTGGGCTGGACACGCGCGTCCACAAAGTGGTGGTCACCGAATTGCGCGACGATACGTTCTACGCCGTCATCTGGATGGAACGCGCCGGCCAGATTATCAGCGTGGACTCGCGTCCCTCCGACGCGTTGGCATTGGCACTGCGCATGGATTGCCCCATTTTTGTGGATGATGAAGTGTTGAAGAGCTCCAAGGTTGCCAGCTCCGCCTCGGAACGCGCCGGCCACGATGAACTGCGCAAGTGGCTGGAGGGTCTGGGGGACGATGATCTGGGGAAGTACAAGATGTAGTCACTCGCGAGCCTGATGCCTGATCCCGCGGCCCAACTGCAGCAACTCTACGTCGCCGGTTTCGAACTCCAGACCTTCGACCGTTATCCCAAGTGCATCGGTGTGGTGCGCGATGGCTGCATCGCCTTGCTTGTTCCTGGAATTGGCGGGCTGCAAATTCTGGGCACACCCGGCTGGCGCATGGGAGAAGCGATGGGCGTGCTGGTGGAGCAAAACGGCCGCCAGGTTTTTCAAGCGAAGGACGAGATCGTTGAGGCCACCCCTGAGCGGCTGGAGGCGCTGGCCAAGTTTCGGGCAGACCTGCGACGCGAGCTGGATTCCGCGCTGGCGTAGCTCCGCAACAGGTCGTGTGGCGAGGGCGCCCGCGCCACACAAGTTGTTCCTTCCTCCAGTGCCCGATCCGGCTCACATAACAGGCGCGTCGCGTTGTTTGTCTGGATCCTGGCTTTTCTGCGGCAAAGCATTACACTTTTTTCGCTCCTTGCTGCACCCATGAAGAGGACACTTCCATGCTCAGGAGATCTCCCATGAAACGGTTCCTGCTCTTGCTGGTTGCCGGCACGGCGCTATGCGCCGCGCAAAATCCTGCATCGATCGATCATGTCGATGCCTCGACCCCGCCGGAGGTGCAAATCCAATTGGCGCTCTCTGCTGCGCCGCCAGCGGTCTCGCAGCACGCCACCGTCTACGTGCTCAGCCGTACCGGATATGTCAAAGCCCGCGAGGGGAACAACGGGTTTACTTGCCTGGTGGAGCGAGAGTATCCCACGAGCATGGAGCCTGAGTGTTTCGATCGCGAGACCAGCAACACTACGTTGCGAGCGCGAATGTACCTGGAAGCGGAACGGGCCAAGGGCCGGTCCGATGAACAAATCCAGAAGGAGATTGAGGCGGGGTACAAGTCAGGCAGGTTCAAGGCGTCGCGCAAGCCGGGGATCATCTACATGCTGTCTGATTCAAACTATGTTTTCGATCCGAGTCAGAAGAAAATCATCCACTTTCCCGGACACCTCATGTTCCCAGCCCCGTATATCACCGCGAAAGACTTGGGATCGGAGGCCGGCAACGGAGTTCCGTACATTGTCGCTCCCGGCACCGCCCAAGCGCTGATCATCGTGGTCCCTGCGGGCCACGGTTCGTCAAACACCAGTTCCCAGGAACACAAGCATGATTAGAGCGCGGGCCGAAGCGCCTCAGACCCTGGAAAAGCGCCAAGGCCTAGTAACGACTCCAGCTGATCCCGCGCCCAATCACGAACACGAACACCGCTACGACCAGCACACCCACGGCTACCAGCCCGCGATTCCTCGAGATCAGCAACTTCGGTTCGTTCCCCGCTTGCAGTCGTCTCGTCCATCTCGGGATCATCACGAGCGCAGCGTTGGCGCCCGCCGTCGCGGGAAGCGCTGAAATCAACACGTATCTGATGCCCAGTGGGTTCAGGGCGGCAGCAGCGCAATTGACAACGAGGACGATCCAGTACGGCAGCAGCGTCAGGTCTTCCAGCTTTTCCGAAAAAGGAATCAGCGCGTACGCGCAGAGACGAGCAGACAGGAAGTATCCGGCTGCGCCAACCATCCCCATCGCAATCCGCACGGCATTGGTATAGGGCAGGCTCTTGATGATCTCAGCCCAATCGCCGGAGTTCGAGACTGCCGAGAACAGGAAGTAACCTGTTCCATCGAGAAGATTGAACGCGATCAGGAGCCAAAGGAAGTACCGCCAATGAAGGTTGCGCGATCTCCGGCGGAACAGAAGCCATGCCAGCGCGCCCTCCAGCAGATTGGCCAACGTGCCGGCAGCTTGCACCAGCTTGCTGTTGATATCCGAATTGAGATAGGTAGACGAAAGGCGAAGATGTTGGGCTCCGAGCAGGTAGGCCATCACGCCGTGGCCAAGAACCTCGTGGGAGAGATCGGCGATCACAAAGGCAATGCAGGCTACGGCAGCAACGGTCCCGACGCTATGCTTTTCGGTCGTCATCGCCCCCGCTTCCGTAGACAGTGTCACCACGTTGCTGAGATACGCCTTCCTAAGTCGGGGGGCCCGCAGGTGCATTGCTTCCCCGCGGATGCGGAGCGTTCTGCCGGGGATCGCGCAGGAAGCGGTCGATTTCATCCTGCAGTCGCTGCGTGCTCGAGCCGGCCACGGCTTGCGTGCGCAGCGCCGCTCGCGCTTGCCGCACTCCGGCTAGCGCCGCTGCCTGGACCTCTGGCGTGGCTTCACGATTGGCGGCCAGCAGCATCAAGCGTTCCGCAGCTTCGGTCTGGACCACTGCCGCCAGCTCGCGCTCGCCAGCGTTCCGGTTGGCGTTGAAGAAAACCGCCTGCACCAGATTCGTGATTACTTCGCGCGCTGTAACCGCGTCTGGAACCTCAGCTTCCATCACTTTCAAGCGCGCCATCCGTGAAGCGTCCAGCAACCCACCGAGCACAACGTCGCTGACCGCACGGGCTGCGTCTTGCGGGCTGAATAGGTATCCTGCGGAAGAAGGGAACCGCTCCGGATCGTTTTCTGAATTCTCTCTTGGCACCAGTTGCCGCCAGAGGTCGGGAGCGATTTGCAATTTCTCTGGACGCAGAGCACCGAGCGCCAGCCGCAGTGCCTCGCGCTGACTCTCCGGCGGCCAAGGCAGGAGCGGCTTTTGACCGTCTCCGGCCAGACTCAACGGAACCTTGGCGCTGCCGATGGTGTTGATGGCCGCCGCCAACGCGTAGCGATGAAACAAGTAAACCAAAGCAAAGCGCGACGCCAGCAGTGAGGCGGGCTCGTCCGGACGGAGCAGATGCGCCCCATAGCGAGACAGCAGCGCATCACGGACCGGCAGAGTCTCCCGCAGCCAGGTCACCGGGTCGGGACCATCATCGTAGGCATTCCAACGCGGGTCGTCGTAATTACCCCAGGTAATCCCGGCGGCGATGGCCTTGCTCACAATGCCGTGCAGGCGCGTGTGTTCCTGCTCCCAACTTGCGCTGGGCGCACCTTCGCTGTAGCCCCACTCGATGGCGAAGCGGTCGTAGCTGCCCGTACCCTGCATGTAGGCGTCGGAAAGATCGGCGCTGCCATCGGCGCGCAGCTTTACCCGCGGCGCGAAATAATCCATCACCGAGCCGCGGCCGAAAGTGCTGGCAACAAAATTGTGATCGAGGCCGAGCACGTGGCCCATCTCGTGACACGTGAGCAGCGCCATGCGATTCAGCATCACTTGTTCGGCATCGAGTTCCGGGTCGAGCAAGTCGAAGCCGGCGAAGGCATCCAGACCTGCTTCTGTGCCTCCGCGCCCGGAGGGAACCATGGCATGCCACAAATTTCCAGCGGTACGGAAACGATGAGAGTCGAGTTGCACCACGGCATGCAGAATCTCTCCAGTCCTGGGGTCGCTCTGCACCGTGCCCACCGACCATCCGCGGCCGCTGCGATTGGTCCATTGGATGGTTGGATAGCGCACGTCAAGCGGGTCGGCACCCTCGGGCAGATCTTCAATGCGCAGCGCATTCTTGAACCCCGCCTGCTCGAAAGCCAAGTTCCACCACAGCGCGCCGCGTCGTGCCGCGGAACGCACCGGCTCGGGCATGGCGCGATCCAGATAGAACGTAATCGGCTCCACCGGCTCACTCACCACCGCATCCGGGTTTTTCTTACGCAGGCGCCAGCGGTCGATCACGGTGCGTGAGAGTTGGCGATCGAAGGGTTGGGCAAAATCCTCGAAGGTCACACCGAAGAACCCGACGCGCACATCGCGTTCGCGCGGTTGATAGCCGGCGGCCGGGAGCGCGGTGAACGAATGATGCTCGCGCAACGTGAGCGCATGCGGGTTGGGCTGATTCAAGTCTTGCTCGCCGTCGGTGGCAAAGGTGAGCAGTGCCTCCACTTCGGTATTGAGGGGAAAGCTCCGGGTGTGCTCCAAGTCAACCGTGCTGCGCGCTTCGTCGAGATGCCACGAAGCAGTACCCGCGGCAACCTCCCGTACCAACTGGCCGCCCACGGCGCGCGTAGGCCGCTGCAGTTGGCCCAGCACATCCACCGCGTCGCGCAGCACCAGTGGGTTGGCATTCACCAGAAGCGTCCCGTCCTGCTCGGCTACGACGGGCAGCGCGGCGATTACGGAAACTGGAAAGCTGAATTCCACGGAATGTTTCAGCTCCGCGTTGCCGTCGGTGGCGCGGAAGGCGGTGTTTTCTTCGATCACCAGCACCCGTGGCCCGGAGCGCTGAAACCGGCAGAGGGCGCCGTGGCCGATCGTACCCCGGTCGGCGAATAGCTCGGTCGAACCGATGCCGCTGCCAAAACCGGTGAAGTAGAGAAACTCGCGCTCCATGGCGGTGTGGGAAAGCTGCAGCAGGAATTCGCCCTTGGCTTGGTCCCAATACCATGTCAGGAAGCCGTCGTGCGCCTCCAAGCCCTCCAGGCGGGCCGCAAGGGTGGGTTTCTTGTCCGGAGCGGATTGCGCGGCAACGAGGCTGGTTAGAAGCAGGGCGGACAGCAGGGCAGCGACAAGTCTGGAACGCATGGCCTCCGGTTATACATCAATGGGCGGCGGGCGGGCAGGAGGTTGGGACGGAGTTCGTAGTTTACAGAATACTTCTTATCGGACATTGTATATGGGCGTTGCCGCCGGCCGCCCCCCAAGCCCCACCCCATTCCCTCAACGTACCCGCGCCTCTTCCCCAGCCAGGACGATCTTGGCGTGGAACAGTGTCCCGGCCACGCGGGTGGCGACGGCGATCAGTTCGCCCTGGCCGACAAACACCTTCACCTCACGCGCCCGCGACATTTCCGGCAGGTTCACGGTACGGCCGCTCCGGATGCGAGCCGCCTGCTCTTCGGTGGCGCTGATACTGGGCATCCCAGGCAGGAGCTTCCGCGGATGCACCAGCAGGTCGTCCACCTCGTCACGCGCTGCCGCTTCGGCCAGCCGGTCCAGCGTGTGGGAGTCGCCGAGGGTGAATTCCGCCACCGCCGTCCGCCGCAGGCTCTCAAGGTGACCACCGCAACCCAGCCGCGCCCCGAGATCATGGGCCACCGAGCGCAGATAGGTCCCCGAGGAGACGCGCGCCCGAAACTGGATCCGGTCATCGGCGAACTCTCCGATCTCCAGTTCTTTGATCTCGACTTGCACCGGCTTGAGCTCCACCGGCCGATCTTTGCGCGCCAGCTTGTAGGCGGGCACGCCGTCTATCTTCTTTGCCGAAAATGCTGGAGGCGTCTGTTCAATCACGCCCCGGAAATGCGCACAGGCTTCCAGCAGTTGCTCCCGGCTCACCGACACGACGCGAATTTCTCCCACGCGCTCGCCGGCGGCGTCGTAGGTGGTGGTGGCAAAACCCAGCCGCATTACGCCTTCATATTCTTTCTCGGAGGCGCTGTAGAACTGGGAGAGGCGGGTCAGGTTGCCCAGCAAGAGTGGGAGCACGCCGGTGGCCAGCGGGTCGAGCGTGCCCAGATGGCCCACCGACCGCTGCCCAATAATTCGCCGCACCCGGTTAACCACATCATGCGAGGTCAATCCCGCCGGCTTGTCGATAATCAATGCGCCATTCATTCCGCTTCCCTCTTCATGTCTTGCGGCCGGCGACCCTACGCTGGCGCAGCCTCGTCCGGTGTGCGAAGATTCCTTACCGGGCCGCCGCTTCTTCCATGATACCCATTCGAGACGATCAGCCGCGTTTCAGCACTCCTTTTGTCACCTACACCCTGATCGCGCTTAACCTTGCCCTTTATGCCTTCGAGGCACTGCTGACGCCCTCGGCACTGTCCGCCTTGGTGGAGCAATTTGCCGTTGTTCCGTCCCATGTCACTGCCGCGCTCGCCGGCCGCGGGGATTTTTCTCTGGCGGACGCCCTCGTTCCCCTCTTTACTTCCATGTTCCTGCACGGCGGATTCTGGCATGTGTTGGGCAACGTCTGGGTGCTCTGGATTTTCGGCGACAACATTGAAGACTACCTGGGGCACTCCGTCTACTTGCTCTTTTATTTGCTGTGCGGCATCGGAGCCGGGTTGTTCCACGTGGCGCTCAACACCGCATCGCATGTGCCCACTCTAGGCGCCAGCGGCGCCATTGCCGGGATCATGGGCGCTTACCTGCTGCTCTATCCCCGGGCCCGCGTGCTGGTCTATATGCTGGTGGTGTGGACGCTGCCGGCGTGGGTGGTGCTGGGGTACTGGTTTGCGCTGCAATTTCTCAGCGGTGCGGCTTCCAGCCTGGTGCAGGCCCGGCAGGGCGGAGGCGGTGTCGCCTTCTGGGCACACGTTGGAGGCTTTCTGATCGGTGTGGTCCTGATCAAGCTGCTGCCCGAACGGCGGGGCCGTTATCGTTACGGAACCTGGTAGGCGCTACACCCCGTTGGCGCTGCGCACGCGGATGAGCGACAGGAATTCGTTGCGTGTTTCCTGTTCCTCGCGGAAGCAGCCCAACATGGACGACGTCACCGCCGCGGAATGTTGTTTCTCCACGCCGCGCATCATCATGCAGAGGTGCCGCGCCTCCACCACCACACCCACACCCTGGGGTTCGATCACGCGCTGGATGGTTTCCGCAATTTCCGTGGTCAAGCGTTCCTGAATCTGCAACCGCCGCGAAAAGATTTCCACCAGCCGCGGAATCTTGCTCAACCCCATGACCCGACCCTTCGGAATATAGGCGACGTGCACTTTCCCGAAGAACGGCAGCATGTGGTGTTCGCACAAGCTGAACATCTCGATGTCCTTCACGATCACCATCTCGTCATAGTTCACGGTGAAGAGCGCGCCTTTGAGCAGTTTCTCCGGGTCTTCCTTGTAGCCTCGCGTCAACCACTCCATGGAGCGTTTCACCCGCTCCGGCGTCTCCTGCAGCCCCTCGCGGTCCGGCTTCTCGCCAAGACGGATGAGCATCTCACGCACCAACTCTTCATAGCTGGCGCTGGTCAGGGTCGGGGGATGGCTGGTCACTGGCATGATTACTCCTTCCGGCATTAACGCCGCGGCTGGGCTTCACCGCAATACTCGAACGAATTCATCATCGTTTCTTCCAGCCGGACTTTCTCCAGGTGCGCCCGGCCAAATCCCTGCTTCACCATACGGTAAATCTCCAGGCACAGGTTTTCTGTGGTGGGAACACTGGCAGAAAATTCCGGCAGCGTATTCAAATTCTCCAGGTGGTACCGCTGCAGCACTTCGCCGCGCATAAATCCATCCAAATCCACCAGGTTGCATACCATGCCGGTCTGGCGATCGACTTGCCCGCTGACCGTGACTTCCAGCGCGTAGTTGTGCCCATGCCCAAACGGATTGTTGCACTTGCCGTAGGTGTCGCGGTTCTCGTCGTCACTCAAACCCGCTGCATGCAACCGGTGCGACGCGGAAAACCTATACCGCCGGGTAAGATGCGCCTTCATGCTTCTCCGTAGAAATCCACGAACAGGTCCACCGTTTCGTACACCCGCACCCGGTGCAGTTGCGCCGCCGTTAGCTTTGGCTGCAAGCGCTGCCAAATGACGATGGCCAGGTTTTCGGTGGTCGGAATCTGCTGCAAGAACTCTGGAATTTCTTTGTTGAGGAAGCGATGGTCGAGTGCATCCAGCACTTCACGGTGCATGGTTTCCTTCAACTGTTTCAGGTCCACGACGAAGCCGGTGCGCTCGTCCACCCTGCCCTTCACCGTGACCTCGAGCAAGTAGTTGTGGCCATGGCCGTTGGGATTGTTGCATTTGCCAAAGATGCGCTGGTTCTCTTCGGCGCTGAACTGCGGGTTGTGATACGAGTGCGAGGCGGAAAATTCTGCCTTGCGTGTCAGATAGACAATTGGACTCATGAGTTCACTTGGGGGATGGCTGGCCGGGTCCAGGGTAGGTACGCCCCTTCCAGGTCACGCGTCCCGATCTATAACAGAGTACCGAACGCAGCAAAAGATACGAAAAAAAAGGCAAACCCAGTAGGGCCAGGGTGTTGGAGAGGGCCCCGAAGTGGGCGCGCCGCACCCGGCGCAGGAGATTCCCCAGCAACAGGGTTGCACCCACGGCAAACCAAAGAGTTGCCGCGTTTCCAACCCGGGCCGCCAGCCACAAGCCAACCAGCGCGTCCACCATCAGGACGAACTCAGCCGCCCGCCGCGCCGCCAGCAGCTTGGCATTGGGAAACAACAGCGCCAGGTTCTTCGTCCAGCCCTCGCGCAAGGCTGACAGGCTGCGATACATGCGCGCACGGACAGCGCCCCGCCCCAGCCGGAAACGAAGCCCCAGACCCGCATGTTTCACCCGGCGCGCCAGTTCCACATCTTCCAGGACCGCGTTCGCCATCGCCTGATGCCCGCCCACGGCGTCATACGCTACCCGCGAAATTAGCATGTACTGACCATTCGCCGCCGCCACCGGGCTGGCTGGATCGCTCACCTCCTCTGGCCGGTAAGCGCTGGCCAGTTCGCCGAAAATCACCGGCATCACTGCCCGCTCCCAGAATCCCCGCACTTCCTGCTCCGGAGAATACGACAGCAACGCCACCCCATGCTGCTTCGCTTCCGCCAAGGCTGCCGCCAGGGAACCGGGCAAATGCACCGTGTCCGCGTCGGTAAACAACAGCCAGGGGCCGCGTGCTTCCCTGCTTCCCACCCACACCGCATGGTTCTTGCCCGTCCAGCCGGGCGGCAAGTCGGGCGCGGCCAGCACCCGCACCCCGGCAAACGAATCGGCGATGGCGCGCGTACGGTCGGTAGAGTGGTCGTCGACAACTAAGATTTCTACCGCCACGCCCCCCTGCGCTGTCAGCGACCGCAAACAGCGTCCGAGCGACAATTCTTCATTGCGCGCCGGAATGATCACGGACACCTCGGGCACTGCGAGTTGGCTGGTTTCTTCGCCCACGGATTCGCCGAGAGGAGGGATTCGGTATTATAGCCGTGTGAAACGCATCGCCAGCTTCTTGCTGCTTGTCCTGCTCAGCGGCTGCTACGGCAATCCGCGGCCGCCGCGCATCGGCAACGCCGCCCCTGATTTCACCGTGCACGATTCCGCGCGTACGGTCACGCTCAGCCAGCTGCGCGGCCAGATCGTGGTGCTCAACTTCTGGGCGACGTGGTGTCCGCCTTGCGTGGTGGAGATGCCCTCACTGGTAGAAATGCAGCGCCGCCTCAAGGACAAGGGCGTGCTTGTGCTCGCGGTCAGCGTGGACGCCGACGAGTCCGCCTACCGGAAATTTCTCGTGGACCACAAGGTGGAATTGCTCGCCGTCCGCGATCCCGACCAGAAGTCGAATGCGCTCTACGGCAGCTTCAAGTTTCCGGAAACCTACATCATTGATCGTCAAGGTGTAGTGCGCCGCAAGTTCATAGGCGCGGTGGATTGGACTTCCTCCGAAGTGGTTGGATATTTGAGCCAGCTGTAGGGTACGCGGGCAATCAATCGACCGGCTCGACGACCACCACTTCCGCCTTACCGCGCTCGGGCCACTGCACCAACGTGATGGCGAGCAACACCAGTACCACACCGCTTCCCTGCACCGAGTTCAAACCTTCGCCGAGAGCCAGCGCGGCAATCAGAATGGAAAATACCGGTTCCAGACAACTGGTGACGACCGCGGTGCTGGGAGTCAGATGCTGCAAACCGGCAAAATAGCAGGAGAACGGTCCCAGCAGCGACACCAGCGCGAACAGCGACAAAAACATCCACTGCCCGCGGTTATAGTGAGCGGCGGCCACTTTCCACGGCGGATTCACCACCACCCAGAACAGCGACGCGCTCACCAGCGCCCAGAGTAAGACCTTCCAGCGGTCGTAACGCCGGAGCAAGTCGTGCGCCGTCACGTTGTAGAGGGTGAAGGCGAATGCGGCCAGCAAGGCGGCGAGCAGGCCCAGCCGGTCAAGTTTGAGCCCGCCGCGAAGCACATCAATCACCAGAGCGATGCCCACCACCGCCAGGCCCACGCCGGCAAAATGTTTGAGCGTTGCCTTTTGCTGTCCGCGTCCCACCATGTAGAGCAGCACCCACACCGGCGCGGTGTACTGCACAATGATGGCGGTGGCCACGTTGGTGCGTTGAATGGCCAGGTAGTAAAGATAGTTGGAAGCGGCCACGCCGAGGGTTCCGAGAAGAGTCACGCGGGCCAGGTCGCGTGCGGGTAAGAGCAGCGGGCGCAGTCCGCGGCTGGCGAGCAGCGCCACCGCCAGAACCACCAACGAGATCGAAGCTCGCGCCTGGGAAAGCGCCAGCGGATCCACGGCTCCGATCACTTCACCGCCCAGACGGAGTCGTCCGGTAAACACGGCGCGACCCAGACTGGCCGCGATCCCCCACTGCAGGGCGGCTAACGCAATCCAGGCACAGCCGCGCAAAGGGTGGCGCTGCCGCGGCATTCCCTTGGCCGCGGTCATTCCGGCGGCGCCACATACTCGATTTCAAAACTGATCTTCGCAGTCTTCTGCAGCATGGCCGAAACGGAGCAATACTTTTCCTTGGATAGGCGCACCGCGTCTTCCATGGTTTTCTGCGACACCGCTCCGCCCACGCGATACACAAGGCGAATGGCAGTGTAGACCTTAGGGGGAGTGGCAGCGCGCTCCGCTTCCGCCCGCACTTCCAGGCTGGTAAACGGCTCGCGCTTCTTGCGCAGGATGTTGACGACATCACTGGCGGTGCAGCCACAGAGTCCGATCAGCACCAGCTCTACCGGGCTACAGGCGGTTTTTTCGGTAGCGGCATCCACTGCGATGGCATGTCCGCTGGAGGCAGCACCGAGAAAGCGTTCGCGGTCCACCCAGGTGGCCGACGCGGTAATCATGGATTCATCCTTTCCCTGGAACGCTCAGCACAAGAGTTTGCGTTACCCCCGCTCATCGGCGATTGTCCGTCTGCGGCTCGGGATGGATGAGCACGCGAAACAATTCAGGAGCTTCCTGCTTGAAGCGGATTTCCAGTTCTGTCTGCAAATCGTGCACCCGGGCCAGTGGCAATGCGTCCGACATGGTGCAGTGGCAGGAAAGATAGAGGCGCCCGCGCACTCGCTTGAAGCGCACGTCGTGCATATCGACCAGGTCAGAAAACTTGGCCGCGATTTTTTTCAGCCGGCGCTCCAGCGCCGCATCCTGTAGTTCGTCTTCGCCGGCCTCGATGGTCGCCGGTTCACTCTCGATGTGAGTAAGAATGGAAGCAATCTCGGGCACCTCGCGGCGGATCTCGGCTTCTAGCAGGGTGACGCGATCGTGAGCGTCTTTGAGCGCCAGCGTCTCGTCCAGTTCCAAGTGCTGTTCCACGTGCAGTTTGCCATTGAGATCCTGCACGCTGACGTCGTGGACGTTGCAGTTGTGCCGCGTCGCCACGGCGCGAATGCGATCGTAAATACTCTCCCCTCGTCCGGCACGAGCCAAGGGGTGGACGACCACGTCGGCATCGGGCAAGACGCGGTTCACGGCTGCCGTCACGTCTTCGACCACCTGCTCGGCGCGTTGGAAGGTGAGGTTGCGGGCCAAGCCGACGTTGAGGTCGGCGAAGTACCGGTTCCCGGCGCGACGAATGCGGGCCCGGTCCACGTCCATGACTCCGTCGACGCCGGCGGCGGCGTTGAGGATGCGATTTCGGACGCCGGCGGGCGCGGCATCCAGCAGCGCGTCGATGGTTTTGCGCGCCAGACGCGAACTGACCCAGACCACCACGCCGGCAACAAAGAGTGCGGCAACTGGGTCGGCCTTCTGCAAGACGGGTAGGTGATACGTGCGTCCGGCCTGGACTACCGCCAAGCCAAGAATCACCACCAGGCTGGACCAGATGTCAGTGGAAAAGTGAAGAGCATCCGCTTCCAGCGCCTGGCTGTCGTATTTCACCGCGATCCGCCCCAGTGCCCGGGACCGCCACCAGTCCACGCCGATGGAGAACATCATGACCCCGAACGCGGCGACGGTGGGTTCAATCTCCACACTGTGTACAAACAGCCGCTTCGCCGCTTCGTAGACAATCCAGACGCAGGTCAGCAGTAGCAGCCCGGTTTCGATGAACGCGGAAAAATTCTCCACCTTGCCATGACCGTATTGGTGGTCGGCATCGGCGGGCCGGTCCGAGACGCGCACAGAAAAGAACGTGACAATCGCCGCCACCAGATCCAGGCCCGAGTGGGCCGCCTCGGAAAGAATGCCGAGCGAACCGGTCGAAATGCCAACCACAATCTTGAGGCTGGTGATGGCGATGGCGGCGAACACGGAATTGCCCGCAACCGTGCGCTTCTCCGCCTGCATCGCCGAACGATCGCTGGCTACCAGGATTTCCGCCATGCTGTCTGATTATCGCCGCCCGGCGAAACTTCCGCCAAGCACAGAATGCAGCCCTCCCCGAAGCGCTGTGCTAGGATTTTAGCGGTTCGTTCTCATTTGCTTCGGAGGAATCATGATGGTGCCACGCATCCTGGTGGGATTGCTGCTGCTTTCGGCCGCCTGTATTTCGACCGCCCAGGCGCCCAGCCCTGCCCCCGCCCCCGCTTCGTCCGCCGCCGCTACCACTCCGGCGGCTACCGCTCCGGCTGTTGCCGCCGACACACCCGTCATCACCATTGAGGGCGTCTGTCAGGCGCCCGCGGCCGACAAGAGTTGCCGCACCGTGGTGACGCGCGAGGAGTTTGAGCGCACCACGCAGGCCCTGCAGCCGCAAATGCCGCAGCAGTTCCAGCGGCAGTTTGCCAACAATTACGCCCGTCTGCTGGTGCTGGCGTATCAGGCGCGGCAACGCTCGCTGGAGAAAACGCCGCGCTTCGACCAGCTGACCCAGCTTTCGCACATGCAGATCCTGCAGCAGCTTCTTTCCCAGGCGGTGCAGGACGAGGCCAAGAACGTTCCCGACGCCGATCTGCAGAAGTACTACGGCGAGAACAAAGCAAATTTTGAGGAAGCCGAGTTGGTGCGCCTGTACGTTCCCAAGGACCGCGCCCCGGCGCCCAAGCCCGCCGCAGCTAAGACGGCGGGTGGGAAGAGCCTAGGCGCGGCACCGGCCAAAGCTTCCGCCAGCAAGGCCGACGATGACGCCTTCATGAAGAGCGTAGCCGCAAAATTACATGCCCGTGCCGTGGCCGGCGAAGACTTCGACGCACTGCAGAAAGAAGCTTTTGCTGCCGCGCGTCTGAAGGCCGGTTCGCCCTCCACCAAGCTGGGCAAAATCACCCGCAGTGCCGTACCGTCGCCGCATCGCGCCGTCTTTGACCTGAAGCCGGGAGAGGTTTCGCAACTGCTCGCCGAAAGCAATGGGTTCTACATTTACAAGCTCGTCTCGCGGCGCGATATCCCCTTGGAAGAAGTGAAGGAACAGATCGTAAACACGTTGCAGGGCCAGCGCTTCCAGCAGAAGATGCAGGAGCTGATGACCTCCGCCAAACCGCAGTTCAACGAAACCTACTTCCCTGCCCCCAAGGCGCCGCCCGCGCCGCCGACGGATCCCGCCCAGAAGCAGGGCGAGGACGACGATGATGACAAGGAGTGATGACTGAGCCCAGGCCCATTGTCATCACCGGCGTGGCCGGGAACCTCGGCGCCCGGCTGCTGCCGCTGCTGGGCGATTTTTCTGTCATTGGGGTGGATGTGCGCCCGCCCCAAACCACCCTGCCGCTGCGTTTTGAAGCGCTCGACCTGGGGCGCGAGGAAACCTGCGAGCAATTGCTGACCCTGTTGCGCGAGGTGCGGCCGGCGGCGGTGGTACATCTCGCGTTCGTGCTCGATCCGGTGCGCGCCGGCGTGCTCGATGCGGAGCGCATGTGGCAGATCAATGTGGCTGGCACCGCCCGAGTGATGGAAGCCGTCACCGAAGCCAACCGGAATGAAGATGATGGCGTGCGCCAGTTCATCCACCTGAGCAGTGTTTCTGCCTATGGGTGCGACCTGTCTCGCCCAGCCACGGAAGAGACACGTCTGGCCGGTCACACGCTGCCTTACGCCATCCACAAGCGCGAAGCGGATGAAGTCGTGCAGATGCGCGCGCCCGCCTTGCGCAATTGCAGTGTCTACATTCTGCGACCACATATTTTCGCTGGCGCCAGCATGGAAAACTACATGGTGGGCGCGTTTCGCGGCACGCCCAATGGCACGGGCGCACGCGCCGCCCGCATGCGCGAAGCCGGCAAACGCCTGCCCTGCATGCTCCCGTGGGGCGAGCGCTATCTCAAGAACCGGCTGCAGTTTGTGCACGTGGACGATGTTGCCCGTTTGATCGCTCACCTCCTGCGGCAGACCGAGCCGGCAACGCAGCGCCTGACCGTGCTCAACGTAGCGGGACGTGGCGAGCCTATCGATTTCGCCCGCTGCATCGAGTTGGCGGAAAACAAACTCGTCCGCGTGCCCGGCTTGTGGGCCGGCCGGATGGTTCTGGAGTTTCTCTGGAAGCGCCGCATCTCCGCCATCCCACCCGAAGCGTTGCCTTACATGACCAGCGAATACGTCATGGACACAACCCGGCTGCGCAATTTCCTCGGCGCGAAGTATGAGGACACCATCAAATACACGGTCGAAGAGGCCTTCCGCGACACGTTTCGCGCACCGTCGGCCTAGAGTCTCTGCGACGCCGCTGGCGTGTGCGCTTTTGTTCCGGCCGGTATTGCGCTGGGCCCGGGTTTCGGCGAAACGCCCGCCGGTTGCTCCAAACCTCCCGCTGGCGGCAAATGCCGCAGATAAGCCACGATCTCCCAGATTTCCTCGTCGTGCAGCAGATCGCGTGACGCCGGCATGCCAGAAGGAAACAGGCCGTTGGTGATGATCCAGTGCAGTTGGCCATCGCTGTAAGCCTGCACCTCGGGCGACGCCAGCGACGGCACCGGCGGCGCCATCGCGGCTGCAAACGGCACACCCGTGTTCTGCGCATCCAGCCCGTGACAGTTGGCACAGTAATAGGAGAACTGCTTGCGCCCAGAGGCCACGGTTTCCTCGCCTGCTGGCAGCGGGTTTCGCTCGCCGCGGCCGCCCACCGTGAGGCGGTGTTTCACCGCTCCCGCCACGGCCGTTTCCATCCGTCCGGGAGGATGCGCCGCGCAACCCGCCAGCAACAGGATGATCGGAAAACAGAGCGCTGCTCGCATCATTACTCCACCACCACCGTCATGTGCATCCCTCCATGACCGGAACCGCAGAAGTGATCGCAGATCAGGTTGAACGTTCCGGCTGTCTGCGGGGTGACGGTGAATTCCGCCGTCTGCCCCGCCGGAATTTCTTCGTCCAGCTTGAGTGGCCGCAGAAAGAAGCCGTGCGTCACGTCTTCACTGTGAATACGCAGTCGGACCGTCTCTCCCTTCTTCAGCGTGATCTGGGCCGGGCTAAAGGCGAAGCGCTTGGCTGTGATCTCCACCACGGGAACTTTTTCCTGAGCGCGCGCCACGCTGGGCGAGCCGGGCGCGCCCCAGAGAGCGAAGGCCAACGCGGTTGTTGTTGAAGTCCAAAGCAAGATTCGTTTCTTCATGTGCTATCTCCTTGAGTTTTTGCTGGTTATCAATCTCAGCCCAGAGGCTGCTTCAAAAGTTGCTGAATGCCGTTCAGCCCGGAATATTCCCGCAGCGTCAGTTCCACGTCCTGGACGGCGGGCGATACGCCGGTCCGTCCCGCTTCCCGCACCACGCGGATGCCCAGATTCTGAAACGGATGCTCCTTGTCGAATGGGTTCGGTTTCTTGTCGGCGACCTTCTCTGGGTCGGGAAACGCGAAAATCAGGGAACGCGCCGCAAAATGCTGCGCATGGCCCTCGTGGTGCTCGTGATCGCGGTGAATGTGCCCGTAGAGCACAGTGACGTTCTCATAAGGCGCGAGCACGTTCATGACATCGTCGCCATCGCTGGTGAACCACTCCCAGTCCGGCTTGAGGTCAAATAACGGGCGGTGGGTAAACACCACCATCGGCGCCGTCTTCGGAAAACGCGCCACGTCTTTCTGCAGCCAGGCGATTTGCTCCTTGCCGACTTCTGGCTTGGCGCGCGAAACGTTGTCGAGAGCAACAAAATGTACGCCGCGGTGATCGAAGGAGTAGTGGCTTTCCCCGATTTGCTCCCGATAAAGGATGCCGGCATCCAGGCCCGCATCGTGCTCGCCCGGAACACAGACCACTCTGCCGGCCTTGAGCTGTCCAGAAAGCTCGCGGAAGCGCTGGAAGCGTCGTACATGCTCGTCTTTGTCTTCGGAGTCGTGCGTCAGGTCGCCGGTAAAGAGCACCAGATCGGGTGCCTGCGGGAGCGCGTTCACCATCTCGATGGCGCGCTCAAAGGCTTTTGTGCCCAGCGGATCCGGCGGCCCGTTAAAGCCCACGTGGGCGTCGCTGAGCTGTACGAAGGTAAATGGCGACGGCCGTTCTCCGTTGGCCTTACCCAACAAACGGAACATTTCGCCGGTTTCCCCGTCGCTGGCCGCGCCGGGCCATGCGCTGTAGAGCACACCCATGCCCAGCGAAGTCCCCGCAATCTTCAAGAAAGAACGCCGATCAGCTGTCTTGATCATGATTTCCTCCACACCGTGTAAACCGGCCGGATCGCGGTTTTATTCCTCAAAATAAATTTCTCGACGGTGGGAATAAACGCGCCGGAGGCGGGTTTACCATCTAGAGGTGCCGGAACCGCGCTTGCAGGCCGCGACCTTCGAAGAACTGGCGATGCCTTTGTTCGACCAGCTCTACAATTTCGCGCATTGGCTGGCCCAGGACCGCAGCGAGGCGGAGGACTTGGTGCAGGAAACCTACGCCAAGGCGTTGCGTGGTTTTGCGGGATTTCAGCCGGGCACAAACTTCCGCGCCTGGATCTACCGCATTCTGCGCAACACCTTCCTCACTTCGCGCACCGGATTGAAGGCTCTCCCCTCCCTGCCTTTGAATTCCGAAGAGGACGAGGCCGCGCTGACGTTGCTACCAAGTCAGCCGACACCGGAAACACTGCTCCTCGAGCGTGACCAGCAGGAAGCTGTACAGAGCGCCCTGGCCCAGTTGCGCGTGCATCATCGCGAAGTGCTGCTGCTGGCGGAGGTGGAAGACATGTCGTACGAAGAAATTGCGCAGACAATTTCCGTGCCGCTGGGCACGGTGATGTCCCGGCTGGCCCGCGCCCGCCAGGCATTGCGCGAAATACTGCGTCAGCAAGCGAAAGGACGAGACGATGGGCTGCGAAGCGTGGCTCGCTAAACTCGACTTATACCTGGACGGGGAGTTGCTGGCGGAAGAGATGCGCGCCTGCGATGCCCACCTGCGGGTGTGTCGGGAGTGTGCCGCCGAGGGATTTGCCCGCCTGCAGCTACGACGCACCGTCCGCCAGGCCGGCCGGGCCTATCAGCCCTCCGCCGAATTTCGACGCCGCATGGAACGGCAGGTGGCGGGAGCGAAAAAACCGTTCCGGCTCTGGACGTGGGCGCCAGCGTTGGCGGCGGCGCTCTTACTCGTGGCCGCACTCGGGCTTTACCGCGGCACTGAGACGCGCGGCAACCAGGCCGTCAGTGAACTCGCCGACCTGCACGTGGCTACTCTCGCCAGTGTTTCGCCCGTGGACGTGGTCTCTTCCGACCGCCACACGGTGAAACCCTGGTTCGAAGGCCGGATTCCCTTCACTTTCAACTTGCCCGACCTCGCTGGTTCGCCCTTTACCCTGCTCGGCGGACGTGTGACTTACCTCGGACAGGTTCCCGGAGCACATTTGCTTTGTCAGGTACGCCAGCATCGCATTTCAATTTTCATTTTTCAGCAGCGCACGGCGGGCACCATCCTGCCGGCGGATATGACCGGACGGAATTTTTCCTACAGCGTTGCTTCCACGACCGCTGGCGGGCTGAACTTTATTCTTGTCGGGGACGTGGCCTCTGAGGAATTGCAGGCGCTCGCTTCCCGCTGGCGTGACGCCAATCGTACCTGACTACTTTTTTCCCCAGTAGAGTCCAGCGATGCCGAAGGTGTAGGGCGTCCACGCGGCTTCGCGAAAACCCGCAGCCCGCATGTGCTCCAGCATTTGTTCCGGCGCGGGAAATCGCTCCACCGAAGCCGGGAGATAGGCATACGGCCCACGCACGCCAGAAAGGGTTGTCCCGATGACGGGCAGCACATGCCGAAAATAAAATCGGTAGAGAACGCCGAATAGGCCATGCGGTTCACCAAAGTCGAGGATGCCACACTCTCCTCCCGGCTCCAGCACGCGGAGAATCTCATGCAAGCCGGCATCGTAGTCCGCCAGATTGCGAAACCCGAACGCCGACGTTACCAGCCGGAAACGGCTTGCCGGAAACGGGAGCGAGAGTGCATCCGCCTCCACCCAGCGTAAGGGCCGAGTCCCCGTTTTCTGCCAGGCACGCGTCAACATCGGATGGGCGAAATCAGCGCCCACGATTTTCGCGCCCCCCGCACCGGCGTGGCGATGCAGTGCAAAGGTCATATCGCCGGTGCCGCAACACAAGTCCAATACACGAGCGTCGGGTTGTACCAGCAGTCTGCGAAAGCGTCGTGACGCACGCCACCACCATAGCCGGTCGACGTTCATGGAGAGTACGTGGTTGAGCAGGTCATAGCGCGGAGCGATGGAGCTGAACATCTGACGCACGGCGCGTGAGGCCGACTGGCGATCGGTGGCGCCTTCCGGTGCCGCGCCCACCGTCGTCGGCGGATGAGAAGCCGGGCTCACGCCGCAACTCCGGCGGCATGCAGCTCCGGCAGACGGCGGAGAACACGCGTAATTACGGGTACAGGAATGCCAGCCACAATCTCGGCGCGTCCGATCTCCGCCGGCAACACAAAATGCACCGCCCCACCGCGCGTCTTCTTGTCCGCCTGCAGACGTCGCAAGGTGCGGTCGACCACCACCCGCACCCGCGGCAAGGCTCCCAGCGCCGCAATTGCCCGGAGAATTCGCGTCGCCTGCCGTCCCTCCAGCAATGTGATTTCTTCCGCGATGCTCGTTGCCGCCATCATTCCCCAGGCCACTGCTTCGCCGTGGAGCAGGCGGCGATATCCGCCTTCCGCTTCCAGCGCGTGGCCGATGGTGTGGCCGAAATTCAGGATGCGCCGCAACCCCTGTTCCCGTTCGTCCGCTGAAACCACTTCCGCTTTGACGCGGATCGAGGCGTGAATCACTTTGGTGAGGGCGCGGGTATCGCGGGCCAGCAGCCTTTCGTTGTGCTTCTCGAACATCCCAAACAATGCGGGGTTCCGGATGACGCCACACTTGAGCGATTCGTACAAACCGGCGCGAAATTCACGGACAGACAGAGTGGAGAGCACCGCCGGATCCACCAGCACCAGCCGCGGCTGGTGGAACGCACCCACCAGATTTTTTCCAGAAGGCAGATTGACCGCGGTCTTGCCGCCAACGGATGCGTCTACTTGCGCCAGCAGCGTAGTGGGCACCTGGATGAGGTCCACTCCCCGCATATAGAGCGCAGCCACCAGCCCAGCTACATCTCCGACCACGCCTCCGCCAAAAGCAACTACCACACTCTCCCGGTCAGCGCCGCGGCGAACCATGGTCGCGGCCAGACGCTCCACCGCCGCCAACCGTTTGAATCTTTCTCCGTCGGGTAGGGTGAGGAACTCAGCCCGCAGTCCTGACTTGGTCAGAGAACGAACCAAGGTTGCGCCCCAAAGCCGCTGCACCCGCGGCACGGTGATGATGTAGCACCGTCGCTTGCCCACAGCGTGAACAATTTCGCGCCCCGCGGCTTCCAGTAGACCGCTGGCAATACGCACTTCGTAGGCGCGCGGATCGGTCTTGACGCGGACTCGCAGCATGAATGGCCATCATAACGCACCCTCACGGACCGCTGGGGTCCGCGGCCTGCGTGATACCATTTTTGGTTCCCCATGAAGAGTGCGTCACCACAAGCCGACTTCCTGGTGATTGGCGCGGGCGTGGCCGGGCTGCGCGCCGCCATCGAACTGGCCGCCGCCGGACGGGTGCGCGTGCTGGCCAAGCGCGAAGTCACCGAGTCTGCCACGCAGTACGCGCAAGGCGGCATCGCCGCCGCGCTCAGCGACGAAGACGAGATCAGCCTGCATTTTCAGGACACACTCAACGCCGGCGACGGCCTGTGCCGGCCCGACGCCGCCCACGTCCTGGTCGAAGAGGGCCCGGAGCGGATTGAAGAACTCATTCACTGGGGCACGGAGTTCGACCGCCTGGGCACCAAGCTGGCCTTTACCCGCGAAGGGGCGCACAGCCGCGACCGCATTCTGCACGCCCACGGCGACTCCACCGGACGCGAGATCCAGCGTGCGCTCTTCGCCAAGGCGAAAACGCTGAAGACCATCTCGGTCGAAGAATTTGAATTCACCACCGACCTCATTGTGGAAGACGGCCGCGTTGCCGGGGTAACGCTACTCGATCAAGCAGGCCGCGCGGCGCAGGTGCGCGCCTCTGCCGTACTGCTCGCAACCGGCGGCCTGGGCCAACTTTATCGCGAGACCACCAACCCGGAAGTGGCCACCGGAGACGGCGTGGCCATGGCGTTCCGCGCCGGCGCCGCCGTCAGCGACATGGAGTTCATTCAGTTCCACCCCACCGCGCTCTACCTCAAGAAAGCTCCGCGGTTCTTACTCTCTGAGGCGTTGCGCGGCGAGGGCGCGTATTTGCGCAACGATCAGCTCATTCGCTTCATGCCCAAGTATCACGCGCTGGCCGAGTTGGCGCCCCGCGATGTGGTGGCTCGCGCCATCGTGCACGAACTCGAAATCAGCCACGCCAAAGAACCCGTCGTCTATCTCGACCTCACCCACCTGAAAGCCGACCACCTGAAGAAGCGTTTCCCGCGAATCTACTCCACCTGCCTGCAGTACAACGTGGACATTGCCGCTGACCTCATTCCGATCCGCCCGGCGGCGCATTACTCGATGGGCGGGGTGCAAACCAACCTCGACGGGCGCACCAATGTTCCCGGCCTCTACGCTGCCGGCGAGGTTGCGGCTACCGGAGTTCACGGAGCCAACCGCCTGGCCAGTAATTCCCTGCTCGAGGGCTTGGTCTTTGGCGCGCGCACCGGAGCGGCCATGCGCCAGGAACGTGGCACCGCGGCACGCACGCCACCGCCGAGCACCGCGGCCGCGGCCTCAGATGCAGCGGCGGAAACAGCCTTTCAGGATATCCGCGACTTGATGTGGCAGGATGTGGCCATTGTGCGCGATGGCAAAGGGCTGCGGCGTGCGCTCCATCGCCTGGAACAAATCTGCCCGCGGGTAGCCCAACCCACCACCCGCCGTGGCTTCGAAGCCCGCAATCTGCAACTGGTGGGCTCGCTGGTCACGCGTTCCGCTCTGGCCCGCGAAGAAAGTCGCGGCGCCCATTACCGCCTCGACTTCCCCGCCCACAACGATCCCCGCTTCCAGAAACATTCGATTGTTTCCGGAGAGGCGATCCGCTTCGAGTGACGAGGTTTGCTTCTCAGACAGCTTTTTTCAGTTTTTCCGGAAACACCAGCGACGCCAACACCGAACTCAGCAGCACTCCGCCCACAACCGCCAATGCCCAATGCGTTGGAATCGTGACATAGTGTGACGCCAGCATCTTTCCACCTACAAACACCAGCACCAGCGCCAGCCCGTAGTGCAGGAAGTGGAATAATTCCATCATCCCGGCCAGCGCGAAATACATCGAGCGCAGCCCCAGAATCGCAAACACATTGGAGGTGTAAACCACGAAAGCATTGGTCGTGATGGCCAGGACTGCGGGAATGGAGTCCACCGCAAAGAGCAGATCCGTGGTTTCCACCACCAGCAGCACGATGAAAAGCGGGGTGGCGTAGAGGCCGGGGCGGCGCACGAAAAATCGGTTGCCCTCATACTCCTTCGTCACCGGCATCCACTTACGGAACAGGCGTAGCAACGGATTGCGTTCGGGATGGATTTCCGTTTCCTGTTGGCGGAACAATTTAATGCCGCTGTAGACGAGCAGCGCACCGAATACATACACGATGAAATGGAAACGCCGCATCAGACTGACACCGGCGAGAATGAAGACGGCACGCATGACCAGCGCGCCCAAAATGCCCCATAGCAGCACCTTGTGCTGATGCTCCGGGCGCACGTGAAAGTAGCGGAAGATCAGCAGAAAGACGAAAAGGTTGTCTACGCTGAGCGAGAGCTCAATCACGTAACCAGTCAGAAATTCGAGCGACGGCTGCGACCCCTGCCAGTAGCGCAGCAGGGTTGCGAACCCCAGCGCGAGCGTGATCCAAACCCCGCTCCAGGCGACCGCCTCACGAAACGACACCACGTGCGGGCGCCGGTGAAATACACCCAAGTCGAGCGCCAGCATCAGCGCAACGAAAAGATTGAAGAGTGTCCAGAAGAGCAGCATGAGCTGTTTCTTATCCTATCGCACGCCGCCCGGGCGCCCTACGGCTGCCGTCCCCGCTTCCCGCTCTCCCAGTCCGGCCAGTAGCCCATACGCTTCAGGTCTTTGTCCAGACCTGTGTCCGCTAGTGTCTGGAGAATTTCTGCTTTCGACAAGCGACGTCCGAAGCGCTCCGCCCGGTTCGCCAGCTCGAACCCCAACGTCGCCGCTTCCGCCACGTGCCGTTTGAGGTTGGCAAAGTCCACCTTGTCATAGGTGTCGGACATGGCGTGATAGTTGATCAGATAGTTCGCTTCCTCCTGGTTCGCCACAAACGTCGGCACGCCTTCCAAGAGAAAATCGAAATTGTCCGTGCCCGCGTCGGCATTCGTGGTCAGAGTGGCGGCATCCCAGGCTTGGAACGGAGCCATCAACTCAGCCGACGCGTCCACCAGGTCTTTGCGACCGCCCAGCGAGAATCCAGTGATGCGTCCGGTGCCGGAATCCACGATGACCACACCCACTGCCCCGTCGAGCTCTTTGCGATGCGCACGCACGTAGGCGAACGATCCCAGCATGCCCTGCTCTTCGCCTGAAAACAGAACGAAGCGCATGGAGCGTCGCGGACGGACGCCGCTGGCCTTGATCGCCCGCAGCGCATCCACTACCAACGCGGCATTGCAGCCGTTGTCCAGCGCGCCCGTGCCCAGTTCCCAGGAATCGAGGTGGGCGCCAATTACTACGAACTCGTCCGGCTTCTCGCTGCCACGAATCTCGCCTACTACGTTGGCCGTTTCCAGCGGCCCGCCAATCCGATTGGGAATCGAGACATCCGCGGCCACCGGTTGCCCGCCGGCGAGAATGCGCGCCATCCGTGCTGCATCTTCCCGGGCCACCATGAGCATGGGAATTTTGTCGGGCTTGGCGTTGTTGGTGTTGATGTGCCGGTAGAGCAAATCGCGTTCCCGCGTGGACTGGATCAGAATCAGCCGCGCTTTCCCCTTCACTGCCGCATCCACAATGTCGGGCGTGCGCTGATACTCGGCAAACAGATCTTCCCACGTCTTCATGGGCTCGCTGTGCACGAGGATGGCTTTGCCCGCGATGTTACCCTCTTTGGCAAAATCGGCGGCCGTCGCATTGCCCAGGTCCACGACCGCGACGTTCTTCACCGGTGCCAGCACCGGCCCCCAACCGAACGAAACGGCACGCACAGGAAAGTGGCCGGGCGCGACCACGGTCAAACTGGTGGCGCCTTCCGCCCAGGAATGTGCCAGCGTGAATTTTTCCGTGTGCACATTCTCTCCGCCTGCTGCCTGCATCGCCGCTACACCCCAAGCCAGCGCCTTGGTCATGGCCGGCGACCCGGGGACGCGCCCGCCAATCTCATCGGTCAACTGGTGGAGGTTCTTTTCGAGCGCGGACGGTTTCTGCGCTTCTTCAAACACGCGCTCGACCGCGGGATCGGTAGCCTGCGCCACACCCACGGCACACGCAAAGACAAAGACGAGGACAACGCACAGCAGGGCCTTAGTTCTCATGGCGCGCCATTAGAAATGAAAGCACGCAAAAGGAAAAGGAAAAAGGGTTGGCGAGTGTGAGGTTGTTAGCCTGTGTGGGCACCCCCGCCCGCCAGACGCCACACGGATCATTGTGCTTCCCTGGTTCTTGCTTTTTTCTCTGCGTTCTCCGCGGCATTTCTCCGCGATCTCTGCGTTTTAAGACTTTGCCTTTCCATTTCTGCAGTCTGCAATCGGGCTACGGCCGCTCGTTCACCAGCGCCACCGTCTCCAGAATTACATCCCCGGCAATCTCCAGGCTGCGCGGGCTGAGCTTGTCCAGCGTGTCTTCGGTACTGTGATGGAAGACGTCTTCGTATCCGTAGTCGAGATCAATCACGTCGGCGGCGGGAACGCCAATGCGCACGAACGGCAGGTGATCGTCCTCGACAGCCAGAGTGCGAGCAAAGAAATGCGACTGGTGTCCCAGGCGCGTGGCTGCCTGGTAGAGCAGGTCTTCCAGCCACGGAGTCGAGTTGCTCTCGTGTTCAATGTTCAGGTCGGCGTCGCCGACCATGTCGGCCAGCAGAAAGGCCCGGATCTTTTTCGCGGTTCCGTCCTGCTGCCAGCGCGCCGCCAGGTGGCGGCTGCCATAGAGGCTGTCGGTCGCAGACCAGGCTCGCATGGCTTCCTCCGCGTCGAACCACACTAGCCATACGCCGTAGCCCGCGAGTTTGCGCCCGCGCAAGTGGTTGGCCAGTTCCAGCAGGATCGCGGCGCTCGAACTGCCGTCGTTGGCGCCGGTGAAATTCGTCTTACGTAAGGGATAGGGCGTCTCGTAGTGTCCGCCGATGACGATGATGCCGTCTTTCGTTCCCGGGAATTTCGCAATGAAGTTTCGCCCCGCAAACTTGCCCTCCGGTGAATCTACGGCGAACTCGTCTTCCTCCACGGTGTCCTTGTGCAGCTGGCGGCGGAGATAGTCTTCGAACTTCTTGTGGCCCGCGCTGCCGAGATAGCGCGGCCCGAAGCCGACGATCTCGCGAATGGACTGCATGGTGCGCGCGCCGTTGACCAACCGCTGTGCGGGGCGCTCTGTCCTGGCTACGGCGACCGGGGCAGCGGCAGCCGCCGGCGTCTCGGCCGCTGGCGGCGTGGTCTTATTCCGCGCACACGCCTGCCCGCAACTGCACATCACCACCGCCAAGATGACGGACGCAAGTCTGCGCTTCAAGCGATGTCCCTTCCCCGCTTTATTCCTGACGTGGCTTCCGGCTCCGCGGGTTTACCAGCCAGGCTACGCCGATGCTGATCACATACAGCAGCACCATCGGCGCGGCGAAGATCAGCATGTTCAGAATGTCGGTGGTCGGCGTGAGCACCGCCGCAATGATGAAGATCACCAGGATGGCATAGCGAAAATTGCGCAGCATCCAACCCGGCGTGGCGATGCCCATCAAGGCCAGAAAAAACACGAGAATGGGCATCTCAAACACCAGGCCCAGCCCGAGGATCACGGTCAGAAAAAGATCGGTGTACTCGCCGATCGTAATCATGGGCTGGAACTGCTTGCCGTAGCTGACCAGAAAATCCAGCGCCGCCGGAAAGACGATCCGGTAGCCAAAGTAGCCGCCGCCCAGAAACAGGCCGACCGTCGAAACCATGAACGGCACCACGTAGCGTTTTTCGTTGCGGTAAAGGCCGGGTGAGATGAACAGCCAGACCTGGTAGAGCACCACCGGCGAGGCCACGAACAGCCCCACCATGAAGCCGATTTTGAGGTACAGATTGAAGGGCTCGGTCGGGCTCAGATAGACCAGCGCTTCGGATCGGTGATTGTTGTGCAGCGCGGCGATGATCGGCGCCTGCATCAGCGCGTAGATTTTTTCGGCATACCCAAAGCAGAAAAAGAAAGCCACGCCCACCGCGATGGCCGAATAGATAATTCGCCGCCGCAACTCCTCAAGGTGCTCGAGGAAACTCATCGCGGGCAGGTCAGCCCGGTCACGCAGGCTCTTGGGGCTTGACGCCGCGGTCTCAGGCATCGGCGTGTTGGGGAGGATTCAGGTTGGCAGTCTCTGATGTTTCCGGCAAACGCGCCTCAGGTTCCGAGACGACTGCTTCCGCGACGCTCGATCCGGAAGCAATCGTGCCCGCCGGCAGCGGCGTGGCTGGAGGCAAAATCTGCGGCTCCAGGTTGCCGACCCGGTCCTTGACTGCACTCGCCTCCTTCTCCATTTCGGCTTCGAGCTTGTGCACTTCGGATTCCAGTTGCGCTTTGAACTCGTTGCTGGCTCGCCGGAAATCGTTCATGAAGCGCGTGACCTGGCGCGCTACTTCAGGCAGCCGGCGAGGCCCGAAGATGATCAGGGCCAACAGCACAATAAAAATCATCTCCGGCATACCCAGATTCATGGGTTCATCTTAACCGCTGGTGCGAGGGGCGGCAAACCGGACGGCACGTCGCCTGCAAACCCACGAAACTACAGAGCGTCAGGCAACCACAAGCAGACACTCCGGAGGTAACCTTCGCTGTTCTACCGCGTCCAAACCAAAGGCGAAAAAATGCTATACTGCGCCTAAGTCGTGGTGATGTTTGGCTTCGCCCGCCTGAGGGATAATTCATATGCCCGGTAGTTCTCGCCGTTCTTTGCTCGTGGTTACGCTGTTGCTGGTTGGCTGCGGATTTCTGGGGATGATGTACGCCCAGCGTTCCAGCGCTGCCGCCGGCACCGGTACCGACAGCGACATCCGCGAAAGCCTGAACAGTTTCAGCCAGGTCTACGCCATGGTGGAGCAGAACTACGCCGAGCCGGTCAATCCCGACAAGGCCATTTACAACGGCGCCATCCCCGGCATGTTGCACGTGCTGGATCCGCACTCCAACTTTTTCGATCCGCGTCAGTACAGCCTGCTGCAGGAAGAACAGCGCGGCAAGTATTACGGCGTTGGCATGTCCGTGGGCCCGCGCAACAATAAAGTCATCGTCATCAGCCCCTTTGTGGGCAGCCCCGCGTACAAAGTCGGCATCCGCGCCGGCGACATCATCGCCGCGGTGGACGGCAAAGCCACCGACAACATGAACACCAGCGATGTCGCTGACCTGCTCAAGGGCCCCAAGGGCACCACCGTTCGCATCACCGTGTTGCGCGAAGGCGCCGATCACCCGCTGGAGTTCACCGTCGTCCGCGACGAGATTCCGCGCAACAGCGTGGACCTGCATTTCCTGATTCGGCCCGGCATCGGCTACATGCACGTCACCGGCTTCAATGAGACTACGGAGCACGAAGTCGGTCAGGCGTTGGAGGAGTTCGGTGACCTGAAGGGTCTGGTGCTTGACCTGCGCCAGAACCCGGGCGGGTTGCTGAATGAAGGCGTCGGCGTGGCCGACAAGTTTCTGAAGAAGGGCGCCGTCATCGTTTCCCACCACGGCCGCGCTTCCAGCGAAAAGCGCTATTACGCCAGCCGCGGCAATGGCGGCAAAGAATATCCTCTGGTCGTGCTGGTCAACCGGGGCACCGCTTCCGCCGCGGAAATTGTTGCCGGCGCAATCCAGGACCACGACCGCGGCCTCATCGCCGGGGAGGCCACGTTCGGCAAGGGCCTGGTGCAGACCGTCTACCATCTATCGGAGAACACAGGTCTCGCCCTCACCACGGCCAAGTACTACACCCCCAGCGGACGGCTGATCCAGCGCGACTACAGCAACGTTTCGCTTTACGACTACTACTATTCGCGCGACACGGAAGAGACCGCTCCCAACCGCGAAGTTAAGCTGACCGACAGTGGACGTACCGTCTACGGCGGCGGCGGCATTTCGCCCGATGTGAAGATTCCGCCGGTCAAGTCCACCCACCTGCAGGACACCCTGCTGCAGCACTACGCCTTCTTCAACTTCGCCAAGCACTACACCATCGATCATCATCCCGCGAAGGACATGATGGTGGACGACACCCTTCTCCTCGAATTCCGACACTTCCTCGGCGAGCAGAACCTGCCTTATACCGAGGCGGAATTGGCGGAGGTGGTGGACTGGGTCAAGGCCAATCTGAAAGCGGAAATCGTCATCAACCTGTACGGTCAGGAAGAAGGTCTGAAGGCGCGGGCGCAGTGGGATCCGCAGATCAACAAGGCCATTGAGTTGCTCCCCCAAGCCAAAGCGCTGGCAGAGACGGCCCACAAGATTGTTGCGGAACGGACGGCGGGGCCAGCCGTTAACCGCTAACTTAAACTTATGGAATAACTTGAAAGCCAGAGTTTAACTCTGGCTTTTTGTTTTTGCGGGCGCCCCCCGGCCCCACACTCTCCGTTGACTTGGCCCCCCGCTCGTGTGAGAATTTGCCCAGACTGTGGCCTGTCCGGGACTTGTGCTCGACTCCAATCCCCCACCCGTGAACGAATTCGGCATTCACGCCCGATGACCTCTTGGCAAGTTTCGCTGTGGGCGTTGGCTGCCGCTTTCGCGGTAGGGGCTGGATGGATGGACGCGCGCTCGCGGCGCATTCCAAACTGGTGGACGGTGCCCGGCGCCGTCGCCGGAGTGGTATTCAATGCCGTTGCCGGCGGTTGGCCGGGCCTCAAGACTGGGCTTTGGGGGCTAGGACTTGGATTGCTGCTATTGTTGCCGTTTGTCCTGGCGCGCGGCCTGGGTGCGGGAGACTGGAAACTGGTGGGCGCGCTGGGTGGGATCACCGGACCACATCACCTGCTGTGGATTCTGGCGGCGACGATCATGGTCAACGCCGTCATGGCGCTGGTAATGGTGGTCCTGAAACGGCGACTGGGGGCAACGATGATGAACCTGGGACGCATGCTGCTGGCGGGATTCACGGGACGTCCGCCGGCCGACACCATCTCCCTGGACAGCCCCGAAGCGATCAAGGTCCCATTTGGCGTGGCCGTTGCCATCGCGGTGGTGAGTTACGCCGGGTGGATGGTGGTGCATGGAGGGCAGGCGTGACGCGATCCAGGCTCAGGATGTTACGCGGTACTGAAGGCGCCGAGATTGTGGAACTGGCCTTCGTGCTGCCGTTAATGTTCATGATCCTATTGGGGATTTTCTGGTTCGCCCGCGCGTTGCAGATTCACGCTACCGTGACGCGCGCCGCGCAGGAGGCCGTGCGCGTCGCCGCCACCTCCAACTGCGCCACTTGCTCGCCCCAGTCTTTAGCCGCTCAGGCGAGTGCGATCGACCAGAGTGTGGCTGCCATTCTGCGCGCTTCCGGTTTGCAACCATCGCAGGTGACGCCCTATACCTCCGGCTCACCGTCCTTCTGCACCACGGGCGGCGTTTCGGGCGCATGCACCACCACGACGGGCAACGTCAGGGTCTGCCGGGGGGTGGTGCTGAATCCCACCGCTGCGGGCAATCCCGTGAACGAGCAGTGCGGCGTCACCGTCGGTCTGCAGTATCCGCTCCAGTTCTCCCTGCCCACGGTGACTTCCAGCCCACCATTCCTCACCCGCCAACCCTATGGCCTGAGTCTGAAGGCGCAAGTACAGACGCGCGTGGATTATTCCTGCTGGCAGGGGCCAGGATGCTGAGACCACCCGCATCGCGCCGCGTCTTCTGCTGGCAAGCCGAGCAAGGCTCGCAACTGGCCGAGTTTGCCATTTCTCTGCCTTTGCTGGTGGTGGTGCTGATCGGCATTACGGATTTCAGTTCGGCGTTTAATTTAAAGCAGAAGCTGGCGCAGGCGGCGAGTGGCGGAGCCCAGTTGGCCGCAGCGCAGCCGGTGGACGACCTCTCTTCCGCTGGTACGCCCCAAAGCGTGAGCGCCATTCGCGAGTCCGTCATGCAGCAACTGTCGGCTGCGGGCATTGACGATTGCGGCATGGCCACTGCGGCGGCCATACCGATCCGCAATTTTGAGTGGAGCTATACCGGCGTCCTGTGCGGCACCCCGGTGGCGCGCCTCACCATCGAACGCGGTTTTTCGTTTGATGGCGGCAACGGAGTCCACGTGATTGCCAGCCGCGTTCTACTCGAGTATCCGTTCCACTGGCGCTTCGGCAGCGTCGCCAAATTGGTGGCGCCCGGTGCCAGCTACGCCAGCAGCACCACGCTGAGCACTCAGGCCGTGGTTCCGAACCAGCCTTAAGCATTGAGGAGAAGCGAGAAGTCATGAAATACATTCGCCAACGCCGCCGCCCCGAACAGGGCGTCACCCTGCTCCTGGTAGTGGTCGCTCTCATTGCCCTGCTCAGCATGGCCGCGCTGGCGATTGATGTGGTCACGCTGTACGTGGCGCGGGCCGAGGCGCAGCGATCCGCCGAGTCCGCCGCCCTCCTCGCCGCCAAATCGCTGGTGGATTACGGCGTCACCTCTGCCCCCGCCGACGCGGCCCTGCAGGCCAACGCGCAGGCCTACGCGAAGACGCTGGCCAAGGCAGCCGCCCAGCAAAACAAAGTTGGCGGCGCGGTGGTTCCCAGCGGGCAAATCACGGTCACCTTTCCGAATGGGGGGTCGCCGGCCTTCGGCATCAACCCGCAAGTCCGCGTCACCGTGCAGCGAACAGGACTGGCCACGTTCTTTGCCCGCATCTGGCCGGGCGCGGTCAGCCAGGTTCAGGCTTCGGCGACGGCGGAAGCTTACAACCCTTCCAATGCGGCGTCCCTCGGCGGCACTCCGCCACCCGTGGCGGTAAAGTGTGTCAAACCATGGCTCCTGCCCAACATGGACCCCTCCGCCGGCGGCACAACGTTTCTTGACCCCACCACCGGCATCATCACGCGCCCAGGGAGAGCCACAGCCGGCATCATTGGCCAGCCCATGCGGCTGCTCACCGGCTGCAATCCGCCGCAATGCGGCACTCAGAAGGTGCCCAGCATCGACAACCCCGGGCCGCCGACCGACCCCTCCGTCAGCTACTACCCGGTGCAAATTGACTTGCCACCTTCGCCTTCCGGCCCGTCGTGTTGGGATCCCTCCGCCCCGCGCTATGAACAGAACATCGACATCTGCAACCCCACGCCGATTGCCTGTGGCGACCATTTGCCGATCGAAACGGGCGTTTCACCGGAACCGTTCCGCAACATCAACGGCATCGAGTGCCTGATTCACGCTGAAGATTCCAACCCCAACTCGGGGCAGGACCTGATCAATGTCAACACGAGCCCGTTTCAAATTACCGCCGGTGACAACAACCTGCTGCTGGGAGGTGGCGTGGTGCAGCCCGGAGATGTGATTACCACCAGTTCCTCCGTAGTGAATATGCCGATCTACGATTCCAACAATCCTCCCGGGAGCCCGCCTCCGGATCCGGCAACAGTGATCGGCTTCCTGCAAGTGTTTATCAATTACGTTGGCGGCGGTGGACGACCACATGTCACGGTGCTGAACGTCATTGGCTGTGGCGCGGCGTCCGGCACGCCGGTGCGGGGCGGCGCCGGAACTGCCGTGCCGGTAAGGCTGATTCAGGGGAATTAAGGTCACGGTCAACCCTGCGCTGCGGCCCGGGCTTGGGGTTGCGTAAATCCACGCCGGTGGTGACACTGACTCCTAGGGCCATGAGTTTGTGCGAGTTAAAGAGCAGGCCTTCGCAACCGGGGTGCTCGCCTTTGCCTTCTCCGCGCTCTCTGCGTCTTCTGCGGTTAAAGATTTCCTTCGCTGACTTACTGCTGCGGTTCGTCCTGGTCGGCTGGGGGAGCTTCGTTGACCTCTGGCGCCGTGCGGTCGCGCCCGAGTTCTGACGTGTCGCCGCTCGCCGGTTCGACTGCTGCGGTGGACATCACGGACTGGGCTGGCGGCACTGCTACCGGCGCGGCCGACACAAACGGATTCGCCCCACCGTCCACCGGGCTCAGCAGAATCCGGCTGATCCCGCCCGGGTCGCGTTCGCTGCCCAACACGATGTAGTCGAAGCGCGAGCCGTTGAAAAGCGCGGCCATCACTTCCTTCCCCGGCGCCGGCCCCAATTTCACGACCACCTGTTCCTGCTCAGCTCCCGCCGGCACCGCAACCTCCGCACCGGTGCGGCGCTGGATTTCCCTCAGCACATCGGCCAGCGTGGCTCGCGGCGCATCAATCGTCAGGCGCGACCCGCTTACGGTCACCACCACTCTTGGTGGCGGCGGTGCTGCCGGCGCTTGCTCCGGAGTGACCGCGGCGCTCGCCGGCTGCCCTTCCGTTCCACCCAGTTTTACGATGACACTATTTCCCGCGGGAAAAACTTCGAACCCGTGCGGAGCGCTCAGCTCCAGCACAACACGCGTCACCGGTGGGCTGGCCTGATACAGTCCCCAGCGCACCCCGGTGAGATACCCGCGGTGCAGGCTCTGCGGGCGCAACGCGTGATCGAGCATGGCTCCAGGAAAATCGAGTACGATGCGGTCGGGGCCGGCTACGATCTGAGTCGCCGGCGTCACTTTTGCCGAGAGCGTGATTTCCACTTCCGGCGCAGCTTCCTTGCCGAGAACATGGACAGCACGCAGCACGGGGGTTTGCGCCGAGGCCGCCACGCTGAGCAAAGCCACGCTCAGCGCCGCCAGCAGCGCACACTTCAGCCATCCGTAAGCCCCCAGCCCAGCCATCTCAGCTTTGATTCTAGCCCCAAGGGCTTGGGCCGACGAAAAACTCCGGCGTCAGGGAACACACGAAAGTACCGGGGCCGGGGAGTGGACAGGGTTCAGCTTCCCGCCGCGCCCGCTGGCGTGTCTTCCCCGCCCAGAAACGACGCCACCCCTTCGCGGAATATCTTCCAGGCCGGTTCGTTCGCGAGGAGCAAGTGATTGGCGCTTGGCAACGGCACAAATCTGGCGCCCGGGATTTCTGTGGCCAGGAGCCGGCCCTCCTCGGGAGGCGCCACCCGGTCCCGATCACTGTGAAATACGAGCGTTGGTACCGACACGGCGGGCAGCAGGGGCCGCACGTTGATGGCATCACACGCCTGCATAAACTTCACCAGATTCGCGGTTGAGACCGACTTGCTCTGCAGGTCCGTGAACCAGCCCTGGTCTTCGGCTGACGCCCCTTCCGGAATGTACAGGTTGGTCACCATCTGGAAGAACGAGGGATTGCTCTTCCCCCAGTTCAACTGCACCAGCGTTTCCAGGGCGCGCCGTACTCGAATCGCATCCGGACGCCCGCGGTGTTCGGTCCCTCGCGAATATCCACCGCAGAGAATCAGATGGCTGACCCGCTCGGGATGGCGCACGGCGTAGGCAATGGCCACTGCTCCTCCCTGCGAAATCCCCAGCAGCGCGAACTTGGACAACCCCGCCGCGTCCACCACCGTTTCCAAATCGTGTACCCAGGCTTCAAAGGAAACATCCTCGACGTCCCAATCGGCGAGGCCGTTGCAGCGCCCGTCATAGCGCACAATGCTGTGCCCCGCAGCTAGGTCCCTGACCCAGTGCCGCCAGATGGGGCTCTCCCACTCCAGGTCTAGGTGATTGAAACAGTTGGCCACCTTCACTATCGGATGGCGTGAGCCCACCCTGGCATAGGCAAGACGCACCTTGTCCGCAGTCACACAGAAGCGGATTTCCTGACGATTTGGGGATCCAGCTTCGCTTTCTGGGACAACGGGTGCCACCGCTTTCGCCGGAAACTCCGTCACCGGTGCGACAAAGCGGTATCCCACCCGCGGCACCGTCTGGATGAACTCCAGGCCGGAAGGCTTTTCGCCCAGCACCTTGCGCAGCGTCGAGATATTGCGGTCGAGGTTGTTCTCCTCCACCACCGTCTCCGGCCACACCGCGCTCATCAGTTCCTGCTTGGGAACCAGCCTGCCATGCCGTTCCACCAGTGCGCACAGCGTTTCAAACGCCTTCCCTGTCAAAGGGATGGCCTGACCCTCGCGCACCAGGCGGTACTCCCCCGGCTCCAGGCGGAAGGGGCCAAACTCGTAGTCGACTTGGATCCGGGCCGGGGTCATGCTTTCAGAAAAATAGCAGAAAAGAATCAGCCGTGCCAAAGGACGCCATCGCCGCTGACCAGCGTTAATGGCATACACCGGCAGACGTACTCGTTTGGTTTGATTCACTCGCTGCCGACAGGAGAGAAAATGTTCAACCGAATTTCAGCGTTCCTCTACGGGCTCGTTTGCTACGTCGCCTTCCTGGCCACCTTCGTCTACGCGGTTGGGTTTATCGGCAACATCGGCGTTCCCAAGTCCATCGACTCGGGCCCGCAAACCTCATTCCTCACCGCCTTGGCCATTGACGCCGCGTTGCTCGCACTCTTTGCCATCCAGCACAGCCTGATGGCCCGCGAGTGGTTCAAGCAGGCGTGGACAAAGATCGTTCCCCGCACCGTCGAGCGCAGCACCTACGTCCTGTTTTCCAGCGTTGCCCTGCTGCTGATGTTCTGGCAATGGCAGCCCATGGGTGGCGTGGTCTGGAGCGTAGCCAATCCGGCTGCCCGGATGGCGCTGGTACTGCTGTTTGTCGCCGGTTGGGTGGTCGTGCTGGTCTCGACGTTTCTCATCAACCACTTCGACCTCTTCGGGTTGCGCCAAGTCTGGCTCCACCTGCGCGGCCGTGATTACGTGCACCTCGGCTTCCGCACGCCTGGGCCCTACCGCTATATCCGGCACCCGCTCTACGTGGGCTGGCTGATGGTGTTCTGGGCGGCGCCGGTGATGACCGCCGCGCATCTGGTCTTCGCCCTCGCCACCACGGGCTACATTCTGATCGCGATTCAGCTCGAAGAGCGCGATCTCGTGCGCATGCATCCGGAGTACGCCGAGTATCGCGACCGCGTGGGGATGCTCCTGCCCAGGAGCTCTCCCCAGCCGGTGGTGGAATCTGCCGCTGCGCGGCGGCATGCTCTCAAGCGCGCAGTTTAGCGTTCGGCCGGCGGTCTCCTCAGTAGCCGGATTTGAGGGGACCGCCCGTAACAATTCATCTCCCAAGAAGAAAGTGGGGAAATTAACTCATGCTGCCCTTGACCGCGATCAAGAATCTCTTCGCTTACAACTACTGGGCTCGAGACCGCCAACTGGAAGTTTGCGCCACGCTCAGCCAGGAACAGCTCGACCGTCCGCTCGGCAACAGCTTTACTTCCTTGCGGGAAACGCTGGCCCATCTGCTCGGCGCCGAATTGATCTGGCTCGAGCGTCTCCGCGGTGGCTCGCCCGCATCGCTGCCGGCTGCTGACGAGTTCCCAACCCTCGCCCATCTCATCAACCGTTGGTGCTGGGTGGAGAGTGACATACGGGAGTACCTGTCCGAGCTCCGTGAATCGGATCTCGAACGCCAACTCAACTACACGGACACTACTGGCAACCCGCAGAAGCACCCCGTGTGGTTGGCGCTTCAGCACCTTGCCAATCACCAAAGCTACCATCGCGGCCAGGTGACCACGCTCTTGCGACAACTCCATGTACAGCCGCCGGCCGTGGATTTACTGGTCGCGGATGAGGCGGGCCTGTTTACCCAGGTGGAGCCCAGCCAGACGTGGGGGTGGGTGCCCGCTGTCCGCTGAGTTCCCGGTGGGTTGGCTGGTTCAGTTGGTGGTCCTTTCGGCCGCAGCAGGATCTGAGCCGAGGGGACCTTCAGAAGCCAATCACGATGTTGAACAGGAAAGAGAGGAAATCAAGTCGTGCTTCCTTTGGTCGCTTTGCGTAACTTCTTCACTTACAACTACTGGGCCCGGGACCGCCAACTGGAGGCGTGCGCCAGGCTCGACCAGGAACAGTTGGAGAACTCAAGCAGCACCAGCTTCGCTTCGTTGCGCCACACTTTCGCGCATATGGTCAGCTCGGAGTGGGTTTGGCTGGAGCGTCTCCACGGTGACACACTTTCATCGTCACCCGCCGATGCCGAGTTTCTCACCCTCACCAACCTCATCGCCCGCTGGCGAGTGGTTGAGCACGGCATTCGGGACTACCTGTTGTCCCTGCGGGAAGCGGGGCTCTATCGTCACCTCAGTTACACTGACGGTTCGGGCAGGCGCTGGAAATATCCGGTTTGGCTGGTGCTGATGCATCTTGCCAACCAGCAAACCTACCAGCGTGGCCAGGTAGCCTCGCTGTTGCGCCAACTGCGAGTGCAGCCGCCCGCGGTAGACCTGCTGGTCGCGGACGACGTCGGTCTGTTTGGCCGTGCCGTGCAAAACGAGGCCCTGGCATTGGCGGCGGCGGACTGCTAAGGAGCGTGCCGCTCCCGCTTTCCGTCGCCGCTTGCGACCCCGCCGCTGGCTGCCCCAGACTCTTTCTGCTCGCAGGAGTGCCTTGGGGTGACCTGCCTTCATCTCGCTGCCACCAACAAAAAGCCCAGCCTCTCGGCCGGGCTTTCCTGGTGCGTGCATCACGCAAAAAGTTATGGCGCGATGCGATCCGTAATCGTGTCGTTGTGATAGGCGGCGTGATTGCGGACCGAGAGCCAACCCCCGTCAGGTTTGAGCGTTTCCGCAGCGCTAGCTTTCTGACTGGTCGCGAAGTCCTGCCACGAGTTGTACCGGACGACAGTGAGGTACTGCCAGGGTCCGCCTTCAAGGTGCTGCATCAACACGTTCCCCGCTTCTCCCGGGGTAAGCGTTGGGGCGAGCGACTTCTCCAGTTCGTCGCGATGCCCGGGGGCGGCGCGAAAAACCGAGACCACGTAGACCGATCCCGCGCTCTTGGCGGAGTCGTCCAGACCCATGGAGTGGGCGAACTCGCCCCACGACGGGCCGTTTACAAACGTGTCGCCATGCCAGGCGCTGAGGTCGCGAGCGTTCGGGGCTGGTGGATTTCCCGCCGCCTCCACGGTGGCCTTGGTCCCGAGATGCTCAATGACGGCATAGTCCCAATCTTCGCCACTCTGGTGACGAAGCGCGATGAAGTGTCCCTTCATCGGAGCGTTGGGACCTTGGGTCTTGAACGAGTCGCCTAACTCTGCGCCCTTTCCGAGAGCGGCCTTGGCGAAGTGAACATGATAGACATCCGTGCGCGCGGCAGCCTGAGCAGGCGCATTGGGCACGGCGAAGACGAGAGCGAGCAAAAGCAGCGCGAGCAGCGCGCCAGTGCCTTTCATAGTTTCCTCCAGATTTTTCTTGATTGGACCCAACGGCCCGTTGGTTAGTTCTTTCGAAAGCGGCGCAAGTATAACAGAGTCTCTATGTGTTGTTATGACCCGACCGCAGTCCGAGGGTCGGGTTCTACTTCCACCGTTCTAACCTTGGAATTCTTCGGGTGAAGAGTCCCGCCATAAAACCTGGGAAACCCACTTCCCTCAACTTGCCCTTCACCCGCTCCTGCATTTGTTTCACCGTGATGTCCGGCCTGATTCGCGCCTTACTGATCCAGATCCACCGTCTTCACCGGCACATCCCAGTGCGAAAGCAAAATCTCAAAACGCCGCTGCTCTTCTTTCGCGTAGGTCTCCTGGTCGGGATACATCTGGCGCTTGATGGCCTCCTCGTCGAAGGGCGTGTTGGCCACGGTCGCGTTCTTGAAGACAATGGTCACGCGATAGTCCCAGCGCCCGTCTTCGGTGGCGTGGTACTGCGGCTGGTCCATCCACACCTTCACCATCCGGCCCAACTCCACTTGCTTCTTGAGCAGCGGGTAGTGGTTCTTCTTGAACAGCCGCAGGAACTCGTCGGCATAACCCCACTTCGCCCGGTAGTAATACTCGACGACGTAGGGCTTGTCGGAGGCGGCTGGGGCTTGCGCCGGCACCGCGCCGCAGAGAAAAACGATCAGCGTCATCGCCACCAGGCACCGCGAGAGTAGTTTCATGAGTCTGTCCTCCATCCGAGAAATCTGTGTGAAGTTGACCAACTGAAAGCTGAGAGCTGAGAGCTGACAGCTAAGTCGCCCGAATCCGGTTTTGCCAGTGCGTCCAGACGAAGTAGCTTACGCCCAGCACCAGCAGCGCGCCAATCACCGCATCAAACTGATGGAAATATTTCCCCAGCTCGCGCCAGTTCGCGCCCAACTTCAGGCCTAGCCAGGCCAGCCCGAAACACCAGGGCCAGGAACCGAGAAACGTGTAGACATGAAAGCGCAGCCGCGACATGCGGGCGATGCCGGCAGGCAGCGCAATGAAGGTGCGGATGACCGGCAACAAACGCGCGATGAACACCGCGGCGTCTCCCCAGCGCTGGAAAAACCGGTCGGCCCAATCCAGTTCGCGGCGCGTCAGCAAAATCCAGCGGCCATAACGCTCCACTAGCGGTCGGCCGCCATAGCAGCCGATTTCGTACGCCACCAGCGACCCCAGATTGCAGCCAATCGCCCCTGCCGTCGCCACCCAAAACAAACTCATCTTGCCCTCGAACACCAGGTAGCCGGCAAACGGCATAATGAGTTCCGAAGGGAGCGGGATGCACGCCGACTCAATGGCCATCAAGAGCGCGATGCCGCTATACCCGGTGGCGACAATCACCGCTTTGATGAACACGAAGACGACGGCAAGAATTCTCTCTGTCATGGAAAGGAAACCGGACCTCTCTCCGGTACAGGCAGCAACGGGTGGGGCACCGCTAGTTCAGGCGCATCCGGGTGAGCTCCGCCACTCCGTCGGCCATCGCTCAGAAATCTTTCTGCGTAAAGGTATAGCCCGGCAGAGTGAAGCCGTCCGGTTCGCGCGCCACTTTCACTTTCACCGTGGGCGCATCCGGCGCGGTCACTTCGGCTGGCCGCAGGACGGCAAATTGAGTAAACACTTCGCTGTAGACGCGCGTTACCAGGTAGTTTTGTCCGTCTTCGTCGCGCCGCCACACCTGTCCGAGCCGAATCTGCTTCACTGCCATGCTGTGCCCTCTCGAATGACTCCTTCTAGGTTAGAAGGCCGCTGCGGTGCGGTCAATGGTCGCAGCGGAACCCGGGGTTGGCGCCGACGACGGAGACGCCAGCCTGCAAGAACGTACAAGACCGCCTCCAGCCGTGCTGCTAGCATTTCCCTCGTCGCGATCGTCACCCCGCGGTCCACACCCTCTGAGGAGAACCTATGTTTTTGTTCCGCCGTTCAGTAATCCAAAACTTGTTCGCGCTATTCCTGCTGTGTGCCGCCTTCGGTTCGATTGCCCGTGCCGATTCCTCCACCACCAAGACCCGCACCGTCACCCAACTCGCCGACGGCGTCTACGCCATCCGCCATCCCGACGCCCCTGACACCTTCCCCCAAGGCACGACCACGGTGGTCATCGGCCAGCGTTACGTCCTGGTGGTGGATTCCTGTTACCTGCCCTCCACCGCCCGCGAGGACATCGCGCAGATCCGCCAGTGGACCAAGCTGCCGGTACGCTACCTCCTCAACACCCACTGGCACTACGACCACACCATGGGCAACAGTGAGTACCGCGACGCCTTCCCCGGCCTGGAAATCATCGCCCACAAAGAAACGCAGAAGCAGATTGCTGGCTTCAATCCCGGATGGCTGGAGCGTTTTCCCACCCGGGGCCAGCGCCTGCAACAGCAACTCGACGCCGGCAAGAACCCCAACGGCAAGCCTTACACCCCGGGCGAAGTGGACGAGCTAAAGAAGGCCATCGCCGGCATTGCTCCCGTCGCCGAGGAGTACAAGAAGCTGAACAGCCGCCTCGCCGATCTCGCGCCCAACGTTTCTTTCGATCGCGAGCTTACACTCGACCTCGGCGCACGCGAGGTGCAACTCAAGTTTCTGGGCCGCGGCAACACCGCCGGCGATGCCATCGCCTTCCTGCCCAAGGAAAAGATCGCCATCGTGGGCGACCTGGTCGACCATCCCATCCCCTACCTCGGCGGCGGTTTTCCGGTGGACCAGATCACCACGCTGCAAAATATCGGCTGGCTCAATCCCCAGATCATTGTGCCCGGACACGGCAACGTGCTCCACGGCACTGAGTTCCTTAATCTGGAAATCGATTTCCTCAAGGCCGTCGTCGCCGCCGTCGACAAGAACGAGTACGACCCCAACGCCAGAAAATCACCCGAGGACATGCAGAAAGCCGTCGAAGCCGCCATCGATGTTGCCGCCTGGCGCCAGACATTTGCCGGCGACGACAAAGACGACATCGACTTCTTCAATGACTTTGCCTTCAGCGGAGTCGTGAAGGCCGCCTACTACCAGATGAACGGAAGGTAGCAAGACAAAGGCGCGCGGTTTCACAGCCGCGCGCCGGCATCACCAGGTCACTTGGCCGCGGCGTGCTGCTCTACCGTAGACCAGGTCTTGTCCCCGGCGTGGCACAGGCTCTCCAGCGGACACTCGGCACATTTTGGATTCCGCGCCACACACAGCTTGCGTCCGTGCCAAATAATCTGGTGCGCGAAGCTGGTCCATTTTTCCCGTGGCAGCACCTGCATCAGGTCCTGCTCAATCCGCACTGGATCGTCGTTCCTGGCCAACTCCAGCCGCCGCGAAATCCGATGCACATGCGTGTCCACCACCACGCCGTCATTCTTACCGAACCACGTGCCCAGCACCACGTTGGCCGTCTTGCGCGCTACACCGGGCAGGGTCAGTAATTTCTCCATCTCGTCCGGCACCTGGCCGCCGAACTCGCTGACCACCTTTTTCGCCGCACCCACCACCGACTTCGATTTGTTGCGGAAGAATCCGGTGGAGCGAATCTCCGGTTCCAGTTCTTCCGGCTGGAGTGCCGCGAAGTGTTGCGGGGTCGGATACTTCGCAAACAGACCTGGCGTCACCATATTCACGCGTACGTCGGTGCACTGCGCCGAAAGAATCGTCGCCACCACCAGTTCCCACGCCGAACGATGCGTCAGCGCACACGTCGCACACGGATAAAGCTGGTCAAGCCGCCGCAGAATCTCCGCCACGCGTTCCGGTGCCGTCGGGTTGAAAGCCTTTCCTGCGATCCGTTTCGGGGGAGTCGCCGGTCGGACGGACGGCAGCATTGCCGCTTTCTTCCCGCGCCCAGACGTCGCTCTCGGTGACGCTCCGCGCGGCACACTGCTCCTGCGTACGCCTTCCTGGCGCCCACTCCTCGCCGGTTGCCGTGGAACTTTGCCTCGAGCCATCGCCGCCCTCTCCGTCGGAGATGGTAGCAGATGCACGCTCGCGTAGGCCCAGCCTGCCCTCGAGCCGCAATGCTCCCTCCCAGCAACTTCTCATTTCCGTGTGAGGTTGCGGCTTTCACTTCTGCCATCTGCAATCTGACTTCTGCAATCGAGCTCGCCGTCGCCACCCAACAGCCCCAAAGGGGCGGCACTGGAAAGCCCCGGACGTAAGTCCGGGGTAAGCAAACAAATCCCCCCACGCCCCGCCAGGGCGCCCGACTGCCGCGAACGAAAACGCATATGTGCCGCGGGCTGCCTGCCCTCGAGGCGAACGCCGAAGCTCCCTCGCCCCCGTGTTCTGCAATCTGCAATCTGACTTCTGCAATCGCCTGCAGGAGCCTGCCCTCGAGCCGCAGGAGAAGCAGGCTTCGTATCAGGGCGCCCCTTCAGGGGCGCCATAAGCGGACGTATTTCTCCCTACGCGCCCGAAGGGCGCCCAACGTTCTTCAATTCGTCAATCCGAAAATTCGTCAATTTCGAAAATAACTTCACTTCTGCAATCGGGCTCGCCGTCGCCACCCAACAGCCCCAAAGGGGCGGCACTGGAAAGCCCCGGACGTAAGTCCGGGGTAAGCAAACAAATCCCCTCACGCCCCGCAAGGGCGCCCGACTGCCGCGACCGAAACCGCCCGTGTGGCGCGGGCTGCCTGCCCTCGAGCCGAAGGCGAAGGGACGCTACCCCCGCATCAGCTCCCACGCCTCCCGATACCGCCAGAACAGCCCACACTCGCCCCGGTCTTTCCCAAACACGTGCAGACTCGTCCGCGGCACGAACGCCTCCACCGGAATCACAAACCACGCATCTTCCGGACACACGTGCGCCACCAGAAAATCGATCTCGCTCACCGTGTAAGGGGTCGCCGTCGCATTCGAGCTTCGGTGCGCCGTGATGAAGTACGCCCCGTATTTGTCGCACCGGGTCGCCGACTTCACTTGCACCCGCACCAACCGCTTCCCGTTGTCCAGCACAAAGTCATAGCGCTCGCTGTCGCCATAAGGCTTGGCCACGGCAAACCCCAGGCTCGTGGCTTTCAGCGCAAACGCCAGTTCCGCCAGTTCGCCCCGCCGCTTCGGCTCCCGGGTCGGCGCCGGCCGCGCCTTCCGCTCCGTCACCCCCCACAAACTCCCAATCCACCCCGCCCCGCTCCCAATTCTCGCAATTGTCATCCTCAAGAAAATGGCCGGCTGGTTGGCCGGCACTCCCGCTTTCATCAGTTTTGTTGATATCAAAGGAAAAGGCGCGGGCCGCATGGCCTGCGCCTTTGAACTGTCCCTCTGTATTCAGAATATCAAATTGGAAGGGGGTAAACCGACACGCGGCGGAGGAACATTTTATGAATGAAATCAGCCAGATGGCAGCAAAACGGCGATTTCGGGGGCTTGACAAGAAATTGAGGAAGGTGTCCTGTCACGACAAAAACTGGCCGCCACGGTTCCATTTTCATCTTCACTCCAAGCCCAGTCCTCGGTAAAACTCCACTACTTCATAAGGCGTGAATTCGGATTCCGTCAGTGCGCTACGAGCCCTTCGCAGGAACTTCTCATCCATGGGTTCGCATTTCTTGGCATCCCCGTTCTCGATGACCTTCTCGATTGCTGTTATCGTCCTGATCTTCGCATAGGCGAAGGTCAATACGGAGGGATGCTTGATATAGGGGTGATCGCCGACTTCCAGCGGAACCATTGCATCGGATTTCTTGTGTCGAGTGGTCACAGCTACGGTGATCACTTCGCCAGTGCTCGTAGGTTCCGTTATGACAATATTGAGGTGGGCTTCCTCGTCATCTTTGTCGCAGAAAAGGAAGGTGTCGCCATATCCGGCCATCTACACAATCCGGCGGAAACCCTTTTCCGCAGCGCCCGCGGCATTCAACTCTCTCTCAACGGCCGCAATTTCCTCTTCGTCCTCGCCGCCGGCTTTCAGGATGTCAGCAATCGTTATCGGGATTGAGGTTCCCTCGGGATCTTGCCATTCTGGCAACTTGTGGAGAACGTAGTCTCTTAAGGCGTATCGGTTCCAGCTTCCGTAGTGCTCGAACACTTCATGAATCAACTGCTCTTCGGCCCGCGACAGGCGAGAGAGTTTCACATCTTTGATTAGCTCTACTTCCTTATCCCTATCGCCCATAGGTGCCGAGATGTATTCTGCCCACGTGAGACCTTCAACTCTTCGCCTGATCAGGTCATAGATGGTGCTAACCACGGGGCCGTGATCCATCGAGACATAGGTGTCTGTTGTTATAGGGATCCCCCATCGCAGGAGCGCCTCGCGGTCCGCGAGATAGAGAAGCTTGATGAGCTTCATGTAGTGCATTCGCCGGCCGCGAAGCATCAGGAAGAGGGAGGCGGCTTCCGTGGCCTTGCGCTCGTCGAACATTAGGCCCATGATGCTCATCCTATCATGTACCTGTGGAAAATCTGTGGATACCGAGTGGAAGCTGTTGACGATTCGGACTCTTAAGTGCTTGACGCTTGGTAGGCTCTTGTCACGGCCTGTTGACCATAGAGCATAGCAATCAGCAAAACAACTGCGCACTTCTAGCACATTCCGAAAGCAAAAGGCGCGGGCTGTAATGCCGCGCCTTGGCTTTGTGCTTCCTAGCTACACCACAAAATACTTCGCTGCGGGATGATGTACCACGATCGCCGACGTCGACTGTTCCGGCTCCAGCAGAAAGCCCGTGGTCAGCCGCACGCCCACATTCTCTTCCGGATGCAACAGCGCAAACAGTTTCGTCTGGTCTTCCAGATGAGGACACGCGGGATAGCCAAACGAATAGCGCGAGCCCCGATACTTCTGATGAAATAAATCGGAAATGCGCTCCGAATCTTCACCCGCAATGCCCAGCTCTTCGCGCATTTTCTTGTGGAGATACTCGGCCAGCGCCTCCGCCGTCTCCACGCTCAAGCCGTGCAGGTAGAGATAGCGCGTGTACTCCCCGGCTTCAAAGAGGCGCTGCGTCTCCTCACTGGCACGTGATCCGATGGTGACCAGCGAAATGCCCAGAACATCCATCTTGCCGGAGGCTCTGCGTGCCACAAAATCCGAGATGCAGAGCCTGCGCCCTTCCTTCTGCCGCGGGAAAGTAAAACGCAAGAGCTCGTGTGGCGCGGGCGCCCCCGCCCGCGTGTCTGGCTCATACACAATAATGTCATTCCCCTCGCCCAGCGCCGGGAAATATCCATACACCACCTTGGGCTCAAACACCCCGCTGGCCAACACTTCTTCCTGGAGCTGCTCTTTGATCCCGCGATACTTGTCCCTCACCAGCCGCACATAATCTTCCTGCGACGCGGTCTTTAGTTGCCACTGGTTCTTGAACAGCGCAGTATCGTTGATGTAGCGAAAGATTTCCCGCAGGTCGTAGTCCTTGCGGACACGCACTCCCCAGAATGGCGGCGTGGGAATGTGCGGCGCATCCGTCACCACCGTGCTGCGCTCGCTGAATACGGGCCCATCCACCGCGTCCACCACCGCCGCCTTGGAGTAGTCCTTTACGGTGCGGCCCTCCTCCATGCGCTTCTGATACGCCCCGTTTGGCGAAGCCAAGTCCTCCATCACGTGCAAGCCGTCGAAGGCGTCCCCCGCATAGAACACCGCTGAGGAATACTCGCGCCGCAGATCATCTTCCACATATTTGCGCGTCAGCGCCGCGCCGCCGCAGATCACCGGATAAAGCAGATTTTGCCGCTGCAGGTCCTGTAGAACATATTTCATTTCCAGCGTGGACTTGACCAGCAGCCCGCTCAGCCCAATGGCGTCGGCTTTGTGCTCCTGCGCCGCCTTGATAATGACATCGCCCGGTTGCTTGATACCCAAATTGACCACCCGGTACCCGTTGTTGGTCAGAATAATGTCCACCAGGTTCTTGCCAATATCGTGGACATCGCCCTTCACCGTGGCCAGCACGATGGTCGCCTTCTGCGAACCCGCCTTCTTCTCCATCTTTGGTTCCAGGTAGGCCACAGCGTGCTTCATCACCGCGGCGGAATCCAGCACGGAGGGTAGCTGCATCTTGCGCGCGCCGAAGAGTTCGCCCACCGTGCGCATGCCGTCGAGCAGCACCGTGTTGATGAGTTCCAGCGGCGAGTAATTGGCCAACGCCGCCTCCAGCAGTTCATCCAGCGACTGCTTTTGCGCCCCCTCGCCCACTGACTTCTCCCCGTTGATGATGGCGTACTTCAGCTTGTCTTCAATCGACAGGGCCTCAACGTGCGCCCGGCTCTCCGCCTGGGGCTTGCCCTTCTGGCCGGCAAAGTGCGCCATGTAGACCTGTAGCGGATCGCCCTGCGAGGTGTCGTGAAAGATCAGCCGCCGCGCCAGTTCCACTTCTTCGTGCGGAATCTTGTAGAGCGGATAGATCTTCGTGTAATTGACGATGGCAATATCCAGGCCGCGCTCCACCGCTTCGTGCATGAATACGGAATTGAGCACCCGCCGCGGATACGCGTCCAGACCAAAGGAAATATTGCTTACACCGAGAATGGTGCTCACCTCGGGCAACTCGCGCACAATGCGTTCGACCGCATTCAGCGTTTCCACGCCGGCGCTGCGATAGTCATCCTGGCCGGTGGAAATGGGCAGTGTCAACGCATCGAAGATAATGTCGACCGGGCGGATGCCATACTTCTTCGTGGCCAGCTCAAAGATGCGTTTGGCCACCGCGACCTTTCGATCGGCCGTCAGCGCCATGCCTTCCTCATCAATCGTGAGCGCGATCACCGCCGCGCCATAGCGCTTGGCCATGGGCAGCACTTTCGAGGTCCGCTTCTCGCCATCTTCCAGATTGATGGAGTTGATGATGGCTTTGCCCGGAATGCGCTTGAGCGCGGCTTCGACTACGTCCGCTTCGGTCGAATCCACCAGCACCGGCGCGGGCACGCGGGTGGCGATCTTCTCCAAAATCGACGTGATGTAGCCCTTTTCATCCTCGCCGACGACGGCGCAACACAAGTCAAGCATGTGGGAACCGTCGTTCACCAGCTTGCGCGCCAGGGTGAGGATGTCGTCATACTTGCGGGCGCGCACCAGGTTGCGGAAGTGCTCGACCCGCGTGGTGGTATTGAGCTCTTCCGCGACAATGAGAGGCTTGGGCTCCAGATCGAGCGGTACCGATGTATAGGCGCTGGATGCCGCCCCAGTGGCTTGTACTTCGCGGCGCGCCGGCTCCACCCCGCTGACCGCCTCCACCACCGCTTTCAGGTGTTCGGGGGTGGTGCCGCAGCAACCTCCCACCACCCGTACCCCGTACTCGACAACAAAGCGGCGGTGATACTGCGCCAGCACTTCCGGCGTGAGCTTGTAGACCGCGTGGCCGCCCACGTTCTGTGGCAGCCCGGCGTTGGGCAGAACGGACACATGCTTGGTGGAGTTGGCACCGAGATACCGTACCGCGTCGTTCATCTCCTCGGGCCCGGTGGCGCAATTCAGGCCGATGATGTCCACGTCGTAGGGCTCGAGGGTGGTCAGCGCGGCGCCAATTTCCGTGCCTAGCAGCATGGTGCCGGTCGCTTCGAGCGTCACCTGCATCTGCACTGGCAGCCGTTTGCCGGATTTCTGTAAAGCGTCAAACACCCCGGCCAGCGCGGCTTTTGCCTGCAGCAGGTCCTGGCATGTCTCGACCAGCAGAATGTCCACGCCGCCTTCGATCAGACCTTGCGCCTGTTCCTCGAACGCAGCCGCCATGTCGTCGAAGCTGATGTGCCCGAGTGAGGGCAGCTTGGTGCTGGGGCCGAGAGAGCCCGCCACAAATCGCGGCTGGCCTGGCTTGGCAAACTGCTGCGCCACTTCACGCGCCAGTTTTCCCGCGGCCCGGTTGATCTCCAGCACCTTGTCCTGCAAGTTGTATTCCGCCAACACAATGCGGGTAGCGCCGAAGGTGTTGGTCTCCACCACGTCGCAACCCACCTGGAAGAACGCGGCATGAATGTCCCGAATCAACTCCGGACGGCTCAGGCAAAGAATTTCGTTGCACCCTTCGTTGCCCCAGAAGTCATCCAGGCTGGGCTGCTGCGTTTGAATGCTGGTGCCCATGGCGCCGTCGTAGACGACCACGCGTTCGCGCACGAGTTGTAGAAAATCAGACATCAGTGCTTCGCTTTCAGTTCCCTATATACGAAAGCCGGCCCTTGCGGGACCGGCTCTGTGTCTCTTGATGCGGAGAGATTCAGCCGGGCAGCTCCCCGCCTCGGCCATCCATCTCCGCTTTGTTAAAGGTCACGCTCTCGCCCAAGTATGCCGGCTTGATCGCCAGCAATTGCTCTTTGCGGTACACCAGGTTGCTGGCATTAAACGACGCGATTTCAAATCCGTGCCCGTGCGTAATCGCGTCCGTGGGGCAGGCCTCGACGCAGTACCCACAAAATATACATCGATTGTAATCGATGTTGTAGACGCGGGCGTAGCGCTCGGCGCCGCTGACGCGATTGGTCTCGGTGTTTTCTGCAGCCTCGATATAAATGCAATTCGCAGGACAGGCGGCGGCGCAGAGGAAGCAGGCGACACACTTTTCCAGACCGTTCTCGTCGCGCTGCAACACGTGCACGCCGCGAAAACGTTCCTGGAATTTCGCCCCCTTGAACGGGCCGGGGCCGTCAGGATAGTTCTCCACCACCGTGGGCGAGAGCATCTCCTTGAAGGTGATGCCCATCCCGTGGGCGATGGCGCCGACATCTTTGATCACCGACATACCCGGATAGTATACCGGAAGCACGGCCATTGACCGCCGGCAACGGCCGGCACAAAAGGCGGGGCGGGCCCGAAAACCAGCCCCGGCAAAGGTTTTCCTTCCTACTTCAGCATGATTTCCTGCAACTGATCCGAACTCAGAACCTCGCGGATTTCATTGCGCTTGTCGGATAGTTGCTGCGCCTGCGGCTTGCCGCCGAGGACCTTGTCGCGGACGGCTTCGCCTTTCGCCGCCAGACCGTCGAGAGCGGCGTGGTTCTTGAACAGGATGCAGAGGGCAATGTCCCAGTCTTCCGGGTTGTGTCTGGTTTCCTTCAAAAACAACTTGTAGTCGAGGATCATGCCCTGTTTCTTTTGTTCTTCAAGCAAAGGCTTGGTGGCCTGGCGCAGGCTGGTGAGGTAGGCGTCGAGCTGACCCGGCTTCACGCGAACGGTGGTCACGCGCCAAACTGGGCCTTCCGTGTAATGTTCCTGCGCAAGGGCCGCGATCGCCAGCAGCAGGAACGCGAGGAGCAGCAAAATCTTCTTCATGGAAATCCTCCGGTCAATTTTGTCTTGCAGCGAGCCGCGGAAAATAATACGCCGACGACCCGAAATTGTCACAATCGACGTCTACTGCTGCAACGCCTGGATCTCAGTCAGCAACGTCTTCTCGTGGCCGTTGGGATCAACTTTTTCGTAGATCTTGCGGATAGTGCCCTTGGGATCCACCACAAAACTGGTGCGCTCCCAGAACTTCATGCCCTTCCATTCGGACTGGCCAATCCCCAAGGCTTGCATCAGGCTGCCGCTGGGGTCGGCGAGCAGGTCGATGGTGAAGGCAAACTTGTTGCAGAAATTCTTGTGGGAAGCAACATCGTCCGCGCTCACGCCCAGTACGGTGACGCCGGCACGGTCAAACTCCGCCTTGGTCGCGGTGAACGACTTGCCCTGAATGGTGCAGCCGGGCGTGTCGTCCTTGGGGTAGAAATAGACGACCAGCCAGTGTCCGGCGTAGTCGGAAAGTTTCGTGGTCTTGCCGTCCTGGTTGGGCAGAGAGAAGGTCGGGAAGGGCTGTCCGGCTGCGAGCATGTGAATCCTTTCAGGAAAAGAAAGATTGTAGCAGCGGGAACTGCGATTGGAGCAATTCAAGCGCAAGTTCCGGATAGAATTTTCGCAACTTGCCGGTCACAATGGCGTCCAATGCTGCAGCCATGAACTTCGCTCTCGACTCCGCCACTCGCCGCCGTCTTGGGTACCGCCTCATCGACCACATTGACGCTTACTTTACTTCCCTGCCCGACCGGCCGGCGCACTCGAGGGAGCATTGGCAGCGGCCGCGGGAGTGCGTTCGGGAAGGCAAAAGTTCTTAACACCAACGACTTTGTGGTGCGGGCGAAGCCGCGCCTCGAAAAGATTGCCATTCGGCAAGCACAAGGTCCCGCAGTTCGAACCACGGGCGGGAGTCGGGTGCTGTAGGGCTGATGGCACAAGGAGGATCGATTGCGGCGCACAGACGTTTTTTTCTATGGGCTGTTTATGGATGCGGACCTTCTCCACGCCAAGGGCATGGAAGCGAAGGACGCTGAGATGGCTTCCGTCGACGGCTTCACCCTCCGGATTGGCCACCGTGCGGCACTTGTTCCCACGCCTGGGGGCCGAGTTCATGGGCTCGTGTTCTCACTCACCCTGGCCGAGCTGGATCGCCTTTATTCCGACCCGAGCGTCCAGGCATACAAACCGCAGGCCGTGCTCGCGCAGATGGCGAGTGGAGGCTTGATTGCGGCACTTTGCTACAACCTTCCGAAGCCTCCTTTGCCCGGTGAACGCAACCCGGAATACGCCGCCAAGCTGCGTGCCCTGGCGCAGAGAATCGGACTCCCGGCGGAGTACGTCGCGTCTCTCCAGCAATCCAGCAGCCAGCAGCCGCATCACTTGGGTGCTGACTTACCAGAAGAGGCGAACGCGGCTGGGAGGAAGCCAATGCGGGCCACGGCGGGAGGGTCCGGGAGTAGCGACATGACCAGACTCAAATCCCTCGACGGCATCCGCATGCATGTGGTCTCCACGGACAGCAAAGGTGAGGTGGGCAGTGGAACCCGGTTCAGTTTTTTCCAGGAAGGTTCTCTGGTTTCTGCGCAGTACTCCGGTGGCAACATACGGCTCGGGCAGTTGATCGGCACCATTTCCGGTGGACAACTCTCTTTCCGGTTCGTGCAGGTCGACCCAGCGGGTCGAATCGATGGGGGTTCTTCAATCTGCGAGCTAGAAGTGTTGGCAGACGGACGGCTACGGATGCGAGAGCACTTCCATTGGGATTCACGCGAGGGATCCGGCACAAACGTATTTGAAGAAATCGCCGGTTCCTGAAAGGAAAGTCAATGTACGTCAGCCAGGAGCGCCGCCGCAAACCTAGGACCGGCTCCTCCGAGTCCTGTCCTTACCGCCCGGAAGCGCGGGCCGAGGCCGCGCTAGTCCTGCAATATGCTGCCCACATGAAACCGAATTGGCACATGAATGTCAGATCGCTCTTTGCTGGAGAGCTGCGCGAGGCGGCGCATCAGATCATTAATTTGACTGACTGCCGCCGCAATCGGCTCACCCTTCTGAGCATCTAAGCTTGCGCCAAACCAATCAGCACGGCATTGAAAACAGCGATAATCCTGCGATGGAAATTCCGAGCCAATTGGTAACATAACCTTCGCTCTGCACTTTGGATTATGGCATTCAATCTCAACTCCGAGAATGTCAGACAGTTCGATCAGTGTTCTGGTTTCTTTTGCCACGGCTAGATTCCTTCTTCCTTTTTTGTGCTTTTGCCGCCTTCTCCGCATCCAGCTTGGCCTTGATCTCGCTGTGCGGTACTTTCACGAGAATCTGCATCGTTTTTTCAAACTTTTCAAATTCTTTATTTGTCATCGTCGCTATTCCTTGCCGGAAGGCCATTTACTAGTTTTTCCATTAATAAGAGGGTCGCATTATGGGCCCCCATTGCCAATCCTGGTGTAAACGTTTCACTTGGAATAATCCGCGTATCAACGTGCGCTACCTTGTCCCTCCACGAATCTTTGACCGCATGTAACTGGACTAGTACCTCCTTCATGAACTGAATGTGTGGCTTCAAATGCTCTGGAATATGGTCGTATTTATTTTTTTGAGTCATATCTTCCAGCTTTGAGAGCACAGAACCGAAGTAAGCCTTTACATCTCTCTCTCTCTCAAAAAGATTTGCAATTCCAAGACCGCAGATTCGACGACTCTCATCAAGTGGAACACCGCCGCCGTCGGGCGGTCTAATGCTATGCATTTTCGCGCCTCATCAACATCGTAGCTGCAGGAAAACCGTTTAATAACCGATTCCCATCCAGCAGTCGGTTCGCGATAGAAAGTGGCCTGTACTGGAGCAACATACAGGAACAGATTCCTTGCGAGGTCATCGTGAAAACGTAAATAGATCTCCTGCATAAAGCTGACAATCATCCCGGAGAGAATGATGGGAAGGGGAGAAAGCGTTTTATATGGTCTGCCGACGATGTCAACCCTAGGGCTTCGCACTGAATCCGCAAGTCATCCATTTCGCCCTTCAGCCTTCCCATGTTCGCATCTCTCTCCAGGACCCACATCGGATTTGTGTCGTTCTGAGCATGACTCTTGTCGCCCTGCACAATTCGTGTGGCCACTTCCTGCATCGTCGCCATGTAATGTGAGGCCCGAACAAACTTCTCCGCATTTGCTTGCAACATATCCCAAAGACTCCTTAGGCGGGCGCTCATAGCGCCATCTCCTGCGGAATCAGTATCCTCCGAACCTCCTGATTCCGCAGGCATATTATCGCCACTGTAGAGCATTAGAGGCAATCGGGTAAGCAATCTGATTTGCCGCCGCTTGACCACGCTGCCATCGCCCGTCAGAATAGGAGGAGTGCTTCCTGAGCACGGGAGCAAGACTCTGCGGCACCGTTTGCCGGGCTTCTGAGCACGGCGCGGTGCCTGCCTTTGGGGATGGAATGGTTTTCAGGCTTCTTACAGTTCTTTTGTTGACTTGTTTTTTTGCCGGCCAGGCGTTGGCTGAGGCGCAGGCATTGCCGCCCGGGCCCATGAAAAAGAAAATCCTCGCTACCTGCACCGAGTGTCACGACACCAAGATGATCACCAAACAGCGGCATGACAAGAAATGGTGGGCCAATACGCTGGAAAAAATGGTCGGCTACGGCGCCCAGGTGGACGACTCGGAACGCCCCGCGCTGCTGAACTATCTCAGCGTCAACTTCTGCGACAAACCCTCGAAAGTCGCGGCCAAGAAAAACTGAACCAAGGGTAAGCTCAGGGCCGGCAGCTCCTGGCTTCCGGCTGAAAACGCCCCCGTCATTTCCAACGTTGCCCCTGGTTGTGGCGAGACTCGCAACATGAAGAGGATGTGCCACGTGCCCTCTAGATAAAGAGGGAACTCGCCGTGGTGCGCTGCAGTCAAGAATTACTCCAGAAGGTCAGCAGAATCGAATCCCTGAATGACCACCCTCACTGTGCCCGCCACCCTCTGGATTGTTTCAACGACCGGAGGATTGCCTTGGAAAATCCCCGGCTCTCGGAACGCTACTTCGATGGGGAAATACATCTTCGGCTGCACCTCCGCTTCGTCGAGAATGTCCAGTATGTCGCCAGCTTTCAAGTCGATCTTGGGCGGGATGCCCGTTTGGAAAAGTCGATAGTCATTATGCGCGGGGACGTTCTCCATTCCAGGGAACTTTCTCCGAATGTCTGCGACACGCTCTGGAGCAGAGCTACGCGACCGATTTTGAGAAGTGACAGTGAGCAAGAGTCGGTGCTTGTCAAAGTTGTTCAGCCGATGCATCTGCCAAATGTCGTTTCCTCGGCCTCCAGGGTATGCTTCGATCTCATTGAGCCGTTCTACAGCGGGAGGCTTAAGGCACTTTTTTATAGCCCTAATTCTGGCTTTAAATTCCCTGGGTCTATCACCCACCGGAAAGTAGACCTTGTCGAACGGCCCGAGGGAATTAGTTCCAAGGCAGACCAACCGATACAGCAAATGATCCAGAGCACTTCTGAGATTGTGGATAGCATCCCCGGCAAGGAGATTAACGTGGCTGGGAATCGGGGCCGCGTCGGTCAGGCGACAGACGTACTTTCCGGTATCAGGATCGCGGTTGGACTCGACCGGATAGTTGTGTTCACGGAACTCGTTCCAGAGTTCATTGAGATCGAGGATTTGCTTTTCGGCCCATTCTAACTTGGCATATACCTGCTGGGCTATTTCCACTGACGCTATCGACATGAGATTGCCTTCTGAGGGTGTACGATGACCCGACGGAGGGTTGGCTGCGTGCTCCATTATGCTCTGTCTAATGCTCAGACGTCTGCTGTCAAATGAATACGGGCCATTCGATAGGTTGGTAGAGCTCGGAGTGTTTGTTTTTGTTGGGTATGAGGTAATTGCAGGATGGTGGCACAGACGCCAAGGCCAGAAGCGATATATCGAACTCTCTGCAATAAAACAAGACGGAAATAGGCTCCTTCGAGGCTTTGCATTTTCATTTACGCAAAGTGCGGACGAGCGCGAGAGAGAAAGGGATTGGATCGAGTCTGTCAAAACTTGGATTCAAGGGACCGCTTTGTTCTTAAGGAAGCGCTCCGCCAAAGCATCCTTGGCCTTTCTTCCCGAGGACGTAGAGGAGATTTCTTTTTCGACTCCGCATGGGACAACTTGGAAGTATTTGTTAGAAGAGAGGCTCAACACTCTTGGGGAGATCATGGATAGCGTGGATAAGTTTTTTTGATGAACAATCCAAAGCACTATGGGATTTATAGGCAGAGCAGGGCTGGTTAATCAAGTGTATTATTGCCATAGCTAGTAGCTATCAGCTAGTAGCCAAATAGCAAAGCGCTATCGACCCAGCACCCGTGTGGGATGCTACGATAGCGCCGCCCTAGTTACCCAAAACTAGGTTGAAGAATGCCTTGCAAGTCACGCTTCGTCCAGTACTTAGTCTGGTGCCGCTCTCGCAATTTGAGACGCCGGTCTTGCTTGGCCGCCCTACGGCACCGCCCCGTGCTCAGAAGCGCGGCAAACAGTGCCGCAGAGTCTTGCTCCCCATCCTCAGGGAGCATTACTTCTATTCTGACGGGCGGTGGCAGCGCGGGTCAAGCGGTGGCAATCCACCCTCACCGGCGCTGGGTCTGGCGAAGTATGGTGCCGTAGCTCTTGCCCAGGACGCTGATGCCCTGCACGTCAATGCGCCCGGTGATCGCGGTGCGGGACCCTTGTGCGGGAACACCGTACTGGTCGCTGTAAACCCAGATCTGGCCGCTGCCATCGTCGAGCTTGAAGAAGCCGAAACCAAGGGCGCCGATGGCTTCGGAAACGTTTCCGCTGAGGACAATTTCCTTACCTGCGAAACGCGCCGGATCGCGGTTGACTTCGCCAATGCTGGGGTGGGGCGGACAGGCGGCGAGAAACAAGACGCTGCCCGCCAAGGCAAACAGCAGGAGAGTTCGTGTCGCGCGGTGCATGGTCTGCGCTCCTAAGAAGTTAGTCTCCGTCGAAAGTCCTGCTACTGGGGCGTTTGCGCCGCTTGCTCCAGTTTCTGCACCATCTGGGTCACGCCCGGCACCATCGGGCCTTGCGGGTCAAGCTTGAGATATTCCTTGAACTCGCGGATGGCGCCGGCGCCGTCCTTCTTCTTCAGCGCGATGTTACCGAGCAGCACATGGGCTGGAGCCATGGCCGGCATGATGGCCACCGCCTTCTGCGCGTGAGGCTCGGCATCCTGCCATTTGCCCTGAGCGAAGCAGGCCTTGGCCAGCTCATAGCGGGCTTCAGGGGCGTTGGGATCGAGTTCGACGCCGTGCGTCAGGCTCTTCTCCGCTCCCGGGAAATCGCGTTCCTGGTTCTGCAACATGCCCAGCATGATGTAGGGCGCAGCCGACTTGGGGTCGACCGCCATGGCCTTGTCGAGCGCAGCGTGCGCGTCCTGCGGCTTGCCGTCCTGAAAGAGGGCCATTCCCAGCAGCACGTAGGCGCTCGAATAGGACGGATAGAGCTCGATGGCGCGCTGCAGGTGGGTAATGCTGTCGTGAGGCTGGTGGTCCTGCATGAGGAGTTTCTGACCCTTGGTGTATTCCTGCTGCGCGTTGTCGGGAGCGGCAGCATCTTTGGCGCTGACGCTGGAGTTGGGACCTTCGGGAGGGACGGCCTTAACCTGCGGCGGCTTGTCGAGACGCAGCGTGATCATCTCGTAGGCCATCTTCGACATGCTGATATCAACTCGGGTGGAGTAGGGGCGGAACCCCTGACCTTCAATGGTGAGGTAAAAAGCGGTCAGCGGAAGGGCATCGAAATTGAACTTGCCCTGTACATCCGTCGACGTCTCTGTCTGGAAGGCAATCGCGTCGCTGCGCAGGCGAACGATGACGTGGTCAGCAGGTTCACCGTTCTGGTAGCGAACCTGGCCGCGGATGAAGCCGGCCCACGCCAAAGTGGAAGCGGAGACGAGAAGCGCTAGTAGGAGCGAACCGCGAAGCGGGCGCATGACAACCTCCCCTCGAACCAAGGGACGTGGAGAAACTATAGCCAAAAGAAACGGGGAGGGCAAGATGCCCTCCCCGGAAGGAATTCCAGCCGAGGCTAGAACTCGTATTTCACCATGATGCGAGCGTAGAACGGACGCTGATAGCCGGGCTGGCTGATGGGGGTGCCCACACCCAGAGGCTTCAGGAAGTCCGCGTTCGGCGCGCCGACGGTGCGCTGGCGGTTTTGGTCCACACGAAGATTGTGCCGCATGTTGGTGATGTTGAACATGTCAACACCAAAATGCAAGCGGCCTTTCTCCGTGATCCTCCAGGCGTACTCCGCCTTGAGGTCCACATTGCCCCAGCTGGGGGTGCGGCCCAAAGAGCCACGGCCACCGCTCGGGATTTCGCCCGCGTTAAAGTAAGCCGGATGCGCCAGGAAATCGCTGATCGGCGTTCCGGTCTGGAAGTGGGCAGCGGTTCCGAGCGTCAAGCCCTTCACCGGTCCACTACTGAACACGTAGCTGAAGTACCCGTTTACCAGGTGCTCTGTGTCCGTGTTAAGCAAGCCAACGTCGAATTGGTTGGCTAGAAGGTTGAAATCACCCCGCGTAAAGTCGAACAGCGAGCTGATGTTGGGATCGCTCTGCCCATTATCGTTGCGGAACGTGCCTTCGTAGTTGCCCCGCAGCCGGGCAACGCGCCAGTTAGCGCGCATCTGCCAATTCTTGCTGAAGGACTTGTTAACTTCGAATTCGACTGCTTTGTAGATGCGTTTCGGATCCACAAAGCCGTCCGACACGCCGTCCGGGAAAGGATCGCCTGGCCCGTGCCCGTTGGCATAGGGGCCGCCAACGACGCATACCGAGTCGGCTCCGTTGGGCAACACCACCACGTCACCGTTGCTGTCGGTCACCTGGGTTGAGTGCCCGCCCGCTCCGGGTGCGCACTCCGCTGGCACCCCATCGGCACTGGCGAAGTCGATCTGGATCGGGTTGGTAAAGAGATCCTGAGCCTTGGTCGGATTGCTGATGAAGTAATTCTGTGCCAGTCCGGCGTTGAAGGCCTCAGGGGAGAGAGCAGCCATGTCCTCGACGATGCGCTTAATCCGGCGATCCAGATAGCGCGCGCTGAAGATGACACCGCTGTTCTTGAATTCATGCTCGAAGCCCACCACGAACTCGTCCAGGTACTGCATCTTGGTACCAGGCCCGATCGGCACGGCCGAAGCCGAAATGCCGGGCGTGAACGCGCAGGTTCCACCGTTCGCTCCGCAGGTTGTCGGATCGGTCGGATCCGCAAGCGTTGGGTCGTAAATGAAATGAGCGGCGTCCGGGATGATGTTGATGGTGCCGCCCGGGCCGACAATCACGTGGTTGGTGATGTCCGCTTCCGGAGCAAACGAAAGACCAGTGAGATCTTTTTCGTTGCTGAGGGAGCGAATCGCGATGTCGAGAGGCATCGCTTCAAAGTAGCGCCCGAAGTTGGCGTAGATCTTCGTCTTGCGATCCCCCCACGGATCCACACTCACACCAAAACGCGGGGAGTAGTTCCCCGTGAAGGTGTATCCCGCCGTGGTTCCCGCAACCCGCTGCTGCTCCCAGCGAATACCAGCGTTGATGGTGACGTACTTGCTGGGGCTCCAAGCGTCCTGGAGAAACGCGGTGTGCGTGGTGCCCTGGGTCTTGAAGTCGGGGACACCAAACTCACCGCGGGTGTTCACCGCGTAGACGGGCACATCGCCACCCAGCGCGGGAACGTTGAGGAGCGGGCATGCGGTACAACCTGGGCCCTCGCGACGCAGTTGGAAGGCCCAGTCGTTCGAGCCGCCAGTCAGTGCGGCGACATTGTCTGCCCCGTAGATGTCATCGGCACTGTCGTCAAAGACGTTGGTAAACGGGATCGCAGCTCTCGCTCCGGTGCGGAACCGATTGCCGTCATAGTGAGAACGGGCATATTGGTAACCCAAGCCGATCGAGTGCTCGCCCCAGAAACGGACGATCTTCGACGTATCCAGGTTGAAACCGTAGTTGTTGCCTACGGTGTTCTCGCCGAAGCCGTAACCCTGGCGGAAAAACAGGCCGCGACGGGTCGCCGCGCCCGGCGAACGTTGCAGGAGATCCTGCACCTGGTAGACGTCCGGAGAGGCCGGCGAATCGCGCAGGCCGTTGTGACCCCAGGACCCGGAAACGTTAACCAACCAGGTCGGCGAAAGGGTGCCATTGTAGCGGCCCACGACGTTGCGGGTGCCGTACTTCAGCTTGTTGTCGCCGGTCCGATTGGCAATGGAAAGACTAACGTTAGGTCCGACGTTGGTACGCGTCGGATCGCCGAAGATGGACGCCTCGAACTGATGCTTGTCGCTCGCACGAAGTGTCAGCTTGCCAGCGTAGCTATACACGTTCTGGGCTTCGGTGGCGTTGCCGAGCGAAACCGGGTTTCCCGACGCATCCGCCGCGGCATTGAACTGCGCAAACTGATCGTACGCGAAGTTGCGGGTCGGGTTGAAATCGCCGAAGAAGAAGAGATGCTCCTTGAAGCCCGGCACGTAGCCGCCGATCTGCGCATCTAAGTCGTAGTCGGCCTGATGGAGCCGCTTGCCGAACAAGTTAAAGCGGTCGGCGTCGTCTGGGTGGAGGCGATCCCGCTCGAAACCGCGCGGTGCCGCGAAGAAACCGATCGAACCATGGTACTGGTTGCTGCCAGTCTTAGTCACGATCTGCACGATCCCACCGGTGGACTTGCCATACTGCGCTTCAAAGCCACCGGTCTTAACCTGGACTTCCTTCACGAAAGACAGGTTGATCCCGGTAGCCAGGGAGCCGTAATTGCGCGAGAACACGCCGATACCACCGAAGCCACCGTCGGTAATGTTGACGCCGTCGGCAACGTAGGAGTTTTCCAAGCCGGCGCTACCCGAAATTGATGGGTTGGCCTGACCCGTGCCACCACCGCCGGTAACTCCGACGGAAGCGTAGAACAAGCTGGCCACACCGCGAGCAACTGGCACCCCTTGGTAGAACGTATCAGTAAGGTTGGCCGATACTGCGGTCGAAGTGGTGTCTACCGCTATCGAAGCGGCACTGACTTCCACCACGGTCGAGCTAGTACCCAACTCCAATTTCAAGTTGAGGACCGAGGTGCGGCCGGTGACCACTTCAGCCGACTTGACTTCAGCCGACTTGAAACCTTCCTTGGAGATCTTGAGCGAGTAATAGCCGGGGATCAAAACCGAGAACAGGAATTTTCCGTCCTGATCGGTTGTCGCCGTCTTCTCACCGACAGGGCCCGCGAGCGTTAGCTTCGCCCCCTGAATGACGGCACCGCTCGGGTCAGAAACGAGCACCGAGAGGTTGCCTTTCACACTGGACTCAGAGGAACTCTGAGCAAAGCTCAGAGCCTGCAGCGAGAACAGCAACGCCACAAGCGTCAAGCTCGTAATCAGCTTTTTCACCATATAGATTTAACTCCTCGTGACAAAATTTTGGGGATTAGGGTCTTTTGGTCAGCCCAGACACTGACCGCAACGCAGGACTCCGCCACGCGCATGGAAGACTGCGATTGTCTGGGTAGGCTGATGCACATGGCTAGACTTCACAAGAGACAGTGCACACGCGTGGCCATCAACATGCCAAGAGGTGGAGTGTTATCTAACTATGTATATTTTGTTTGTGTTACAGACGCTCCCCGTGTCTATGTTCCGCCCTCCAGACCTCGCACTTCCGCGAACTCATAGCGCTAGGGAGGCGAATCCATATGGTTTTTCATAGCAACCGGCGGATTGACGGGGAGTCGCCGGAGCCGGGAGAAGCCTGTTGAACACCTGCTGCGAGGTGCACACGGTAGGCGGCAGGGAGGCAGCGGGAATGGGGAGGGCTTGGACGCCCTCGCCGGCTGCTGCTACGACGGGGGTGGGGTGGGAGTTTCGCTGATTAGCGCCCGGCCCTTGCGCTCGGTGGCTTCCGCCTTCGCTGTCTGGCCGAGACGCTTGTAGTAGTTGGCTAGGGCGAGATAGAGCGGTCCACTCGGTGGACGCATGGTCAGCGCAGACTCAACCAGATCGGCAGCCCGCTGTGGGCTGCCTGTCTTGTCCAGACTGTCGGCCACGGTC
>JBGQDM010000003.1:0-78701 GCA_041495845.1 Terriglobia bacterium | reverse complement strand
TCACATCCAGCATGGACCCCACCGAAACGAACGCGCTGAAGCCGACCATCTCGCGCTCGCTCCAGTCCAGAATCGCCGTGCATAACGCTCCACTCTGGCTGATGAAGGCCACGTTCCCGGGCCGAGCAATTTTGGTGGCAAAGCTGGCATTCAGCCCCGTGATTGGGTTCATCACCCCCAGACAATTCGGGCCAATCACCCGCATTCCAGTGCCGCGAATCCGCGCCACAATCTCCTGCTCCAGGTTCTTGCCGGCTTCGCCATGCTCTTTGAATCCGGCGGAGATTACGATGGCGCCGCCCACCCCCGCCGCCACACATTCGCCAATGATTCCTGGCACCGTCTGTGCCGGCGTCACGATCACCGCCAAGTCCACCTTTTCCGGTACCTGCCCAATCCGCGGATAGGCGTGCACTCCCAGAACATTGGACCGCCGCTCGCTAACCGGGTACACCGTCCCGCCAAACGGGCTTGAAACCAGGCTCCACAACACCGCTCGGCCGATGCTGTCCGGCCGTTCGGTGGCGCCAATGACCGCCACGGTGCGCGGCTGGAAAATGGCATCGAGCGGCTGGCTATGCGCGCGCAGCACGTCGTGGGCGCGATCATGGGACGCGGGCTGGGACGGCGGGTTGGTCATCCGAGGAAGAGTTTACCCGAGACGGCCCAGCCCGGATGTGACTTGAGTCTCAGGCAAACCGGAGGTTGGCCACCCGGGTCGAACCCCCTCGGCCCCCCGGGTTCGCTGAAACCTCAATTCACAGGGACTTTCCACTTTCGAGGACAAGACCACGGTCGGTTGGTGCACTACGATCCTCCGGTTGGCTCCGCGTGAGGCAACCCTTGCCCGGGTCCAGTCAATCCAAACCGTTCGTAGTTGGAAACAGACACACAACTTGAAGGAGAAGCAAAATCCATGAAGCAGCTCTTGGCAACACTGTTCGCGGTCGCACTCACCTGTTCGCTGGCAAGTGCGCAAGCCGGTTCCACCTCCAACAGCGGCGGCTCCATGCCCGCCGCCACCGGCGATGAGAAGCCGAAGGCGAAGAAGCACCACAAAAAGCACCACAAAAAATCGGGAAAGACCGACGGCATGGGCGCGGAAAAGCCCCAGCAGTAGGCGCAAAGAATTTCTTCCACACCCCAGCCTCGGCTGGGGTGTTTCTTTTGCCGCCCGCAGAGTGGTCTGCGTCCGCGTGTTAGAATGATGGATTCTTGGGTGCCGGCGGGTCCGATCTGACCGGTTCAACCCCACGAATCGAGAAACCGCCTTCGTGCCCAGAGCCGCCAACCCCCGCATCATTACCTACGCCGACGCTGGCGTAGACATCAGCCGCGCCAACCGCGCTAAGCAGCGGATTAAGTACCTGGCGCAGAAGACTTTCACCCGTGGCGTGCTCAGCGAGATTGGCGGCTTCGGCGGCCTCTTTGCCATCGACAAGACCAAGTACACCGACCCGGTCCTTGTCTCCAGCGCCGACGGTGTGGGCACCAAGCTCAAAGTCGCCTTTGAGATGAACGTGCACCGTACCGTAGGCGCCGACCTGGTCAACCACTGCGTCAACGACATTGCCGTGCAAGGCGCCGCCCCGCTCTTCTTTATGGATTACCTGGCCACCGGCCAGATCGATCCCGACGTCGCCGTCAAAGTAGTGGAAGGCCTGGCCGACGCTTGCAAACAGAACGGTTGCGCGCTGATTGGCGGCGAAACGGCGGAGATGCCGGGCTTCTACGCCAAGGGTGAATATGATCTCGCCGGCTTCATCGTCGGCGTGGTGGAGCGCGAACGCATCATCACCGGCGACAAGGTCTGCGAAGGCGACGTCGTTCTCGGCCTGCCCTCGAACGGCTTGCACACCAATGGCTATGCCCTCGCCCGCAAGCTTCTCTTCGAGGTTGCGCGCTACACGCCCGATACCTACGTCAACGAAATCAAGGGCAAAGTCGGGAACGAACTCCTGCGCACGCACAAAAGCTACTGGCCGGTAGTCCGGCGCCTCACTGCGGGAGACTGTGTCTCAGCCATGGCCCACATCACCGGCGGCGGCATTACTGAAAACCTGCCCCGCGTGCTGCCCCGCAACCTGGCGGCGGTGATCGAGACGGGAAGCTGGATCGTGCCCCCCATCTTCGTCCACATGCAGAAACTGGGCAACATCCCACCCGAGGAAATGTTGCGCACCTTCAACATGGGTCTGGGCATGCTGGTGGTAGTTCCGCACAAGAAATTTAAGAAGGCGCTCACCCTGGTGGATCGCGCCGGCGAACGAGCTTACACCGTGGGCCGCATTGTGAAGGGCGAACGCAGAGTCATTTACAGCTGATTGCCGAACGAGATCGTCTCCGATGAAAAATCTTGGCATTCTCCTCTCCGGACGCGGCTCTAATTTTGTCGCCATTGCCGACAGCATCGCCGCCGGCCGCATTCCCAACGCCTGCATCGCCGTGGTCATTTCCAACCAGCCCGACGCGCCTGGCATCGAAACCGCCCGCCAGCGTGGACTCAAAGCAGTTGTAGTTCTCTCCCAAGGAAAGCCGCGAGAGGAACACGATCGCAAAGTGGTGGCCGCGCTGAAAGAAAACAACGTCGACCTGATCTGCCTCGCCGGCTACATGCGTCTGCTCTCACCCTGGTTCGTGCAGCAATTTCCGCAACGCATCCTCAACATTCACCCCTCACTGCTGCCCGCCTTCCCCGGCCTCGACGCGCAGAAGCAGGCTTTCGACTACGGCGTGAAAGTTTCCGGCTGCACCGTGCACTTCGTGGACGAACAACTCGATCATGGCGCGATCATTTTGCAGAAAACCGTGCCCGTCCTCGACACGGACGACGAGCACACGCTGGCTGCGAGAATCCTGGAACAGGAGCACGCGGCCTATAGCGAGGCGATCAACATCGCGCTGCAGGGGGAGTACACCATCGTGGGCAGGCGGATGGTGCTGAAGTCGTGCTAGGTTGGTTCCGCATTGCAATCTCAGATTGCAGATTTCAGATTGCAGAAGTTTACTATGACGCCGCGCTCAAGCAACGCACCAAGCTGTTCGCAATCCGTATCGTCCGTCTCTATCGAGCGCTGCCGCGCAAGCCTGAAGCCCTCATCCTCGGGAAGCAACCATTGCGCTCGGGCACCTCAGTGGGCGCAAATTACCGGGCAGCCTGTCGATCCCGCACCCGCGCCGAATTCCTGGCCAAACTCGGCCTCGTTCTCGAGGAGGCAGATGAAACTGTTTTCTGGCTGGAACTGATGCTGGAAACCGGAGTCTTCCCTGCCGCAAGACTGACCGCATTGCTCAAGGAGGCAAACGAGTTGACCTCAATTTTTGTTGCTTCGCTGCGCACCGCCAAAGGCCTTTCTCCTGCCGCCTGAAGCAGCTTCGCTCGCGTGTCGCGAGGTTTAACTTCTGCAATCTGCAATCTGAAATCTGCAATCGCCGCTTATAATCTTCCCCGATGCCACAGTTCCAGACAGTTGATGAACAACTCGCATGCATAAGCAAGGGCGCGGCGGAAGTCATACGCACCGCCGAGCTGCGGGCGCGCCTGGAAAAATCCCGCGAGACGGGCAAGCCGCTGCGTGTCAAGGCCGGCTTTGATCCCACCGCGCCCGATCTGCATCTCGGCCACACCGTTCTCCTGCGCAAGCTCAAACATTTTCAAGACCTCGGCCACACCGTTATCTTCCTGATTGGCGATTTCACCGGCATGATCGGCGATCCCACCGGGCGTTCGGCCACGCGCCCGCCGCTCAGCCCGGAAGACATCATGCGCAACGCCAAGACCTACATGGCGCAGGTCTTCAAGATTCTGCATCCCGTCGAAACCACGGTGCGCTTCAACAGCGAGTGGCTGGGAAAAATGAAGCCGGAAGAGTGGATCCGGCTGGCCGCCAAATACACCGTTTCTCAAATGCTCGAGCGTGAGGATTTTCACAAACGCTTTCAGGAAGAAAAACCCATCGCCATCCATGAGCTCCTCTATCCGCTGGCGCAGGGCTACGACTCGGTAGCGCTCGAAGCTGACGTGGAACTGGGCGGCACCGACCAGAAATTCAACCTGCTGGTGGGCCGCGAACTGCAGCGCGCCTACGGCCAGGAATCGCAGGTCGTGCTGACCATGCCGATTCTTGAAGGCCTCGACGGTGTGAACAAAATGTCGAAGTCGCTGGGCAACGCCATCGGCATCAACGAGCCGCCCATGGAAATGTACGGCAAGGTCATGTCGATTTCCGACCCGATGATGTGGCGCTACTACGAGCTACTGACAGATGTTTCGCTGGCCGAGATCGAGAAGATCAAGAGCGAGTTGCATCCCATGGAGGCGAAGAAAGGTCTGGCGCGGCGGATCGTGGCGGATTTTCATTCCAAGGAAGCGGCCAAGAAGGCGGAGGAGGATTGGGGGAAGCAGTTTCAGAAGGATGAGGTGCCGGAAAGCCTGCAGGTGATCCAGGTTCGGCTGTCTGATGTGACCCAGGTTCGGCTGTCTGATCTGGGAGCCACAACCTTGCCTGGGGATGCACCTTGGTTCATAAAGCTGGACAAACTGCTTCACAAGGCTGGATTGGCCACTTCCATCACCGACGCGCAGCGCAAACGAGAACAGGGATCTGTCCGCATCGCGGGCGAGATCCGAAAGGAACCCGTTTTTGCGATTCCCGCCCCAGCGGCGGACTTGGACATCCGAGTCGGGCGAATCATCAAGCGGGTACACATCATTCCCTGACGCTGTCATCCTGAGCGAAGCGAAGGACCTCTGCACTTCCCGGCGATTGCACACATGCTTCGCTCCGCTCAGCATGACAAATCGTGCCGTGACTTCTGCAATCTGCAATCTGACTTCCGCAATCGCTCTTCAATTCTGCAATTCGAAAATTCGGCAATCCGACAACCCGGTTTCTGCTAATCTCCCCAAGCAAAATGCGCGCCGCCGCCATCCTCGGGCTGGGTATGTCGCTGGACGACTTGCGCCCGTTCGGCCATCCCCATGAGGACTTCTCTCTCGGCGTGCCGGCTGGCCCCGCTGGCCTCGCTGCCGTCCTCGTCTTCGGTGGCGACGGAACGGTGCATCGTCACCTCCCGCAGCTTGTTCGTCTGCAGCTGCCAGTGCTGGTGGTTCCGCGCGGCAGCGGCAACGATTTCGCCCGCGCTCTCGGACTGCATCGGATGCGTGACGCCCTCGCCGCGTGGAAGAAATTCTCCACCGGCGCCAACAACACGCGGGAAGTTGATCTGGGAGTCATCACGGAAACCAGCGCCCACCGCGGCTACTACTTCTGCTGCGTGGCCGGCGCCGGACTCGACGGCGAAATCGCCCGCCGCGCCAATGCGATGCCGCGCTGGCTGCGTGGTCACGGCGGCTACGCTTTGGGCGTGCCGCTCGCGCTCGCCCGCTTCCGTCCGCCGCAGATGGAGATCACCGCCGGGGAGGCGCGTGTGTTGCACCACGGCCCGGCGCTGCTCGCCGTTTTCGCCAACACGCCCGTCTATGGGGACGGTATGCGCGTCGCTCCGCGCGCGCTGATGAACGACGGCGAACTTGATGTTTGCGTGGTGGGGCCGATGGGCCGGCTGAAACTGGCGGCGCTATTTCCCAGCGTGTATCTCGGGCGCCACCTGAACATTCGCGGCGTCACCTACAGCAAAGCCGCGCGGGTGCAAGTCTCAACCACGCCGCCACTCGACATCTACGCCGACGGCGAGTACGTTTGTCGCACGCCGGTGGAAGTCGGCGTCTCGCCGCGTGCGTTGCGTGTCATCGTCGGCTGAGGAGCACACGCGGTAATTTCTGCAATCTGCAATCTGACTTCTGCAATCACTTCAATTCGGCAATTACCAACATCCGTGAAAATCCGTGCGCCCTCACAGCCGGCTGGCGATCAGCGCTCCGATCTTCTTCGCGGCGTCGCCCTGCAGATTCCCGCGCAGATCAATGTTCACCATCACATCGCCCTTGCGGAACATGAACACCGAATTCATCGGTCCCAGATACGCCTCGTCGCCGATTCCCGGGACTGCGGTGAACGTCTCCATGCCGGAAATCCCCTTCATCGCGCCGTGCGTGAGATTCATCGTGAGCTTGCCGCCTTCCCACGTGAACTCAATGGGCAGCACGTCGCCCGGCTCAGGGCCGAAGCGGTAGTCGCAGCGTGAGTCGCCCCCGGCCTCAGCCGACTGTACCGGCTTGCCCAGCGCATCGCCCACTTCCGCCGCAGAGACAAAGCCGCAGGGATCCTTCTTGCCGCGGTAGGGGACCCTCTCCGCCCGCATCTCAGCCGCGCCCTTCCTGATCCCCGCGCCGAGTTCGCTGGACTCCACCGCCTTCTTGACCCGGTAAGCGCCATAGAGGCAGGTGCCCATGCTGATGATGACCAAGAGGGCGATCACGCCCAGCACAATCAGCAGAATCTTGACCACCGGGCTCCCGCCCTTGGCCGGCGTCGGGGCCGCAGCAACTGGAGGCGGTGCCGATGAGGCCGGTGGTGGAGCCGCTGTCGGAGATGACGATTGTGCCGCGGGGCCTGTCGGCCTTCCGCAGCCCGTGCAAAACTTGACGCCCTCGGCGAGTGCCGCCCCACAATTTGTGCAAAATCCAGCCATGCTCCAGCCTCCAGAAGCCCGCCTCTCGAAAATTCCAGTGTCGGGTTTGGCGCCTAATCTACTACAAACCCAGCCGCGAGCCCCAAATTTTGGGGCTCATCTTCTGCATCACCCCACGTGGCAGTGCTACACTTTCCTCCAATATGGCTGAAGGACGTTCCCGCATCTGGCTTTGGGTGGTAATCGGCGGCGGCGCATTTTTTCTGTTTGTGCTGGCCGTCTTCGCCCTCGTCTACGTCACCCTGCACAGCGGCGACGGCAACACCACCAGTTCGCTCAGCGGCTTCGGGGACAAGATCGCCATCGTGGAACTGGAAGGCGTGATTCTCTCGCCCAAGACCACGGTGCAACAGCTGAAGAAGTTCGGCGAAGACGACTCGGTCAAGGCCATCGTGCTGCACATCAATTCGCCGGGCGGCGGCGTGGCTGCGTCGGAAGAGATCTACCGCGAGGTCAAGCGCCTCCGCGACAACAAGAAAAAGCGCATCGTGGCCTCCATCGAGACCGTGGGTGCCAGCGGCGCGTACTACGTCGCTTCCGGAGCGGACAAGATTTACGCCGACAACGGCTCCATCGTCGGCTCCATCGGCGTCATCTCGCAGTGGGTCAACTACGGCGACCTGCTTAAGTGGGCCAAAATGAAGGACATCACGATGAAAACCGGGGAATTCAAAGACACCGGCAGTCCCACCCGTGATCTCACTCCCGCCGAACAGCAATATTTACAGGAGCTTCTGAACAACATGCTGGGTCAGTTTGTTTCCGCGGTCGCCGAGGGCCGAAAGTTGAAGGTAGAAGACGTGCGTGCCATCGCCACCGGCAAGGTCTGGACCGGACAGCAGGCGCTGCCGATGAAGCTGATTGACCAAGTGGCGGATTTCGAAGATGCCGTCAAGGACACTGCTAAGTCCGTTGGAATCAAGGGCGAACCCACGCTGGTGCGACCCGACAAAGACCGCAAGACGTTGGGCGATCTCTTCTTCGGTGATATCTCCGAGTGGATTCCCACCCGCGAGAAGCTGCTCGAGCATCAAGCCCAGTTTTATTACTTGTGGAAGTAGTTCCGGCCGGGCCACTTGCGCAGAACCCCTGAAATTTGAGAAGGTTATACAGGGTTCGCGGGCCGGAACCAGCTTCTCCCGTCACCCGCAATCGACCCCAACGGAGCGACCGAGCCATGACCAAAGCCGATTTGATCGAAGAAGTGGCGCGCCTGGCCGAAGTGACGCGCAAAGATGCGGAAGTGATTGTAGAGACGATCTTTGACAGCGTTGTACGCTCGCTCCGCGCCGGTGACAAAATCGAGATTCGCGGCTTCGGCAGCTTCCGCACCCGCCAGCGCAAACCGCGCACCGGGCGCAATCCCAAGACCGGGGAGAAGGTGGAAGTCCCTGCCAAGAAGATTCCTTTCTTCAAGCCCAGCAAAGAGTTGAAGGACCTGGTGAACTCCGGCGCCGGTCAGACTCCGGTCGCGCCGCCAACGCCCGCACTGTAGTTGCGCACCTTTGCTTCCTGACAACCTCCGAAATGAGTTCGCGCTTGCCTCCACGGCGGGTGGCGGCTCTAAGATACTGGCATGAAAGAAACCGCCCGCATTGCTGATCAATCGAAACGCGCCTATGCCGGGAAAGCGTGGCATGGACCTTCACTGAAATATCTGCTGCGCGGCGTGACCGCGGCGCAGGCGGCAGCGCGGCCCGTGGCCGATGCGCACAGCATCTGGGAACTGGTTGTGCACGTTGCTGCCTGGGACCGGGTAGCCGCGGAGCGGATTCGCGGAGGAAAGCGCACTTCACTGCCAGCCACAGAAAATTTCCCGCAGGTTGTCGACACCAGCCCCGCCGCGTGGAAGACAACCCTGGCGCAGCTGGAGGTGGCGAATCGCCAACTGCGAAGCTCGATCTTGAAATTTTCTCCCGCGCGGCTGGACCGCAAACTCGGTGGCGGTGATCACTCGTTTTACATCACCATGCACGGCGCCATTCAGCACGACCTCTACCACGCGGGGCAGATTGCGGTGTTGAAGAAGCTGGTGTGAGGGCGGGTATCACTCGATTACACCACCCTTCACGGCCGCAGACCGATCGCGCCCATCATCCGTCCGGTTTTCCCTTGCTCTTTGCGGTGGGAGAAGAGCAGATCGGTTCGACACGACGTACATTCGGACAACGCTTCGATGTTCTTGGCGCGCACTCCGGCACTGATCAACTGGCGGCGGTTGGCCTCGGCTAAATCGAGGAATAGTTTGTAAGGCAGATCGCTGTGGCCGGGGGCGCGGGCGGTGAGAAAGAGCAGTGGATATTTTTCGCGCACCGGGTCGGAGTCTCTCACTTCGTGGAACAAATCGGCGGCGCCGGCAAATTGCGAGTGGAACTGGTCGCGCACTTCTTCGCCGATCTCAAAGCAACATTTCTGAATGCCCGGGCCGATGGCGGCGCGCAAGTCCTCGGGGCGGGAACCGAAGCAGCGCCGCATCTCGCCCACACCTTTCTCGGCAATGCGCCGCAGCGTGCCACGCCAGCCGGCGTGGAAAACGCCGACGGCCTTGCGCTTGGGATCAGCGAGCAGAATCGGAAAACAATCAGCGGCCATCACCGCCAGCAGAAGACCGGGAACGTTGGTGACCAGACCATCTCCGGGCAGAGGCGCGTCGGGCGGCGCAGTGACGGGATGAATGAGGTCGGAATGAAGCTGGCGCAACGTGACCAGCTTCCATGCGCGCCCGCCACCCAGCGCTCTGAAAAACGCGGCACGGTTCTTTTCTACGCGAGATCGCAGATCGTGCTCGGTGAAGCCGAGGTTCAGCGAGCGCTTGCCGTAAGCGGTAGAGAAGCCGCCGGGCCGCGTGCTGAATCCGTGAATAATCGTGGGGATTGCGGCGAGGTTCTTGGCGCGAAGGATGGTGAGGCGAGCAGGCAGGGATGGCTTGCCGTGGGCTACGGGCACGGAATCATCTTAACGGATGCGCGGAGGAGCCCGCCGCACGCAGGCAACGCCACACCATCAGCAGAATCAGCATCAGCAAAAAGCTCTGCAGGGTAATCCAGTCGCGGACCACCTGCGCACGAAGCGGCGGCGTGAAGACGAGCCAGAAAAACAGAGTTGCCAGCGCGGCGCTCGGCGCAATCCAGAGCGCCTGCCGCAACCAGGCGCGCGGCAGGTGATACCAGCGACGTACCGTAGCGGCGGAGACAAAGTAGCGTCGCCACAGCGTCCCCAGCCGACCAGTGAAGTGGTCAAAGAAGCGGACGGGCTGCAAATCGGGGAGCGGCGCCCGTTTCAACATCCAGCAGCCAAACCAGCGACCGAGCAGCAGCCATGTACTCAACAGCAGGAGCGCCCCGACCGCGCAGCTGAGAAACACCGGCAGCCAGGAAAGGCGCCCTGCGGCGATGAGAAATCCACCGAGCGCGTAACCGGCGGTTTCATCGAACGCGGTGAAGAGAGCGAGGAGCAACAGAAAGACGACGGCCGACACAGCCCGCGCGTGCGGGCCAGGCGGACGATGAAACGGCTGTTCCGCGGCGGCCAGCCGCGCTGGGTCGGCGTCGGCTCGGGTGCGGGCCTGGCCAGTTTCGACGCTGCTCACAAATTGCGCGATGCTGGCAGCAATCTCCGGCGCGCGCGCGTCAAACACCATGAAATGGCTCTCCGTGGCAAAGAAGCGAGTTTCACTTTGGGGCACGAGGCGTTGATGTTCGCGGGCCGCTTCCACAGGAACGAGGATGTCCTGCTCGCCATGCAAAATCAGCATGGGGCCGGCATAACGGCGCAAAATCTCGCGCAGAGGGCGCTGGTCGGAATCGTAAAAGTTGCGCGTGTAGGAAGGCGCGGGGCTGTTTTGCTGAAACGCGGCGCGGGGAATCGCATTTTGCAGCGCTCCGAGAAAGGCCCACTGCGCGCCATGCAGAATGTGGTTTACCCAGTAGTCGCCGAGCAGTTCGAATTCCTGCACGCCGATCGCGGAGAGCATGGTGATCGACGCCACGCGTGGCGGTGCGGAGTCGGCAAGATGCAGCACCACGCCGCCGCCCATGCTGAAGCCGACGACATGGGCCCGCTCGATGTGCAACTGGTCGAGCAGTTGCAGCAGTTCGTCGGCGTGGCTGCGGAAGGAATAATCCGGCAAGTCGCGGCTGGAGGAACCAAAGCCGGGAAGGTCAGGGACAATTACACGAAAGCGGGCGGCGAGCGGAGGCGCGAGGCGTTCGAAATCGTCTTTCCCGCCGGGACTGCCGTGAATCAACAGGACCACCGGGCGCGCGGTACAAGGCGTGGCGCAGTATTCATGGTAGGCGAGGCGAATTTGGCGCGCACTGCGCCGGTGGCCGTCGAATCCAAAGACGCGGACTTCCGCGTCGCCGGGCCGAAGTGCGGGTTCGGCGAAGCGGCGTCGCAACTGCGTGGAACGAAACGCAAGCGCGGCGTAGAGCACGAACGCCAGCAATAGCCAGAGGCGGGCGCGGCGCCAGAAGGCGCGGGCCAGGCTGGCGGCGGTCAGCGGCGCGGGTTCGGGGGAGGTCGGAGTCATTTACCGGGAAAATCCAAGTCGTCAGTATCAAAACGCGTGCAGTAGAGGGTGTGTCCCAGCCACGCCCACCAGATGAGGAGAAACATCACGGCGTAGCGCGCGAGTCCGGCGAGCGAGTAGTCGGAGGCGAGTGGCAGTCCAACCTGGGCCACTGCGGCAACAAAAATCAGATCGAAGAAAAGTTCGAGCCAGGTAACGCGGCGGCCAGTGGCGGTTGCGGGCCAGAGCCGGATTGGGCGTACCAGGCGGTGGAGCATGACGAAAGCACCAAGCACACGAAGGTACACGAAGTTGTTGGACTCTCCCAAGCTGATTTGCGGTGCAGGCGGGCCGAGGGTGTAGACTGCTGCCCGCCGCAGTCGAACGGCATATAGAGCGAGAGGAGAGAACACCCATGGCGTCTGTACTCATCACGAGGACCAGCACAGGGAGCGAGACTTCGGCTTGACGATCCGCCCTAAGCACTGAGGCCGAGGCGCGAGTCTCCGCAGTTCCGGGTATCAGGGAAGTAGAGTGAAACCGGACTCGGTTTCGCGGATAATGCCGTAGCAAGTCGCCGCAAAGGAGTCTCGTGGACAACTCGCAGAACGACCTACACGCGCTCCGGGCAATCGTTCAGGACCTGCTGGCCCGGGTGTATCGACTCGAACGCCAGGTGGAGGCGCGAGAGAGTTCCGCTGCGATTCCTCCGGCAGCTCCAAAGGTTGCGATCGCGGCGCCACCGCCGCCCGCAGCAACGCCCACACCGCCGCTGCCGGGTGGGGCGGTGGCCATTCCCCAGATTCCGCCGCGGCCAGCGCCCATGGCTCCCCGGAACCAGGCCGATCTCGAATCCCGCATCGGCTCACACTGGCTCAACCGGATTGGAATTGCTGCCGTCCTGATCGGAGTCTCCTACTTTCTGAAGTTTGCCTTTGACAATAACTGGATTGGCCCCACGGGCCGCGTAGCCATTGGCTTGCTGGCAGGGATAGCAGTGGTGGTATGGAGCGAGCGCTTCCGCTCCCGCGGCTACAACTTATTCTCATACTCGCTAAAGGCGGTGGGCACGGGAGCAATGTACCTTTCGCTCTGGGCCGCCTTTCACGTGTACCACCTCATTGCCAGTGAGGTTGCGTTTGTGGCCATGCTGGCGGTTACGGCATCCACCGCCGCCTTGGCGATTGCGGAGGACGCTGAGATTCTCGCCGCGTTCGCGTTGACCGGCGGCTTTGTTACACCTTTCCTGCTCTCCACCGGTGAGAACCGGGAGTTGCAGCTCTTCCTGTATGTCGCGCTGCTCGATGTGGCAACCCTGGTCATGGTCGCTCGCAAGCCATGGCGACGCCTGCTCGCGCTCAGTTATGCCGGCACCCTCATGCTTTATCTCGGCTGGTACTGGCAGTTCTACAACCGGAGCCAGATCAACCTGACGACGGTTTTTGCCACCTTGTTCTTTGCCATCTTTGCCATGGCTCCGCTGCTGGCCCAGCGTCCGAAGAGCGAAGCGGCGCCGTTTGCAGCTCTGCCGCTTTTCCTGGCATTTATCAACGCGGGCGTCTACTTCCTCCAGATTTACTCCATGTTCGAGGAAGTCGACAAGCACGCCACGGCATGGTTTGCCCTGGCGCTGGCGGCTGTCTACATATTCCTGAGCCGCCAGGCCCGAGAACACTTTCCCGACCCAGAGAATGCTGAAAGGTTGCACTTCCTCCATCTCGCCATGGCTGTCGGCTTTATCACCATTGCCATCCCGATTCGCCTGGATGGACACTGGATCACCATCGGCTTGCTGGTGGAAGCGGCCGTGATGCTGTGGTTAGGAGACCGCATCCACTCGGCGTTCCTGAGCGGATTGGCGGTGGCAGCGCTGGCCCTGGGAGTGGTTCGTCTGCTGGTCAAGACGGATGACTTCGTGATTACGACCCTGATCTTCAATGCCCGCCTCGGCACTTATGCCGTGGCCATTGCGGTTCTGGCTGGCACCGCGTGGTACGGCATGCGGCGCGGTGATGACGTTGGCCGCACCGGGGGCGGCATCGCGCTGGTTGCCCTGAACCTGCTCGCGTTGATCGCCTTCAGCCTGGAGGTTGCGGATTACTATTCCAGAGAAGTCCTGGAGGTTGCGCGCCGGAATGGTGGCCTGCTGACAACGAATTGGGCGACGACCCGCAGCATCAAAATCACCGAGGACTTTACTTACTCCGCGTTGTGGATGGCCTATGGCGCCATGCTGATGATCGTCGGTTTCTGGCGCCGGTCAGCGTTCGTGCGCTGGCAGGCACTCACGCTCATCGCCGCCACCACCTTTAAGGTCTTTGTCTACGACGTCTCCCAACTTGACCGCGGATACCGTGTCGTGAGCTTCTTGGTGCTGGGCGTCATGTTGCTGGCGATTTCCTTTGTCTACCAGCGGGACTGGCTGCAACTCTCCAGCCGCAACCGATCCGAAAGAAAGTCTTCCGGCGCATGAAAATTCTCGCCGCCACGATTCTGGGCTTACTTGTCTTCGCCGCTGCGGACGACTCTGGGCCTGCGATTCCCTACTTCGCCCACGTGCGAGATGTCGCCATCACCGCGCCCGACCGGCAAAACTATGTGACCGTTGATCCTGCCCTCTGGGCCTACGCTCGTACCGATCTCGCCGACCTTCGCTTCTACGACGGCCCCACCCAAGTGCCCTACGAACTCAAGGCAGAGCGAGCTGGACTTTCCAGTGAGGAAACCGCGGTAAAGATTTTCAACCTGGCCCGCCGTGGCGACCACACCGAGTTCGATCTCGAGGTAACGCCGGTCACGGAATATAACCGCATCCATCTGACTCTGGACCGGAAAGATTTTCTGGTCACAGCTTCCGCGGAAGGCCGCGACGAACTTCTCGGTGCGGCTCCTGCTGTAGCGCCAAGCCCTTCTACGCTTTTCGATTTCTCCCGGGAAAATCTGGGCTCAACCACCACCATCACCCTACCTACCTGGAGTTTCCGCTACGTTCACGTACGCCTGTCTCCAGGCATTCTTCCGGCTGAGGTGAAACGGGCCACGGTGGCTCATCTGCAGGAAACACCCGCCCATTGGACGAATGTGGGAACGTGCGGCGCCGCCTGCCGGCAGAAAAACACCACCATCATCACGTGCACTGTACCTGCGAAATCGCCCATCGACCGGATCGAGTTTGACGTTCCGCCGGCGCAGATCAACTTCCGTCGTGCGGTAAGCGTCACCGGCGAAAAAGAAGTGCAACTTGCTGTCGGCACGATCAGCCGGGTGCGGATGAATCGCGGCGGCGCTACGGCGATGGCCGAAGATCTGGCGATCGCTGCCTACGGAGGCCATGCCGGCCAACTAACGATCACCATCGATAACGGTGACGACCAACCATTGACCTTTGACGCCATCCGGCCTCAGTCCCTGGAACGGCGTCTCTATTTCGAGCCACAAGGAAGAGCCAACCTCAAGCTTTACTACGGCGACGAGAAGCTCGCGGCTCCCGTCTACGACTACGCCAAGTTTTTCCACCAGGAGCCAGCCGCTACCCAGGCACAACTGGGGCAGGACACACCAAACACCGCTTTTACCGGTCGTCCTGACGACCGCCCGTGGTCGGAGCGCCACAACGCGGTGCTGTGGCTGGCTATGCTGTTGGCAGTGGCTGTGCTGGCGGTGCTGGCAGTTCGCGGATTACGGAAAGACGCTGGGGTCGGTCACTAATGGTCATCCCTCTCGGAGCCAGGCGATGCAGTAGCTGCCGACTTCTCTCTGAAGAAGAGAGAAGAGAGTGGATGGCGACATCTTGGCCAGAGTGCAAGCGAGGAATGAGCTTCGTTAGCCGGTGGTATCGCCTTCCGGCTCAGCTCTGAGCACGTTCGCTTTCCGCCGCTCCACCACCCCATCGGAGCCTCCATCCCGGACCTTCGCGTTCCCTTCGTGAGTTGCCAGGTCGCTCTCCATTCCCAGTAGGGCTCTGATTGCGCTTCTGATGTGAGCGTACCCTTTGGGGAGTATCGGTTCACTGTTGGAACGCTGATGGTTTTTCACGATGCCTCCTTCATACCACTGTTCCTGGGCCCCGGTTGAGAGCTGTCCCTTGCTTTAAGAGGGGACTTGCTCTGCCTGCCGCGCCTCACTCAACATCCTGCGCAAAAGGTCGGGCAACTCTTGCACAGACTCGAAGGTCGCCGTGCGTCCCGAGACCACATGCTCGACTCGCCCTCCCATCGGACTCGTTTCCAGATCCGCGTCACTCCGGAACTGAATCACGAAAGCGTTTGCGTGTGGCAATCGGTTCATCACACGCCGAAGATAGCCGTAATCGTGTAGCCGAGTCATAAAGCACCGGTGATGTTACCGTAATGTTTCAGTCGTGTTAATGCAGCCATCGCCATCCTGGGAAAAAAACGCGGGGTCGCATAAAAAACCCCGACCGAAATCGGGGGAGGAAGGAATTAGCATGTTTGTCCGGTGCTGAGAAACTACTGGATGCGCTTCAGCGGGCCGGTGAGGTCGCCGAAGTTGCGGGTGCTCATCGCTTGGATGCCGGCCTGGTGTTCACCATTGAACGGGGTTACACCACCCGGGCACCCCACAGCTGCAGCGGCGGCCGGCGAGTCGAACCACAGTCCGATGTGGTAGGTGTGAACCGGTCCAGTCGCGGGGTTCGTGTTTACGTCTAGAAAGGGAGGGTTGTTGAACACGACGGGTGCCGGACCGCTTCCTGGCGCCACAATGAAGGTTTCGATGTTGAAGCGTCCGACAAAGTCCGCAACGCCCTTTCCATGGCTGTCCGTCTTAAAGTCACCCTGATACCAGGACAGACCAAACGGGGCATTGGGCAGCTGGATCACGAAAGCGTCGAAGGTCGTTTTCGCCGGCAGTCCGAATGCTTCTAGGTGCATCACTTCCGCGTTGCCGATCGAGTTGATGGTTACCCGTCCCCCAGCGTTCGGAATGCAGCCTGCAGCCTCAGCGCCGGCAGAGCGAACCATGGTGAAGGTTGTGTTTTGGGCCATTGCGGTCAGGCTCGTCAGTGCGAGCACGAGCCCGATTGTCAGCGTAAACCTGGATTTCATTTGTTTCTCCTCGGTGGGATGATTGGTTGGGTTGAGTAGAACCAACCTGGGTCCGAGAATACTGGCGGCCTTCCGGTGAGTCATGAGGTTGTGGTGATGTTGCGGTGGTGTTTTTGTAACCGCCCTGACGATGCTGCGGGAGGGAAACAATTTTGTGGTTCGCCAGCACCTGGAAGTCATCCAATGAGCATCAAAGTGGGGCTACGGTTCCAGCTATGGAGTCCGGGAGAGACATGACGTTTGGGCAATTCCGGCTTGACGCGCGGAATGAATGCTTGTGGCAGGCCAGCCGGGCGATTCCCCTCCGGCCCAAAGCTTTTGCTGTGCTCAGACTCCTGGTGGACCACGCTGGCCAGCTGGTGACAAAACAGCAGGTGCTGGACGCCGTTTGGCCGGGCACGTTCGTCGGCGACGCCGTCCTCAAAGACAGCGTCCGCCAGTTGCGCGAAGCTCTGGGTGATGACGCCGAAGGGCCTACCTATATCGAAACGGCACATCGTCGCGGCTACCGCTTTATCGCGAGAATCTCCGCCCCAGCTCTCCTTCAGGCCTCAGAAGCAGAATCGCGGACCGGTGCCGCCTCGGAGCTCAAGCCGGCTCTCGATCACGCGACTTTACCGGGCGTCGCCCGGGTTCTGGGCCGTGAGCCGGAATTAGCCAAACTGCGGACCTGGTTCGAAAGAGCTCTTTCCGGGGACCGTCAAATTGTGTTCATCACCGGCGAGGCCGGGATTGGAAAAACAACCCTGGTGGAAGCCTCGCTGAAACAAGCTGTCGATCTTCCCGGAATTCGGATCGCGCGTGGACAGTGCCTGGAACACTATGGCGCGGGCGAGCCTTACCTGCCGGTGCTGGATGCATTCTCGCGATTGGGCCGATCGGCTGGGGGTGCACGCATCGTTGAAATCTTGCGGCAACACGCGCCCGCGTGGATGGCACAAATGCCGTCTCTCATTCCGCCCGCCGAGCGCAACGCGATGCAAAACCACGTGGTTGGGGCGACGCGAGAACGAATGTTGCGCGAGATGGCGGATGCGCTGGAAGCACTCACCGCGGAGGCTCCTTTGATTTTGGTGCTGGAGGATCTCCATTGGAGCGACTTCTCAACCCTCGATCTGATCGCGTACCTGGCCCGGCGGCGGGATCCCGCGCAGCTGGTGGTAATCGGCACGTACCGTCCGGTCGAGGTCATTTTGGGGGAGCACCCGCTCAAAAGCGTCAAACGAGAACTTCAGGCCCACGGGCTTTGCCAGGAGCTGCCGCTCGAGTACCTCTCGGAAGACGCGATTGCGGAATACCTCAGCGCGAGGTTTCCCTGCCACCAGTTTTCTGGCCGGCTGGCCCGCATGATTCACCGGCGCACGGAAGGCAATCCGCTGTTCATGGTGAATGTGGTGGAATATCTGGTGGATGAAAAACTGATTGTTGAGAACGACGGGGTATGGAATTTGCCGGTTGACTTGTCATACGTTGAATTGGGCGTCCCCGAAAACGTCCGACAGTTGATTGAAAAGCAAATCGAGCGGCTGAGTCCCGACGAACGAATTGTGCTGGAAGGGGCGAGCGTGGTCGGCATGGAATGCTCTTCCGTAGCCATCGCAGCGGGACTGGACAAGCCCACGGAATGGGTGGAGCAGCACTGTGAGGAACTCGCGCGCCGCCATCAGTTCTTGTCGCCAGCCTGGCTCGTGGAACTGCCCGACGGCACGATTACCCCTCGTCACAAGTTCAATCATGTTCTCTATCTGGAAGTGCCTTACCGGCTGATCCCGCCTATGCGACGTTCGCAGATCCACCATCGCATCGCGGAGCGTGGCGTGACCATCTACGGTGATCGTGTCAGCGAGATTGCTGCTGAATTGGCCATGCATTTCGAGCAAAGCCGCGACTGGCCTCGGGCCCTGCAATACCTGACGCAAGCGGCCGAGAACGCCTCTCACCACTCCGCCCACCACGAGGCTACCACCCTGGCGAGCCGCGGCTTGGAGGTGCTCAAAGCCCTCCCTGAAACGCCCGAACGAGCGAAACAGGAGATCACGTTGCGCATGATTCTGGGCGTCTCGCTGATGGCGATCAAAGGTTTCGCCGCCACCGAAGTGGAAGAAGTGTATGCCCGCGCAAGAGAACTGTTTTGGCTGGACGGCCCCTCCCCCCGGCTCTTCAGCATGCTCTGGTCATTGGGCATGTTCTACGAATTCAGCGGTGAGCTGCCTGCTGCTCTGGAAATTGCAGACCAGCTCTTAGGGCTAGCCGAGGGTCTAAAGGATCCAGCCCTCATCATGGAAGCACACCGCGCTATGGGGGTGACGCTTCTGGATTTGGGCAGAGGCACCGAAGCGCTGGCCCACCTCGATCAAGCGCTGTCACTCTATGACGCTAACCGTAACCATCCTTACACTGTCTTCATTGGCCACGATTGTAGGGTGGTCAGCGAATGCTTTGCCGCCCGAGCCTTATGGGTGCTCGGCTATCCCGACCGGGCCTCCGAGAGAATGCGGGGAGCGCTGGCGTTCGCCCAGGAACTTTCCCACCCTCAGACGTTGGTAGTGGCAAGGCATTTCGCGGTGCAGCTGCATCAGCTTCGGGGCGAACCGGCTCTGGCACAGGAGCACGCGAAAGCATTGGTCGCACTTGCCGACGAGCATGGCCTGGAGCTTTGGCTGGCCTTCGGCAACATTGATCTTGGCTGGGCGGAGGTCGAGCTGGGGTGCGCAGAACAAGGCATCGAGCAAATGCGGCGCGGCTTGGCAGCCTACCAGGCTACGGGAGCAAAACTCTGGCGACCGCATTTCCTCGGTTTGCTGGCAGTCGCCTTGTCGCGGACCCAGCAACTAGAGGAGGCCCTGACGGTCGCAAAGGAAGCGCTAGCGCTGGCCGAGCGCGGCGGGGAAATGTATTCCACGGCCGAGCTCTATCGCATCCAGGGCCACTTATTCATGATGAAAGCACTGGATGGTAAGCCACGGCTGTGCGGCCCGGGCAAGAAACCCATGCCCCATCAGACCTCCCCAGGCGAGCTCGTTGAAGCGGATCATTGTTTCCATCAAGCGCTGACCCTGGCGCGAGAGCAGCAAGCAAAATCCTGGGAGCTGAGATCAGCCGTCACGTTGGCCGGACTTGACAGCAAGCCAGCCAGACAGAAAGACGCCCGGCGAGTGCTGGCAGAAACCTACTCTTGGTTTACCGAAGGCCACGATACGGCAGACCTGAAACAGGCTCGAACCCTTCTGGAACAATTCTTGTAGCCCCCAAGAACCGAGAGGCCGGTGGCCCGTGCTTGAGGTTGATTTCTGTGAGTGGCGGGTGACCCGCCCCGGACTTTTGCTGGCACTCCCACCGCAGGGGGTGCCTGGTTGTTTGCGTTTTTTGCGAAGGGACGAGATACAAAATATGTGCACCCCAGCGTGCGCGCGACCAGAATTTTCCGGGTCGGTTTGCCCCCCGCCGCACCTGCCGCTATACTTTCTGTGCCCGCCATGTTTGACGACTTTCATGCCGCCGACCGCTGGTCCAAGGAGCAGGCGCACTGTCTCTTTCAGGCTGTCGTGGTGGCCATTGCCACGCGGCATGCCGACGCGGTCGACATCAAGTTCCTGGTGGACGGCCACCCGGTCTGGATCGCCCTGCCGCATCCGGCGTGGGTGGAGTATCAGCGTCGCACCGGGAAGATGATCACCGACCGTCTGGCCATCCAGATTGCCGGGCACTATCTAAAGACGGCGATCGAGACGGGTGGGCACGCCGGCCAGGAAATGTACTCGCTGACCGTGGCCGAAACGCTAGCGCACATGGACGCGGCGCTGGCGGAAATGCTGGCCGTTCCGGCGCAGTAAATCTCAAGTAAGCCTATTGGTACCAGTGGCTTGCGAGTCTTCAAGCCCATCACACGCTTGTTTCCCTCCCCCCAGAAGTAGGTTGATCACTTGGAGATACCCGGCTTCTGAGGGAAAATAGTAGGTCTTTGCTTTAAGGAGAGGATTCATGGCTACCGCGACCCAGAGCACACCCATCGGCGACCTGCTCAACCGGAAGAATGTGCACTTCAACCTGGCGCCGGGGCCGCTGGTGGAGCACGCCATCCGCCGCGGAGAAGCCAAGCTGGCCGCCAACGGGGCGGTGGTGGCGTATACCGGGCGGACGGGCCGGTCGCCGAAAGACAAATTTGTGGTGAAAGACTCGCTGACCGCGGACAAGGTCGCGTGGGGTCCCGTAAATCAGACGTTTGATCCGGCGAAGTTTGATGCGCTGTACGAGCGGGTGATTGAACACCTGCGCAGCCGCGAGCTGTTTGTCCAGGACCTCTACTGCGGGTCTGATCCCTCGTACCGGCTTTCCATCCGCGTGGTGAACGAGCAGGCGTGGCACAACCTGTTTGTGCGGCAGCTCTTCATTCGCCCGACGGCGGCGGAGCTAAAAACGCATGCGGCGGAGTTCACCGTCATCGCAGCGCCTGAGTTCCACGCCGAACCGGGGCGCGACGGCACCAACTCCGGCGCCTTCATCATGGTGAATTTCACCCGCCGCATGGTGTTGATCGGCGGCACCGCCTATGCCGGCGAAATGAAGAAATCCATTTTCAGCGTCATGAACTTCCTGTTGCCGCAGCACAACGTGTTTCCCATGCACTGCTCGGCCAACATCGGGCGGGATGGCGTGAGCGCGCTGTTTTTCGGGCTCTCAGGCACGGGCAAGACCACGCTTTCCGCCGATCCGGCGCGGCGCCTCATTGGCGACGACGAGCACGGCTGGAGCGCCAACGGTGTTTTCAACTTCGAGGGCGGCTGCTATGCCAAGTGCATCCGGCTGTCGCAGGCCAAGGAACCGCAAATCTGGAGCGCGCTGCGCTTTGGCTCGGTGCTGGAAAATGTGGTGATGGACGAGAACACCCGTGTCCCCAATTACGATGACGAGAGCGTGACGGAAAACACACGCGCGGCGTATCCGGTCGACTTCATTGATAACGCGGTGGTCCCGGGAGTGGGCGGACATCCCAAGAACGTGGTCTTCCTCACCGCCGACGCGTTCGGCGTGTTGCCGCCGGTTTCGCGACTGACGCCGGAGCAGGCCATGTTTCACTTTCTCTCCGGCTACACGGCCAAGGTTGCGGGCACGGAGGCCGGCGTCGGCAAAGAGCCGCAGGCGACGTTCTCTACTTGTTTTGGCGCGCCGTTTCTGCCCTTGCCGCCCAAGGCGTATGCCGAGATGCTGGGCCGCCGTTTGAAAGAACATGGCGCCCAATGCTGGCTCGTGAACACAGGCTGGCAAGGCGGACAGTTTGGCGTGGGCAAGCGCATGGATCTACCCTACACTCGGGCCATGGTGGATGCGGCAGTGGAAGGCAGGCTGGGGCAAATGGAGTTTGAAACCGAACCAGCGTTTGGCTTGTCCATTCCGCGGGCGTGTCCGGGCGTGCCCTCAGAGTTGCTGAATCCGCGCCACAGCTGGGCAGACAAGGCGGCTTATGACCGCACCGCGGCCGAACTGTGTGGCCGCTTTGCCAAGAATTTTGAGAATTTCGATGCGCCGCCGGAGGTCCGAGTCGCTGGACCCCGGGCACAGAAGTAGGTTTTCTTTCCGCGCCAGGCTTTGATTCATCCGCCATGTTTGCCCGCAAAGTACGTGTGGAATATCTCGAGAACGGCCAGCGGCATCTCTGCCCGCTGAAGTGGCTGGACAGTTTCTCCATGCGCAATTTCACGAATGCCACCGTCTTCGATAACACGCTGCCGGTGGCGGACGGGCGGATGGAAGTCGGTACCGCAGTGCCGCTCGAGCAACTGCGCGTGGCCATGGAAGACTGGTTCCGGCGGAAGAATTACCTGGCCAAAGACATCAACCTGGAAGTGATTGAAGGGTAAGGGTCGGCCGGGCAGTTACCTCCGTGGAACTCCTACGACCCGAAGTTACTTGCCACCCGCCACGCAGGAGTCACACAATCGCAGGCAGCGAATCCAAATCTGCAGGCATTCGTAGCCATCACCACCTGAGGGCTCGGTCCAAAGGCGGCGGGCGAATGCAGCACGCGGGAGGAGTCATGCACCCAAAGTTCGGCGATGAAGTCTACGAGTTGAACTGGAACGGAGTGCTCGGCCTCAGCATGGCGCTGGCGGTAAGCCTTGCTATATGGACCGCAGTGGTCGGCGCGGTGGTGCGGCTGGTGCGGTGAGCAGCGGGCGACCGAGAGCGGCCGTCTCCACGTTAGTTCTGTTTCAGCCTAGTGGTCGTAGTGCAGAAGCGAAAACACGTCCTGTCCGGCCAACTTCTTGCGGCCATCCAGAAAATCCAGTTCCACCACAAATCCGACACCGGCAATTTCGGCGCCCGAGCCTTGCGCGAGTTTCACCGTCGCCGCAGCGGTGCCGCCCGTGGCGAGCAGATCATCCACAATAATCACGCGCTGCCCCTTTTGAATTGCGTCCTTGTGGATTTCGAGTGAGTTGCTGCCGTACTCGAGCTCGTAGCTGACGCGGGCGGCGGGCGCAGGCAGTTTGCCCGGCTTGCGCACTGGAATGAACCCGGCGTTCAAGCGATACGCGAGCGCGGGACCAAAAATGAAACCGCGCGCTTCCATGCCCAGCACCAGGTCCACACTCCGCCCGAGATAATGCTCAGCGAGTTGGTCAATCAGCGTGGCAAAACCAACTTTGTCCTTGAGCAGCGTGGTGATGTCGTAGAAGAGAATTCCCGGCTTGGGGAAATCCGGAATCTCGCGGATGAGCTTCTTAAGGTCGTTGGCGTTGAGCGGCGGGTTAGAGTTGTGCGGCTTGGACATTATCCGTTTCCCTGAATTCCAAAAGTGAGGTAGCCGGCCACCGGCGGCGTGGCGTGCTCTTCGATGGCCTCCACACGCGCGGCCCGCGGCCCTTCCCAGAGTTTGCACTTCAAGCCGGCAAGTTGGGCGGGCGTACCCATGGCCAGCACTTCTACGGCGCCATCATCGTTGTTGCGCACCCAGCCGGCCACGCCGAGCTTATGCGCTTCGGCCTCTACAAACCAGCGGAAACCGACGCCCTGCACTCGCCCCCGCACCAGAAAGCGGCGCGCCTCTTTGCTGTGGTTGGGGTTCTGATCGCCGGAAGTCATCGTCTCGCTATCAGCTCTCAGTTTACGCGCGCGAAAGATAGGCTCCCTCGGAAGTATCGACGCGGATCTTTTCGCCCTCGTTGATGAACGGGGGCACCTGCACCACCAGTCCAGTCTCGGTCTTGGCCGGCTTGGTCACGCTGGAAGCGGTGGCGCTCTTCAGACCAGGCTCGGTTTCAACGACGGTAAGTTCAACGGTCTGCGGCAGCTCAATGCCCACCGGCTTGCCGTCAAAAAACTCGATCGTAATCTGCAGATTCGGCGTCAGATATTCCACCGCGTCACCCAGAATGTCGCGGTTCAGATGCATCTGCTCGTAGTTCTGGATATTCATGAAGTGGTAGTCGTCCCCGTCGGCGTAGAGGAATTCCATCTGCTCTTCGTCCACCGTGACCTTGTCAATCGGGTCAGGAGAGCGGAAGCGGTGTTCGAAGATGGCGCCGGTGCGCAGGTTGCGGAGTTTGGCTTGGATGAAGGCGCGCAGGTTGCCGGGCGTGCGGTGCTCCACGCTGAAAACGGAGCACAGATCGTTGTTGTGCCGGATGACCATGCCCGGACGCATTTTGGTCGCAGGAATTGCCATAACCGCCGAGTATCTCCTTAAGAAATGCGATGGCTGGGCCGGCGGAGGGCAGACGGCCAAGCCCGCCGGACTCGTGGAAAACTCTATTGTACACGCGCCGGCGAAACCAACACCATTCACCACCAAGGCCACGAAGGAACACCAGGGGAAATCTTGAAACGCAGAGGTCGCTGAGGAACGCCCGCAGAGTTCGCGGAGAACACGGTCATTGCGGGGAGGCCTTGGTGTACCTTCGTGCCCTTGGTGGTAGAGGTTCGACCCCCCAGGGGACTAGAATGGGGGAACCGGAAACTCGTTGGACAGTCCGCACGCCGGACAGAAAGCAGGCTCTCATGTCTTCCGGAAAGTACGAAGCTTCCGATCGCACCACGTTTGGTATCGCTGCCGCCTTCTTTATGCTCGGGGTAGGCGCGGGGGCGGTAGCTGCCATGCTGCTGACGCCGAAAACCGGCCCCCAGATGCGCCGGTCGCTGCTCCGCCGCTATGAAGATGCACGCGACTATCTGGGCGATGTAGCGGAAGACGCCCAGGAGCGCGTGAGCGACGCGGTGGAACGCGGCTCCGACTGGGCCCGCGAGATGGCCGATGTGGCCCGCGAAAAGTTGGACCGCTAACCGTTAGTAGAGCCGGAAGCTGACCTCGACGTTGATCTGCACCACGACGGGATGACTGTCTTTCCGCGCGGGCTCGAATTTCCCCTGCTTGACGGCGGCCATCGCCTTTTCGTCAAGACCCCTCCGAAAAGTCATTCCGCTTGCCCAACCCAGGCTTGGCTTCGAACCTCAGCCGAACAATTTGCGGAACAATCCTTTGATGGCGCTGAAGAGATCGTGGTTGTGTGGCGACGCTGGTTTTGGCGTAGCTGTGGCAGCAGACGAGTCTACACTCAAAGGCATGGCGACGGTCTCGATCCACTGCGGCGCCGTATTGCGGACCACGGTGAGCCGGGCGACTTCCTGAGCCGCCGCCGGGCTGGCCTGGGCGCGGAAGATAAAGGGCGCGTCCACCTGAACATGCACTTCGTTGGCCGGCCCGGGCGGTACCGGTACTGGCGTGGACGGCAAGCTTGAGGCCTGAGAACCGCCTGGGGCCGGCGTAGCGAATGGGCCCGGAACGGTTCCGGTGGCGATAATCTTTGCGCCCTCGGTGGGTACCGCAGCCAGCAGTTGCGGGGGGCGTTGCGGGGGACATCCACATTCAAAAGGCACGTTGGCGTCCGCGCGGCGCAGGCGACCACCGCGAAAGACCACCTGCTCCAGCGGCTTCACCTGGTAGGTAGAGTCGCCCATCAGTTCAGAGATCAGAGCGGGAGCCTGGTTGCCGGCCAGCGAGCGTACACAAGTGTCACCACGGGCATCGGTGCTGATGGCGTAGTGGAACTCGCCGGGTCCGGCTAGCACGATGCGGAAATCGGGCGTGAGCACGGTGTCCGCCGAGGTGGTGGAGACATAGTGCAGCTCCAGGGCGCCGGTGCTCATGCCGAGCATTAGGTCGCGGCTGTTCTGCGCTGGGGTGACAGAAACTGTGGTGCCGGGACAGACCCGTACTTCTCCACCGCGCGCCAGGCGCATGGTGGCAGTGTCCGCTCCTGCGGTCACCGCCGATCCTTCCGGAACACGGCTGCCGGACACCAGCACCCCGGCCGGAGCGACGGGAGTGCGGGCCACGGTAATGGACGGCGTCAGTTTCTCCGACTGCACCCGCAGGTTCAAAGTGCTGCCTTCGTTGGCCAGCGAATATTCGCGCGCCCCCACAAGATCAAGCACGATACGGGTGACCGGCGGGTCCGCTTGAAACTGGTTGATGCGGATGGCGCGTACGTCCGGACTATCGACCCGAATGGGTTGTGGCTGGGCGGCAACCCGCGTATTCGGCAGGTCGATCACCAGGCGTTCCGGAGCGTGCAACCGCCGCACCTGTGGCGCCACCGGAAGCGAGCACTGGATGGAAAACTCGATACCGGATTCGCGAGGAACAATTTCAATTTTGCGGAAAATCGCGGTTTCAGAAGCCCAGGACGCTGCCAACCCAGGCGCAAGAGTGCCGGCGAGCGCCAGGAAACACAGGAGCGGCACCGCCGCACAGGATTTCGATCTGGAATTCGTGCACAGCACAGGGGCTTAAGAGGATCTCAGGCAACGATAACACGCGTGCGGCGCACGAGAAGCGGCAGAAATCGCGGTGTGGCAACGCTCCGAAAAAGCTCCTGGCTGGATGGCGCGAGCACCTAGGGTTCGGAGAGGAATTCGTATTCGTGGATCACAGCGGCAACGGAAGTCTTGCCGCCTACACCGCCAGGTTCCATGCGCACGACTCTACCCTTGCAGCGTACGCGGATGCTATCGGTCGCCGTGATTTCGGGGGGAAGCGTCAGGGTGAATTCGAGTTCCGTGCCTTCCGCCATGCCCGAGTCCACCGAGAAGGAAATGCCGCGAGCGCTGACATCGCGAGTTTCGGCCTCGGTACCCTTGGCATCGGGAAAGCTCACCGACACCGGCAGGCGCAACCCAAAGCGACGGGTGGAACGGCGTTCCGGCGGGCCTTCGGTCATGCGGTTATGGGCAAAGCAGAGCTAGCATCGCTTGCGCGGTTGGCGGGTGTCAAGCCCCGAAAGGCTGCCCCGCACAAAGCCCTAGAGCGACAAGAAATTCCGGATGAGCTGCTTGCCCTCCGTGGTGAGCACGCTCTCGGGATGAAACTGCACCCCCTCGACAGGAAACTTTCGGTGGCGCAGGCCCATAATCACACGCGCGCCGTTGCGGTCTCGCGTATGCGCGCTGACTTCGAGCTCCGCCGGCAGGCTGTCTTCCGCGACCACCAGCGAGTGGTAACGAGTGGCGGTAAACGGCGCCGGCAGGCCGTGGAAGATGGTGCGGCCGTCGTGCTCGACCGCACTGGTCTTGCCGTGCATCAGCGTGTGCGCACGGACCACCTTGCCGCCGAAGGCCTCTCCGAGCGCCTGGTGTCCCAAACAGACGCCCAGCACCGGCACCTTGCCCGTCATGTACCGGATCAACTCCACGCTGATGCCCGCCTCCCGTGGCGTACACGGTCCGGGAGAGATCAAGATACGCTCCGGCGACATGGCCGCAACCTCAGCAACTGTCACCTGATCATTGCGGCGCACTTCGACCTGCGCCCCCATCTCGCCCAGGTACTGCACGAGGTTGTAGGTAAACGAGTCGTAGTTGTCGAGAATAAGAATCATTGCACCTAAGAATACCAGCGATGTTTTCGGCACACGCTGAAAAGCAAAGGGAACACCACAAAGGCACGAACGTTGCGCTCAAGATTTCCTTTGTGTCCCTTCGTGGTAAAGCGTTTTTCGTCCGAGCCACCAGACACACGAAGGTCAGGGCTGGGTCACGCCAGCTTTCAGCGTGGGCATCACCGGCGGCAACGGAGCAGCGCGATCAGGAGCGGGAAAATACCAGCAAGGGATGGAAGTCTCCGCGGTCCGCGGCTTGCATGGCCTGCAGGTAAGCAGCCCGGGCCGAACCCGGGCGGATGAGGTCGGTTGCTCCCCAGGTGAACTCCGGCCGCCCGAGTTTCTTCGCCAGCACATCGGCGAGCAGACGGGCGTGCCGGCCGTTGCCGTTCGGAAAAGGGTGAATCACCACGAGCCGGTAGTGAAACCGGATTGCGATTTCATCGGGCGGATAAGTGCTACGCTCCAACCAGTGGCGCACATCGCCCCAGAGCACCGCCAGGCGCTCGCGAATTTGAGCGACAGGGTCGCCAAGGTTTCTTTCGGTTTTGCGGTATTGACCCGCCCACTCCCATGTCTGGTCGAACATGCGGGCGTGGAGTTTCCGGACGTACTCGTCCGACGCCATCCTGGCTGGGTTGGTGTGGTCCTTTAACGCCCAGTCCCTTCCCATCAGGATGTTCTCCCGTTCCCACTCATTCAATTCCTGTTGCGTCGCCAGACTCGGAATCAGGCCGGCGAGTTCTTCCGGCCGGAGCGGAGTGTTACCGCCGGGCGTTTTCATCGGGAAGTTTCCCTACTGCTTCTTCAGTATCCGCTGCGTCTGCTCCTCGATCTTCGCTTCCACGTCGCCGACCGCCTGGTCTTCCAGTGCCATGGTGTGCTCCACCGCGCGAACGCTTTCGCGCGCTTCCGCTTTCGCGCGCTCCTCCGCCAGGGAGTGGATGCTGCCCTGTCGAGGAACGAGCGCGTAGACCAACTCGCAGCCGAGAGCCTCCCCAACCTGACGCAACTTACCCAGCGTGATGCGGTACTCAGCTTCAGACCTTTCCATATAGGCCGCGAGCGAAGGTGGCCCTCCAATGCGCTCTGCTACTTCCCGCAGTTTGAGGCCGCTGGCTTCGCGGATGGCGCGAATCCAGCCTCGTGGTGGGCGAGCCGTCTCTGCCGCCAAGAATGGCTCGAGCGAACGGGCAATCTGCCTCCGTCGTAAACGTCTGAATTCAGGGTTCATAGCATCGTCCGATTCAACAAAATACAGTTATAGTTGAACATACTAATCACTTATTGTCAATTATACTTGATTTTGATTGAACTAGCGGAATCGGGTCGACTGCGTTGGAAAACCCTAGCCGCTCCCGCGCGCCTTCGCCACGGCACGCAGCAGGGCTTGCGCCTTGCTGACGGTTTCTTCGTATTCCCGCCGCGGGTTGGAATCCGCGACAATGCCCGCCCCTGCCTGCAGATAGGCCCGGTCGCCTGCGAGCAGCAGGGTCCGGATGGCGATGCAGGAATCGAGATTGCCGGCGTAGTCGGCGTAAAGGACCGAGCCGCCGTAGATGCCGCGACGCACGGGTTCCAGCTCTTCAATGATCTGCATGGCGCGCACCTTAGGCGCGCCGCTGAGGGTGCCCGCCGGCAGGCACGCCGCGAAGGCATCGAGCGCATCCAGATCCGGACGCAACTTTGCCTCCAACGCTGAAACGAGATGCATGACATGCGAATAGCGCTCGACGTACATGAGATCACGCACCTGCACCGACCCATACTCGGCGACGCGGCCCAGGTCGTTGCGCCCCAAATCCACCAGCATGATGTGCTCGGCGCGTTCTTTCTCGTCGTGGCGCATGGCGTTTTCCAGGCGCAGGTCTTCCGCTTCATCGCGCCCGCGAGGATGCGTGCCCGCGATGGGCCGGTACTCCAGTTTGCGGCCGTTGACCCGCACCAGCATTTCCGGCGACGAGCCCAGCAGGTGGTACTGCCCAAAGCGCAGGAAATACATGTACGGCGACGGATTCACCGTACGCAGCGCGCGGTAGAGATCAAACGGCGCTACGCCTGGTTTGAAATCCACGCGGCGAGAGAGTACGACCTGAAAAACATCGCCGGCGGCGATGTACTCTTTGGCGCGGCGCACGCTGGTTTCAAACTGCGCCTGCGTGGTGGCGGCGCGCACCGGCATCGCGGCCTTCGTCTTTTTGTTCTTCGGCAACCACGCCGCACGCCCTGGCCCAGCCGCCAGCTTGCGCTCCATGCGTGCGATATCGCGAAGCGCGCGGTCATACGCGGCGCGCGGGCTTTCTTGACGCACGTCCGCCGCCGCCATGATGTAGATCTCGTGGCGTAGGTGGTCAAACGCCAGCAGCCGGTCAAAGAACATCAGCAACGCGTCCGGCACGCGCACATCCCGTTTCGCCGTTTCGCCGATCCGCTCCAGTTGCCGCACGGCGTCATAGGCAAAGAAACCGACTGCGCCGGCGGTAAACGGCGGGAGTCCGGCTACGTGCGCCGGCCGGTGTTCGCGCAGGTGCTTCTTGAATTCCGCAAAGACGCTGCCCGTGTGCGTTTGCCGCCGTCCGCCGGAGACGACGGTAATGCGCTCGCCCTCGGCGCTAATCTTCAGCCGCGGTGCCGCCCCCAGGAAGGTGTAGCGCCCGATGCGTTCTCCGCCCTCCACCGATTCCAGGAGAAAGGATTCCGGCTCCCGGGCAGCTAGAGCAAGAAACGCCGACACCGGTGTCAACATGTCCGCTGTCACTACTTTAGCCACCGGCACCAGGGTGGCTTCCCGCGCCAGGCGGGCGAACTCGGGGAACTGAGGCAGAATCATGGGGCAACCTTGAATCGTGAAACGGAAACGGCAATTATAGGCGGTTCCGCGGTGGCGGCCCTTCCATTACCTCCGTACCTCGGTCGCGAATTGACGCCACTGCCAGCCCGTATGAAGATGATTGTCAAATACTTAAGTTATCTGGAGAACTATGCTGGTGCGATTCTGGGGCGTGCGTGGTTCCACGCCCACGCCACAGGCGGAAAACTTGCGCTATGGAGGGAATACTCCCTGCGTCGAGGTGCGCCTGGGTGGCAGCATTTACATTTTCGATTGCGGCACCGGCTTTCGTCAGCTGGGACTGCAGTTGAGCCGGGAATTCCAGAAGGGCGCCGGCCTCTTCGCCCATGTTTTTGTTTCGCACTTCCATTGGGACCACATTCAGGGTGTGCCCTTCTTTTTGCCGCTCTATGAACGCGCGGAAAATCACTTCGTGTTTCATGCTTCCGAGCGGACCCGCACCCTGCAGCGCGTGCTGGAAGAGCAGATGGCCGCGCCTTATTTTCCGGTGACGATGGATGAAATGCTGGCGCGTCGCGAGTTTGCCAGCATCGAAGAAGGCCGGGTGCAGATTGACGACAACCTCCTCGTGGAAGCGCAGTGGCTGAATCATCCGCAAGGCTGCCTCGGCTTCCGCCTGGAGAGTAAAGACGGAGTGCTGGTCTATGCCACCGACAACGAGCCCGGCAATCCCGAGTTCGACAAAAAGGTGCGCCACCTAGCCCGCGGCGCCGATGTGCTGATTTACGACGCGCAATACCTGCCCGAGGAGTACGCAGCCAAACGCCGCGGCTGGGGCCACAGCCACTGGCGGGAAGCCGTCAACGTGGTCATGGAAAGCGGCGCCAAAGAACTGGTGCTCTTCCACCATGATCCGGACCACGATGACCGTTGCATCGACAGCATCGTGAAAGAAGCCCGCAGCTACTATCCGCGGGTGCGCGCCGCCAGCGAAGGGATGGAGATCACCCTAACCAAGTGACGTGGCACCCGGCGGCCAAGATGCCCTACCCGGGCCCGTGTGTCCCATAAACTTGCCTCTGCCCGCCCTCGTCTCTATACTTCCTGCTGGATTTGGTTGCCTACCGGTACGGCCATCGCCCATTCTTGGCGCGCTGGCTACCGTCATCTCTGGAGACCGCCATCATGAAAACCATCACCCTCGAGAACGAAACGAATACTTGGGAAGCACAAGCGGCACGTTTTGATTTGGCCGCGCACAAACTGAATCTCGATGAAGGCCTGTGGAAGATCCTGCGTTACCCCAACCGCGAGCTCATCGTGCATATTCCGGTGCAGATGGATGACGGACGGCTGGAGGTCTTCACCGGGTTCCGCGTACAGCACTCGATTGCGCGCGGGCCTTCCAAGGGCGGCATCCGCTACGCCCCGGACGTCACGCTCGACGAGATCCGTGCTCTCGCCAGCTGGATGACCTGGAAATGCGCGGTGGTGAATATTCCCTTCGGCGGCGCCAAGGGCGGCATCATCTGCGATCCCCACAAGATGTCCATGGGTGAGAAGGAACGCATGACCCGGCGCTACACCGCCGAGTTGATCGAGTTCATCGGGCCGGAGAAGGACGTGCCCGCTCCCGACGTGAACACCAACGAGCAAACCATGGCGTGGATGATGGACACCTACTCCATGCATATGCGGCAGACGGTGACCGCGGTGGTCACGGGCAAACCGGTGAATATTGGCGGCTCCCGCGGACGACGCGAGGCCACCGGGCGCGGGGTAAAGATCGCCTGCGAAGACGCTATCCTCAAGCTGGGCATGAATCGGACGGAGACGCGCGTCATCGTGCAGGGCTTCGGCAACGTCGGCTCCTACGCCGCGCTGCTCATGCACGAGTCTGGCTACAAGATCATTGGCATCGGCGAATTTGACGGTGGCCTCTACAACAAGAACGGCATCGATCTGCACGCGCTCTGGGAACATCGCCAGCGCAATGGCACCATCCACGGATTTCCGGGTGCCGAGGCCATGGACACTGCCGACCTGCTGATCACCGACTGCGACATTCTGATTCCGGCAGCGACCGAGAACCAGATTACCAGCCGTAACGTGGACAAAGTGAAGTGCCGCATCCTGGCCGAGGGCGCCAATGGCCCGACCACCGCGGCGGCGGATGAAGTCCTCTCCGACAAGAAAATCTTCGTCATCCCCGACATTCTCTGCAACGCCGGCGGCGTCACTGCTTCGTATTTCGAATGGGTGCAGGACCGCCAGGGATTTTTCTGGAAAGAATCGGTGGTCAACGAGCAACTGGAAACCATCATGCGCGCCGCCTTCGAGGATGTGGTGCGTTTTGCGGACACGCATAACGTAAACAACCGCATCGCAGCCTACATGTTGGCGATTGACCGCGTGGCCTACACCATTCGTCAGCGCGGGATCTACGCCTAGCAGGTCGATTAGATGAGTGCGCAGTGCGCAGCGCCCAGCCCGTTGGGCGCGCCCTCCTGTCGCCCGCTTCCGGCGACTTCAAGAATTACTGAGCCATCGAGCTTTGAGAATCACTTAGAAAGCCCAGGGGTCGAGAACCAGATTGCCTTTCACTCGGTTTGCCGCCAGTAGCTGGTGGGCCTCCGAGGCTTGACTGAGTGGCAAAACGCGATCAAGCAAGGGACGAATCTTGTCTGCACGGACGAGTTCCAGTCCCCATTCGAGATCAGCCACCGTGCCCATCAACGTTCCGCGAAGCTGTTTTTGCGAAAAGAAAAAATCGCGGATGTTGAAAGAAACTTCCAGACCGGCCACAAAGCCCAAAGTCACCACGATGCCTTGACGCTGCACCGCGGCCAGGCTCCGGCCCAGAACTTCGCCGCCCAGGTTGTCGATCACCACGCTCGCGCCCTGACCGTTGGTCCAGTCCAAAGTTTTCTTCACGAAATCGTCATGGCTCATGTCGATGACCAGTTCGGCGCCAAGATCGCCCACAAATCGCCTTTTCTCCGGATTGTTCACCGTGGCAGCGACCGAAGCGCCCAGAGCACGAGCGATTTGGATCGCCATACTGCCCGTCCCGGAAGCGCCGGAATGAACCAGCACCTTGTCCCCAGCCTCGACTTGACCCACTACCCGGACCGCGCGCACCGCCGTGACCAAGACCATAGGTAAGGTGGCAACCAACTCCGGGGCCAAGCCGGTCCGATCCTTGACCACCCAGCGCTCCGGAACGCTGACGAACTGGGCGTAAGTCCCGGCCGCGAGCACCCCTGCGACGGCGTAGCTGGGCGCGGCGCTCAGCGGCTCGAATCCTGCGTCAGCGTCGGAGAGCGGATACCCCGGCATGGGAATCACACGCTCGCCCACCTGGAAACGGATGACGCCACTGCCGACAGCGGCCACCTCGCCCGCGGCATCCGATCCCAGGATGTGGGGCAGGTTCAAGGAGCGAGTATAGGAGCCTTCGCGCAGGTAGTGCTCCAGCCGGTTGACTCCGGTGGCCAGCACCTTGATGAGGACATGCCCCGGTTGGGCGGTTGGGGTGGGGACTTCTGCCAGGCGGAGGACCGTCGGGTCTCCATAGTTATAGAAAACAGCAGCTTTCATGTGCATCTCCCTTCTAGTAGGTGGTGTGAATTACTGCGAAGGCTGATCTCCTCCCTGGCGTGTGAACCGCTCTCGGGAGATTACCTTCCTTCTAGTAGGTAGATGATCGGGCTCCGGAAAAAGACTCTGCTTATGGTTTCAGAAAACGCAGGAGTTGGCCGGTAACGGCCCGGAAGTGCTCGTGGTCATCCCGGCCGCGCGCGAGCAACATGGCGCCTTCCAGCACGGCGAACACCAGGCCGGCCGCGGCCTGGCTGCTCCCTTCAAAGCCCAGGCTGCCATCCTTCCGGCCCTCCTCCAGCAGGGCCGCCAGCCGCGCGTCATTCTGCAGGTAAAAGCGCTTCACCCGCTTCGCCGGGCCGGCTCCAATCGTCCGCACTTCCGCGCCCAGCATCCCCATGGGGCAGGCCTTGTCTTGCCGACCCCCACGCAACGTGGCTTCGAACAGCGCCACGTACTCGCGCAGCTTTCCCAAACCGTTCTTCCGGGAGGCCAGAATACCGTCCACAGCCCGAAAAAAGGAGTCGCCGTAACGATCGATCAGAGCGTTCAACAGATCTTCCTTGGCAGGAAAGTGGTGGTGAATACTGGCCTTACGGATGCCGACTTCCTGGCTGACATGCTGATAGCTCATGGCATTGGCACCAATCGATTGCACCAAAGCCTGCGCGGCATCCAGGATCTTGCTGCGTGTGTCCATCGCCGACCCATCCTATTAGATGGTAGATATTCGGTCAAACCGGCTGGCCCGCTGGAGGCGGCACTGCAGGACGATCTCGTCTCCGCTGGGACCCTTGAACTTTTGCGGCCCGGCGGCCCCGCTCCGAACCCAGGTGATCGGTGGAAGTCCCCGCTCCATCCGACTTTCCATCGAGGCAACGTTCGCGGCACGCCCGGCATCTCATCGCATAACTCCGGATGCCACGTCGTAACGGTTGACGTTCGGACTGAGACTTGGCATCATGGCGGCCCTGGAGAAAATCCAGGGCCGTTGTTCTTCTGGCGGCGGTTCTCCCTCCCCTTCCACCACGCAGGGGTGCCGAGCACACACAAATCAGCAGCGAGGATTTCAATGAAACTTCTGAAGATGCGCCTGTTCGCATGGGCCACGGTGCTCAGCTTTGTGCTGGCACTGGCGGCCGCCCCCGTCCTGGCCCAGTCGTCGGGTGCGGGCGATGACAGCAAGAGCAGCGACACCACCTCCAAGAAAAAGAAGAAAAAACAGGAAGCGAAGGACAGTGCCAGTACGGATGACAAGTCCGGCGCAGCCGCCACGGGCGCTTCCAAGGCAACCGACGCCACCGCCTCGGCGACCCCGTCCAAGCACAAGAGCAAGAGCAAAGAGGATGAAGCCGGAGCAGCCGCTGCTGCTTCAGCCGAGACCACCGCCGCCGACGCTAAGCCAAAGAGGAGCCACAAGAAGAAATCCGCCGACACTTCGGCCGCAGCCACGGCACCAGCCTCCGGAACGGCGGCGGGAGAAACTCCTTCGCAGAAGAGCCGCAAGCGCAAGACGGCCTCGTCGGACGCGATGGCAGCCCCGGCTGCATCCTCCTCGGGCGCGGCGAGTTCTTCCAGCAGCAGTTCTTCTGCTTCTGTTCCAGCGCCTGCAGCTGCGTCCAGCGCGCCAGCCAAGTCCGCTACCAAAGCGAAAGCTCCCGCAGCCAGCACACCGGAAATTGACGCTGCCAAGTCCAGCGGCAAGGTCTGGGTCAATCTCGACTCCGGCGTTTATCACAAAGGCGGGCGCTGGTATGGACACACCAAGAACGGGAAATTCATGACTGAAGATGAGGCCACGAAAGCCGGCTATCGCGCCTCGGAGAAGGACTAAGAGAAAACATGAAAAAGCCAGTGCGGACCAGATTTCTCACGCGCTCGGCAGCGATCAAGTGAAAGCCCTGGCGGCGTTGCTGCCCTCCATCGTTGACAAGCTCACACCCAACGGCCAAGTCGGGGAAAGCGGCAACCTGCTCTCGGCGGCGCTCAGCTTGTTGAAGCCGAAATCCTAGGCTGCAGGCCATCCCCTTTGGCGCTGCCCAGGGTTTGCGTTCGCTTCTCCCGTGGAGGATAATCGAGTCGTTCCGCGGCGTTTTGGGCCGTGTCCGTCGTCCCTTGTGAATCTGCCCAACTCCATCACGTTTTCGAGAATTCTGGCGGTCCCACTGCTTATCTGGATTCTCTCGAGCAGCCGGTTTGCCGCCGTGCCCGGCGAACGGGAACTGGTTGCCTCGCTGGTGTTTATCGCCGCCTCGATTACCGATGGGCTGGACGGCTACCTGGCGCGCCGGCGGGGTCAAGTAACCGCGCTAGGCATTCTGCTGGATCCCGTCGCCGACAAACTGCTCATCGCCGCCGCTTTCATTACTCTGGTTCAGTTCAATCCGCGCATGGTTCCGGCCTGGATCGCGGTGGTGGTAATTGGGCGCGAATTTCTGGTCAGCGGTCTGCGTTCCATCGCCGCCTCCGAAGGCTTCACCATCGAAGCCAGCGATCTCGGGAAGTTCAAGATGTTCGTCCAGATTGTTTGCGTGGTCGCGGCGATTCTCGATCATCGTTGGGACATCTGGAATTTTGGTTTCGTCATCGTTCCCGTGCACTGGATTGCCGTGCTCGCGCTGTGGGTGATGCTGGTACTTTCGGCGTGGTCGGCGGTGGATTATTTTGTCGCCTTTTGGTCGCACCTCGACCGGCGCGTGGAGAAACGCCGTCGCCGTGCATTCATCCTCAGCCGCCGGCGGAAGGCTGTGGTCGCCGTCAACCGCCAACCGACGTCCTGATTGTTTCCGGGGGAACTCCCGTGAGCGGCCCGACCGAATACTCGCCGCAGGAACGGCAACAACTGCTGCAACTGGCGCACGACTCGATTGCGGCGGAGTTTTCCGGAGCCGCGCTCAACCTCGAGCCTCCGTCGCCCCATCTTGCTGAAGCGCGCGGCGCGTTCACCACGCTGCACCTCAGAGGCGCGTTACGGGGTTGTGTGGGTTTCGTCCTGCCTATCACCTCCTTGTATCAGACCGTAGCCGAGACGGCTCGGGCCGCTGCCTTTGAGGACTCGCGCTTCCCGCTCGTGACCCAGGAAGAGGCTCCCCACCTGCAGGTAGAAATCAGCGTGCTCTCCCGCCCGCAACCCATCGCGCCCGCGGACGTGGAAATCGGGCGGCACGGTTTGGTGATCACGCTGCGCCAGCATCGTGGCCTGCTTCTCCCGCAAGTACCGCTGGAACACCAGTGGGACCGCACGACGTTCCTGGAACAAACCTGTCGTAAAGCGGGGCTTCCGCGCGGTGCCTGGCAACAGGAAGGAGTGCGGATTGAGGGGTTCACGGCAGAAGTGTTTGGCGATATGGAGCCGGAAAAGAATTAGCGGGGAGGTTGCCCTCCCCGCCTGGTATTTTGTTGATTTTCCCGTGGAGCTTCGCCTACTCCACTTCGGCGAAGTCTCCGGCATGGACGTCCTCGACCGCAAACACAACCATAGCGGTAGAAGTGGTTGGCGTCACGCTCAGGACCACCATTTCGCCCACGGCGCGGCGCGGAAAATCACGAACGTGGACCACGGGGCCGCTTCCTTCCTTGGTAAACATACCGGCTTCGAGCGACGCTGGCCGGCGCTGCGTGTCTTCCACCGTAGACGCTTTGAATGACAACGAGTCCACCGGATCCTTGAGATCGTTGCTGTAAGGGCGCACGGCACGGAAGTAGTCTCCGACCTTGACGCCTTGGTTGGAACCGACATTGATGTAGACCTTGCCGCCCCACCCGAGTTGCGAGTCGAAATCCCGGGCCATGATGATTCGGCCCATCGGTTTGCCGTTCGCCGGCATGAAGCGATCCAGGCGCCCGGGCTCACGCAGAGTAATCTGCGGCTTCTCGCTGAACGGGATCAGGCTGTCGCCCGGCACCATCGGCTCGCAGCTGTATTCCACCCGGGCAATCGCTGTCTTGTTGCGGGTGTCCAGAACGCGAACCCGGCCCAGCTCCGAATAGGGATGGCCGGCAGCCCGGATCATCTTCTGCTGGCCGTCAAAGAGTTCGAAACGGTTGGGATCGCGAAGTTCGCGCACCACTTCAAGCTGCTGGCCGGGCTGGTAGCCGCTGCCGGTCAGAAACACGATGTCGCCGATCGTGTATTTGGTGGTGCTGGGGCTATGCAGCCCGCCGCCCACATAGTTGGCGTTGGGCAGGAGCTCCTTGGTGATAAAACCCGCGCAGTACTGGTCCGCGTAGGTGGGCGCCTTCATCCGCTCAATCGGAAAGGTTGTGGCGTTTGTGCCGGCGTCGTCGGCGAGGCCGCCTTGGGCCCACGCCCCACTAGCCACCAGCAACAACGCGAGGAACCATCCTGTTTTCTTCATGTTACCTCCGATTTCGGGCTCCCCACCCTAAACCCGCAAGATCACTGTAAATGCTAGGTAGAACAGGGCTTTTCAATCGAAAACTAACCCACCAGGGGAGGCGGGTCAAGGTTACGCTAGTGCGCTGCCCGGTACCCACTTTCAGGTTTTGGGCCAGAAGTGTTACACCAGAGTTGCATCGGAGCGAGTGCCTGAGTATGATTCCCGCCGTTCTTCATCATGACAGCGAGCCCCCTCACGCCCCGTCTGCAGCCCCACCGACTGCCCAAGGTCTGCGTTGCCGTGGTGGGCAAGAATCCCGCTGAACTTGTGCAAAAAGCAGAAGCCCTGGTTCGGGACAACTCTTTTCTTGAGTTTCGTTTGGATTACCTGGCCCGGCCGGGACAGGCGCTGCCCAAGATCAAACAGTTCCTGGAAACCCACCCCCACGTAACTGCGATTGCCACGTGTCGCCGCGCCAGCAGTGGCGGCAAGTTCCGCGGCTCCATCGCTTCACAAATCGAGCTGCTGATGAAAGCCGCCGGCGCCGGCTGCCAGTTGGTGGACCTAGAACTGCAGAGCGCGTTGCGAGCCAAGCCGTTGCAGATGCAGCGCCTGCGTGCTCAAGGCAGCCTCATTCTGTCCTTTCACGATTTTCACGCCACTCGCAAGCTGAGCGAGACGCTGGCCCGCATGACCGCCTTCCCCGCCGACCTCTACAAAATTGTGAGTACCGCCACCACGCTGCATGACAACGTGGTGATGATGAAGTTTCTGGAAAAGGAAAGCTATCGCCATTCCCTCGTGGGCGTGTGCATGGGCGAGCAAGGAATTGTGAGTCGCGTGTTGAGTGTGCGCGCCGGCAGTGTGTTCACGTTTGCCGCCGCCGTGCCCGGAGAAGAAACGGCGCCGGGCCAAGTCACCGCGCGGACCCTGCGCGATGTTTTTCGCATTGACCAGGTAGACGCCGCCACCCGCGTGTACGGCGTCGCCGGAGATCCGCTTGGACATTCGCTGTCCCCGGCCCTGATGAATGCCGCCATGCGCCGCGAGAGTGTGAACGCCGTCTATGTCAGCTTGCAGGCGCGCAGCCTGAAGGACCTGCTGGCCTGCGTGCGTGAAATCCCCATCTCCGGACTCAGCGTCACCATGCCCTACAAGGAGGACATTCTCGAGGAGTTGGACAATACGGACGCGCTGACCGCCAAGATTGGAGCGTGCAATACCGTGGTTCGCGCTCAGGATGGCAAACTGTACGGATTCAATACGGATACGGCTGGGGTCGTGCGACCGCTGGAGCAGCGGTTGAATCTGGACAGCGCGAAGGTGTTGGTGTTGGGTGCGGGTGGAGCCGCCCGGGCCGCAGTTTTTGGGGTGCGTGACCGTGGCGCTGAAGTGTTTATTCTCAACCGCTCGTCGGCGCCGGCGCAGAAACTGGCCAAGCAAGCCAAGGCCAAAGTGATTCGCCGCGCGGACCTGAAAAAACTCAGCTTCGACGTCATCATCAACGCCACGCCATTGGGTATGGCCAACCCACGTCAATCGCCGCTGCGGCCCGAAGAGATTCGCGCCCGCATTGTCTTTGACATGGTCTACGATCCCCTCGAGACGGCGTTGCTTGCCGCCGCCAAGGCGAAAGGCGCCGAGATTATTTCCGGCATGGAGATGTTCGTACAGCAGGCGGCGCGGCAGTTTGAGATATGGACGGGGAAGCCCGCGCCGACGTCGGAAATGAGCCGCGTGGCCTGGCACGAGTTACAGGAGCGGGCGCGAGTGCGGGCGACGCAGAAACAGAAGTCGTCGAGCAAGAGTTAGTTGACCGCCAGCCATATTTGCCGTCTCAATCTGAATCAGGATGCAGATTCTTGCATGCTAAAACGTTTTTTCGCATCGGATTGTTTCATTTCTGTTGCAATCAGTAACTGCGAGCAGTAGACTTCATACTGGAGTGCGTAATTGGCGCTCCGCCTCACGTAGTACTGCCCTTTCTTCCAGGTTGAGATAAACAATTCGCTGTGAACTGAGCACTGGGCGTCCCCAGGTTCGGAGGAAGCGCATGGCGTGGTACGCATACTGTCTCACTGAATTACAGACCCTCTCCAATGGTGTTCGTTCCCGTAAACCGTTCTTGCTCGAAGGTGTCCAAGGCATCGGCGACGCTCCTGTATTCGGCTATCCCAGCGGGGAATTCGCGGTCACGGTCAGCGAAGTAGAGCGCGCAGCCACCAAGCTGGACCAAAAAACCCTGGTGGAACATGCTCGCGTGGTAAGCAGCTGCTTCCGCCTGGGCACGGTGCTTCCCTTCCGCTTCGGCACGATCTTCGAGAATGACGAAGCGCTGCGTCAATCGGTGCGCTCCAACCGCCGGGCTTTCGGTCAGAGCGTGGAAAAGCTGCGGGGTAAGTCCGAGATGCACATCAAGTTAGTGCTCCGCGACGGCTCGCTCAAGAATTTTCTTGACGATGTGGAGCTGCCCAATACCGTGGGCGGCGACTACCTGAGCAAGCTCCGGGTCAAAGCCTCCAAGGAACGCGAACGGCACAGCAAAGCACGCTCCATTACGGTGCAGGTGCATAAGCTATTCAACCCGCTGGAGGCGGAAGTCAGCTGCCGCAAGGTTGACGCCACCGGCATGCTGCTCGACATCGCCCACCTGATTGACACCAAGTCCATCGCCAAGTACCAAAACCGCTACAACATGGCCACCCGCCAGTTCAAGAATTGCGACCTGGTGTTGAGTGGTCCGTGGCCGCCCTACCACTTCCTGCCCGGCAAGCTACGGACGGGAACCGGAAGCAGCTAGGGGATCTCTGAGACACGAGCGAATGAGGGGTGCGCGGCAACGCGCGCCCCTCGCCGCTTTTGGGGCCGCTGAACCCGCCAGCAGCAGTCAAGTAGACCAACATGTGCATCTGGCTGCATGTCGAACCCGAGCGCAAGGCGCGGGCGGGGAAGTTGGCCGTTGCGCCGCCTCATATTTTTCAACTACTTAGGTCAAACCTCAACCAGCGCGCACCGGGCCAGACTTTTGGCTCGGCAAATGCATTCTGAAGGTACAACAAAAGAGGCTGTACCCTCGAAATGAACTCGCCAATCCACCGTTCTCGACCTTCAATGCAGGCGTATTCCGCCCGTCGGAAGCGCACCCCGCTTCGCTCACCCTAAAATCCTCTTGCCTCTTTTTCACGGTGGCCCGGTTGACAATTCAACCGGGCCGCGTTTTTTGTGGTGGCTGTGTTTCCAACCCATTTCATGCCGCAGGCGTCTCCTCTCGTTTACACTTGAGGGCGCATGTCGTCTCCCTCGCGCGCCGCCTTCCTGCCTCTTGTTGCCTTCGCCGTTCTTGCCCTCGCCCCCACCGGAGCCAGCGGTGCTGATCCCGCTTCGCCGCCGCCGCTGCTCAGTGTGATGGAGAGCGAACTCCATCGGGCGCAAGCCGAGTTGGGCAAACTCGATCCCCCGCCTTATTACCTGAGCTACACCGTCTACGATCAGGACTTCACGGTGATCGCGGCCAGCCAGGGAGCACTGCTGGCTTCCACGCAGGTGGCCACGCGTCGCGCCGACGTGGTGTTGCACACCGGCAGCACGGCACTGGACAACACCCACGACGAGAGCCGCAGCTCCGGTATCAGTTCCGGATTTCTACCCGGGGGTGACGATCGCGACGCCATCGCGCGCAGTTTGTGGCGGCTCACTTACGAGCAGTACCGCAAGGCCGAACGCGCACTGGCCAACGTCAAGACCCAGACCGCGGTACGGGCCAAAGAAGACGACGATTCCCCAGACTTTTCCCAAGAAGCGCCGCAGAATTCCGTCACTCCTTTTCCCGCCCGCCTGGACTTGAATCGCACCGAGTGGGAGGCGCGCTTGCGCCGCTATTCCGGACTCTTTCGCTCGCATCCGGAGGTGGAGGAATCAGCCGCCACCTTGCTGGTGGAAGACACGCGCTCGCACTTCGTTTCCAGCGAGGGCAGCCGCCTGGCCACGCCGGAGCAGGTGGTCCGCCTGCAAGTGATGGCAACGGTTCGCGCCGACGACGGCATGGAACTGCTGCGGGTGGAAACGTTTCAAGCGGCCACGCCGGAAAAGCTGCCGAGCGATGCGGAGATCACGGCGCGGGTAGAGAAGATGGCCGCCGATCTCAAGGCGTTGCGGACCGCGCCTTTGGCTGAACCCGCTACTGTGCCTGCGCTTCTCTCTGGGCGCGCCGCCGCGGTGTTTTTCCACGAGGTGCTCGGACACCGTCTCGAAGGTCACCGCCAACGTGGCGATGACGAAGGCCAGACCTTCACGCGCAAAGTGAACCAAGCCGTGTTGCCAGATTTTCTGTCGGTTGCCGATGATCCCACGCTGCGCCAACTCAACGGCGTGGAACTGGCTGGCTGGTATCGCTTTGATGATGAAGGCATACCGGCGCGCCGGGTGGAAGTCATCCAAAAAGGCATTCTGAAAAATTTTCTGATGTCGCGCATCCCGGTGAAGAATTTCAGCCAGTCCAACGGCCACGGCCGCAGCCAGGGCGGACTGATGCCCATCGGACGGCAAGGCAATCTGATCGTCAGTTCCACCCACAGCGTGCCGGATGCGCAGATACGGCAGCAACTGCAGGCGGAAGTCCGCAAGCAGGGCAAACCCTATGGACTCTACTTTGAGGACATCCAGGGCGGATTCACATTGACCTCGCGCGCCGCTCCGCAAGCGTTTCAGGTGTTGCCCGTGATGGTGTGGAAGGTCTACGCCGACAATCGTCCCGATGAACTGGTGCGGGGGGTAGACATTGTGGGCACGCCGCTGGCGGCGTTGAACCGGATTCTAGTTACGGGCGACACGCAGGCCGTCTTCAATGGCATTTGCGGCGCCGAGTCGGGACAGGTGCCCGTCGCGGCGGCGGCGCCGGCCATGCTGTTTTCTGAAATCGAGGTGCAGAAGCGCGCGCACGAACACATGCGTCCGCCTATTCTTCCACCTCCGGGCGCGGACAAAGCGCCGGCCAACGGAGTTTCCCGATGAAGACGAGATTGCTCGGTGCTCTCCTGCTGCTTCTGGTTGCCGTCACCCAGCTTCCTGCCGTCGCCGCTGAAAATACGGAGGCGCAAAAAGACCCCGTCCTCCGCGCCATGCTGGAGGAACTGCACCGCTCGCAGTCCCGGCTCAAGCTGGACAACGTGGCTACGCCCTACTACATCGAGTACCGCATCGTGGAGTTGGACGAGTATTCGGCGGAAGCGGCGTTTGGTTCGCTGCGGCGCGAGAACCGCATCCAGAGCCGCATCTTGCGCGTCGTGGTGCGCGTGGGAGACTACAAGCAAGACAGCTCCATCGGCCGCGGCGAAGGCTTGACCAACGTGGCCCCGCTCGACAACGACAACCTGGCGCTGCGCCATGCGCTCTGGCTGGCCACCGACCGCGCCTACAAGCAGGCCACAGAGAACTTTACCCAGAAGCAGGCGCAGTTGAAGCAACTCACCATTGAACATCCGCTGGATGATTTTGCACGTGTGCCGGCAGTGGAACGGCTCGCGGCAACGGCCAGGCTGGAGGCGCCCACGGCGCCCTATCGCGATCTGCTACTCGAAGCAACCGCACTCTACCGTCGCCATCCGAAGCTGGAGTCGGTAGAAGGCCGCCTGCGGTTTCAGGCGGTGTCGCGCTACCTGGTGACGAGCGAGGGCGCCATCGTGCGCGACGGGCGCAACTCCTATCAGTTGAATTGCGGGGGGAGTACCCAGGCAGAAGACGGAATGCGTCTGGAACGCGGCATCCAGGAGCTCACCAGCAACGCCAAGGAGCTGCCCGCACGGGAAGCCTGGCTCAAGCGTATGGCCGACATGCTGGATTCGCTGGAGCAGATGCGCATCGCGCCCCTGGCGGACGAGGAGTATCGCGGGCCGGTGCTGTTCCGCCCCTCCGCCGCTGCGGATGTAGTCAGCACGCTGGTGGGACGAAATGTTCTGGGCCAGCGGCCGGAGTTGGGCAAACCCGCGCGTACGACCGGCGAATGGTCGGCGGAGTACAAGAGCCGGGTGCTGCCACCGTTTCTCACCGTCAAGGACGATCCGGCGTTGAACAGCTTTGGCGGACACGCACTCCTCGGCGGTTACGCGGTGGACGACGAAGGTGTAGCCGGTCAACCCATCACGCTGGTGGACCAAGGCCGGCTGGTCAGCTACCTCACCAGCCGTCAGCCGATTCGCGATTTTCCGGATTCCAATGGCCACGGGCGAGCTTTGCCCTTCAGCTGGCCGGAAGCTGCCTATAGCACTCTGGTGGTCAGCGCCACGGAAACGCTTTCGCCTGCCGAGCTCAAGAACAAGCTGATCGAGATCTGCCGGGAAAAAGAACTGGCCTATGGCTATATCGTCGAAACTCTGGGCGTGCGCCTGCGGCCCCGCTTGCTCTATCGCGTCTGGGCGAAAGATGGGCGGGAAGAGCTGGTGCGGGGAGCGGTATTCGGCGAGCTCGACACCCGCGCGTTGCGCAGCGATTTGCTGGCTGCCGGCAACGACGCCACCGCCGACAATTCCGCCGATCCCGTGCCGCAGTCGGTAATCGTGCCGTCGCTGCTGTTTGAGGAACTGCAAGTCAAACGAGCCAACGATAGCAAAGACAAACTGCCGGAGTACCCGGCGCCAGCGTTGAGTTCGGCAAATTGATAGAAGGGAAACTGCCGTCATGAGAAAGCCTACCGTGGCCGGAGTGTTGCTAGTACTCATCAGTGCAGCACTGGCGCAGAAACCAGCCGCCACCCCCAGCGTTGATCTCGACAAGATGTATTCGGCGGCGCTGCGGCACAACCTAGTGGCGGCGCGCGACGCTGCCCTGGCCAGCGACTACGCCTGGCGACAGTTGGCGTATCTGACGGAGAACATCGGCCCACGATTTACGGCGTCGCCGCAGGCGGAAGCCGCAGTGCAACATGTGGCCGAGGAACTACGCCGTCTCGGACTGGACGTAAAGCTGGAGCCGGTGCAGGTTCCACACTGGGTGCGCGGCGCGGAAACAGCCGAGTTGGTGGCGTGGCCCGGGCAACCCGCCGGCACGCGACAGAAGATTGTGGTGACGGCGCTCTACGGCGGCAGCGCCACTCCGGCTGAGGGCATCACCGCCGACGTGGTGGTGGTCAACAATTTCGAGGAACTGAAGCAACTGGGCCGCGATCGAATTGCGGGACGCATCGTCCTTTTCAATGAGAAATTCGATGTGCGCAAAACCCGGGCCGGGCGCTGGGGCGACGCCTACAGCGAAGCGGTGAAGTACCGCGGCAGCGGCGGCAAGGAAGCAGCCGCTCTCGGTGCCGCGGGTTCGCTGGTGCGTTCCGTAGGCGGGGCTGACTTCCGGCTGCCGCACACGGGCTGGAGCGAGGAGGCGAGCATTCCCTCAGGCGCGGTCACCGCGGAAGATGCCGACCTTATCGCTCATCTCGCCTCCCAAGGACGGGTGCGTCTGCACCTGACCCTGACACCGCAACGGCTGCCGGATGTCACCAGCTACAACGTGGTTGCTGACCTGCGCGGCAGCGAGCATCCGGAGCAGGTGGTGATTGTCAGCGGGCATTTGGATTCGTGGGACCTGGGTACGGGCGCCATCGACGACGGCGCCGGTGTGGCCGTGGCCATGGAAGCAGCGCACATTCTTCAGCAACTGCATTTGCGGCCGCGGCGCACGGTGCGCGTGGTGGCGTGGATGAACGAAGAGAGCGGGCTGCGCGGAGGAGATGCTTACGCCCTGGAGCATGCCCGCGAGTTGACGAATCACATCGCGGCAATCGAAAGCGACCTCGGCGCCGGCCACCCCCTGGGTTTCAACACTGACATGCCGTCGGCGGACCAGGACTGGCTGAAACCAGTGCAGGAAACACTCAGCACTACCGGCGCCAATCTAATCGAACTGGCCCACGATTCACCCGGCGCAGACATTTCTCCCATCGCACACCAGGGCGTCCCTACGTTTGGCTTGCTGCAGGACGGCACCGTGTACTTCAATTATCACCACACACCGGCAGACACTCTCGATAAGGTGAACCCACGCGAGCTGCAGGAGAATGCCGCCGCGATGACCGTGCTGGCATTGGCGCTGGCCGACATGGCCGAGCCGCTGCCCCGCTGACGTACGAGGGTTGCGTATTGGAAGAGCCTGCCCTGAGCGGCCCGTCAAACTTTGGGCATCAATCGCGCCCAATTGCAGTGATTACTTTGCATTACGAACGGGGGAGCTCTGCGAATGACACGAAATGCCTTGCGAGTGCAATCGTTTGCACCTTGCCCGATTTACCACGCGGAAAGCCCCGTGTTTCGCGGGGCATCGCAATGGCCCGCCGCTTGCGCTTCACTCTGTACATCATGACCTCCATTCGCTACGGCCTCTTCGTCCTTGTTCTCCTCGCTGGTTACCCTGTGCGGGCGCAGCAGGCGATTCTGCCGGATGCGCCGTCCTCGCACAAATTTCTCGATCGGCACAATGCCGCGGCCTTTACCACCCTCGGCGGACTGATCGCGGTGGATGCGGTGACCACGCAGCGCCTGATCAACTCGGGGCAGGCGCGCGAAGCCAATCCGCTCTGGCGGCCGTTGGTACGGCAAGGTTGGCAGGGAGAAATGGCTGCATCGGCGTTGGGCTTTGGGGCTGCGGTCGGCATGGCTTACACCTTCCACAAAACCGGACATCACAAGATGGAACGCTTCGCCACCTGGCTCTCCGCCGGAGTGGAAGCCAGCAACGACGCGCACAATCTGGCGTTCTCCGCGTCGCACTAGCCATCGTCAAGCCCGGGTCACCCGCCCTGGCGAACAGCGGTCTGAGGTAGAGAACGTCGCTGCGTGTCTTAACAGAGAGGCGCCCGATAGAAGGCGAGTCAGGCTGCACTTCTTCTGATTTCCTTAATCCCATGCCCAAGGTGACGCCGCAGAAGAGTCCTGAGAGTTACGCCATCGGCGTATCCGACTCGCGCCGCGATCTCTTCTACACTCTCGGCAGTCGTCTTCAGCAGATGCACCGCGCGTTCCACACGCAGTTCCTGGAAATAAGATAGTGGTGACTTTCCCAGCACGGCTTGCATGCGGCGAGCCAGGGTCCTCTTACTCGATCTCGCTGCTGCCGCGGCCTCGTCGAGCGAAAACCCATGCGCAAGCCTGCCTCGCGCCCAGCGCTCGAACCGCTCTACGAGTGCGTCAGAGTGGGCAAGATGATCGATAAGGATATAGGCAGACTGTGACGGCCGTGAATCCACCACCAGGTACTTCGCGGTCAAGGCAGCAAGTCTTGGGCTTTTCTGCCGGATGAGCCATAAGGCCAGGTCCATGTGGCTTAGGGCCGCTCCAGCCGTAACGAACTTCCCGGATTTTACGATCATCCGCGATTCATCCAGGCGCACCTTCGGATATCGCTGGCGAAATAAGGGAGCGAGCCACCAGGTTGTGGTCGAGTCTTGGTTATCGAGTAGTCCTGATTCAGCCAGGACGAATGTCCCGATACAGGCAGCCGCCGTGGCTGCGCCTCGCTCCGCCCACGAGCGCAGTATCTTGCCAGCGTCGCTCACATCGGATCTGGCGAGAGCTGTTTGCAGCGGGCCTGGCATCTTGAATCCGATCGCTGGCACCACGACCCAATCGGGAATGATCCGCATGGGGGCGGCAGCAACTGGGACGATCAGCCCTTGCGATGTTTTGACCGCCCTGCGCACTCCGACGATCGAGACGTCGAAGCGTGGCGAAGCCAGACCAGACATTTCCGCGAGCTCATTTGCGGTGCCAAAGGCATCGAGCACGGTCGCCAAACCCGTGTCAAAAACCCCGTCCAGCGCAAGCACGTAAATCCTCATGGCAACTATGATATCAACTTTGGCGATCTTGCCAATGGCCTAGTGGCGGTTAAAGAGCTATCTTGGCGACGGCTGAGACTGATGGAGCCAAGGAGAAACCCGATGTATACCGTCGCACTGTTCGCACGTTTGGAAGCCAAAGCCGGGAAAGAAAACGAGGTCGCAAAGTTCTTGGAAAAAGGACTTGCGCTCGCCAATCAAGAAGTGACCACGCCGATATGGTTCGCTCTACGATTGGGGCCGACGACCTTTGGCGTGTTCGACGCGTTCACGGACGAAAGCGGCCGCCAAGCTCATCTGAATGGTCCCATCGCCAAAGCGCTCATGGCGCAAGCGCCCGAACTGTTCTCCAAACCACCCGTAATCGAACGGATTGAAGTTCTCGGGGCAAAGCTTTTCCAATAGCGGGGTTGTCAACTGAGTTCGGGAGAGCTTCTCGTGAAAATCTTGGAAGGCAGGCTTGGAAATCGTGGCCTGTTGCGTCAGGCCCCATCAGAAAAGGGAACAGGCATCATGAACGGATTGAAGCGCGACATCCTGCATTGCATCGGGGGCACCTCTTTATTGCCCTTGCGTAACATCGTGCCGGAGAACGGCTCCCGCATCCTGCTGAAACTGGAAAGTGAGAACCCCACCGGCAGCATGAAGGACCGGATGGCGCTGGCCATGATCGAAGCGGCAGAGGCGGACGGACGTCTCACAGCGGATGGTTCGGTCGTCGAATACACCGGCGGCAGCACCGGCGTCTCCCTGTCTCTAGTCTGCGCGGTAAGGGGATATCCGCTGCATATCGTGACTTCGGATGCCTTCGCCCGAGAAAAACTCGAGCACATGAAAATTCTGGGGGCCAGGCTTCAAATCCTGCCCAGCGAGAGCGGGCGCATGACGGAGAAACTGACCCGGGACATGATCGAAGCCGCCCGCATCATCGCGGAAAAAACTGGAAGCTTCTGGACCGATCAGCTGAACAATAAAGACCAGCTCGCGGCCTATCACAAAATGGCGGAGGAACTCTGGATGCAGACCGACGGACACATCGATGGCTTTGTCCAGAGTGTGGGCACCGCGGGATCCATTCGGGGTAACGCAGAAGGCTTACGCCGCCATGATCCGCAGATCAGAATCGTTGCCGTGGAGCCCTCGGAATCCCCGGTTCTCTCGGGCGGCCAGACAGGCGCTCATAAAATTGATGGGGTCGGAGCGGGTTTTGTAGTACCGCTCTGGCAGGAAGACATCGCCGATCAGATTGAACAGGTTTCCACGGAAGAGGCGGTGGCCATGGTCATGCGGCTGGCCCGGGAGGAAGGCCTCTTTGCGGGGACTTCCACTGGCGGCAATGTCATCGCCGCTTTGCGATTAGCCGAACAAATGAGACCCGACGCGACCATTGTCACCGTCATGTGCGATACCGGGATGAAATATCTCAGCAAATGATAGGAATTTGAACCCCTAGCGAACCCCGTCCGGCTTTCCGCCCTAGCCGGGCCCGACCGGGCCAGGGTTGACGCTGCTTCCTTCCGGCGCATATCATCATAGTTTCCCTTCCTGGTCAGGAAGTGTTCCCGGGGGTGCTGGACGCTGCCGGAAGCTGGCCCGCATACATGGACAAGAAGAAACTGGAATCATTCAAAAAACGGCTGGAAGCGCGGCAACTGGAGCTGCGGCGCACGGTTTCGCGCACCGAGCAGGACGGCCGCACCGTCGACGACGATTCGGCGCAGGACATTGCTGACAAGGCCGCCAGTTCCTACACCAAGGAATTTCTCTTCCACCAGAGCAACAACGAGCGCCAGCATTTGAGCCTGGTGGAGAAGGCGCTGGATCGAGTGCGCGAAGGCAGCTTTGGCGACTGCATCCAGTGCGGCAAGGAAATTAATGCCAAGCGGCTGGAAGCGGTGCCGTGGACGCGCTACTGCATCGAATGCCAGGAAAAGCTGGAACAGGGGCTGCTGGAGGAATCCGCGCGCTAGGTTTCCCCGCCTGCCAGGACTGCGCTGGAAATTTGCTGCTGCAATTACACTACTACTGCTGAAGACCCGTGATCTCAGGAAAAACTTGTGCGTGCTGACGTTCGCCACCAACTGAAGCAGGACCAGATTCGCAACGCCACGGTGCATTGGACTGTGGAACACAAAGACGCGCTGCTCCGCTACGGCGGTCTGGCACTGCTGGTCATCGTGCTGACCGGCGCCGCGTGGGCCTACCTGAATCACCGGGAAGATCAGGCCAGCGGCCGTCTGAACCAGGCGGTGCGCACCTACAATCTGCCGCTTCGTCCCGCAGGCATGCCGGAGACGCCCGAATATCCCAGCTTCGGCTCGGCTGCCGAACGCTCCAAGAAGGCCCACGAACAGTTCCAGGCGGTGGCCAACCAGTACAGCAGCACGCGCTCGGGAGAAATTGCGCGCTACCTGGCGGGTGTGACCGAGGTAGAACTCGGCGACAACACCCAGGCGGAACGCTCGCTGCAGCGGGCCGCCGACCACGGCAATGCAGATCTGGCCGCACTCGCCCGCATGTCCCTGGCCGCGCTCTACCGCAATACCGGACGCGACAAACAAGCCATTGACGTCTACAAGAAAGTAATCGAAAAGCCGGCCAACGCCGTGCCCAAGTCTTCCGCGCAATTGGAACTGGCCGCGCTCTACAGCGGTAAGCAGCAGCCCGCCGAGGCCCGCCGCATTTACGAACAGGTGCAAAAGGAAAACCCTGGCACCGAACTGGGCGCGGTCGCCGCCTCGCGCATTGCAGAGTTGCCCAAGACCCCGTAAGGCAGCCCGACGGGCGCGGCTCTCCTGGCACTCACCGCTGGCGGTCTTGTCGTTGCATTTTTTCAGTGGAGGGAAACGGCCCGGACGACGGCGAATTCTGTGCCCGCCTGTGCTCGGCCTGACACAAGAACCGCTTCCGGAGCTTCAGTTCCGCCGCAGTGGGAATGTTTTCCTCGAGCAGGAACCGAACCTCTGCGGCAATCGACCCGCCTCCTTTACGCGCTCGTCGGCGCAAGGCCTCCTAGACTTCCTTAGGGACACTTTTCACGGATAGCGTTGGCATTGTTTATTCCTATCGATATCCTAGAGCACCGCCACCAGCCCACGCCGCGTTTCTTTCCCATTACCCCCGTAATGCTTGCCACGGGCTTCCCGCAACTGCCGCCCTGGAGCGGGCGCACAATGCAGTGAAGGCACTCCGCGCTTGAAGGGAACACTCATGCTTCGATTCTGCGTTGTCGCATTGCTTTGCCTTGGTTGCTGCTGCCCCGGCTTCGGCCAGGGTGCCCCGGTCTCCAATCCCGACGGCGTGGCTGCGCCCAGCGAGAGTTTGGGCGATACCGCCCGCCGCATGCGCGCGAAGAAGCCCGTGGAAGAGAAGATGACGGAGGACGACACCCAGAAGTTGTTCAGCGCCGTCGACGAAATCACCCGCTTCGCCAGCGAGGACAGTGGCTTTCCCCGGCACGGCGCGGTGAAGAGGCAAATGATCAGCCAGTCCGACGCCGAGAAATTTTTCCGCCAGCGGCTGGCCAAATCCGAGTATGCCGAACGCTTTGCCCGCTCCGAGATCAGCATGAAAAAGTTCGGCCTGCTTCCCGCCGAGTTTCACCTCAAGGAATTCCTGGTGAAGTCAAGCAAGGAAAGCGTGGCTGGCTTCTACGACGACGACAGCAAAACCATTTCTCTGCTCAACTGGATTCCCGCAGACAAGCAGAAAGTCATCCTGGCCCATGAGTTGACGCATGCACTGCAGGACCAGAACTTCGACCTGCGCAAGTGGGTGAAGGCTGGTATGAAAGCGGCCGTAGGCAAGGATGTGGACCCGATCGCCGAAGGCGAGGAGACGGTGAGCGCACGCCGCGCCGTGGTGGAAGGACAGGCGATGGTGGTGTTCATGGACTACCTGCTCGCGCCCATGGGACGCACTCTGAAAGATACGCCCGGCATCGTGGCCAGCCTGGATGATCCGCAGGTGGTGGCGATCATCGACACCGAAGTGACCCATGAAGCGCCGATGGTGCTGCGCGAAGCAGGATCGTTCCCTTATCGTGAAGGCCTGATCTTTGAGGCGGAACTGTTACAGCGCGGTGGGCAGAAGATGGCCTTTGCCGGCGCCTTCGCCAACCCGCCCCGCTCCACGCACGAAGTCATGGAGCCACGCGCCTACTTGGATGGCGAGAGGCTGCTCCCGCTGCATCTGCCGGAGCTGCAGGCGGCCATCCGCAGCCAGTACGAGGTCTACGACGGTGGCGGTTTTGGGGCGCTGGACGTGCGTGCCCTGCTGAAGCAATATGGCGAAAAGCGCGCCGGCACGGAACTCGCTGCCGCCTGGCGCGGTGGCGTCTACGTGACCTGCAAGCGCGCCGGATTGACGGCGGAGCCTGCCGTCGGCGATGTCGCCCTCCTGTTTGTGAGCCGCTGGAAGACCGCCCAGGCGGCCGAACGCTTTGCGCACTTTTACGCCGCTGCAGCCGGCCAGCATCATTCCCAGATCAACATGAAACCCGCTCCCGCCTGCACCGCAGCCCACTGCCCCTCGACCACCGTGGCCATCGAAACCGAGGCCGGGCCAATGTTCATCGAACAATGGGCGGACAACACGGTGGTGATCTCGGATGGCTTCGACGCCGACACGGCAGCCCGCTTCAATGACGTGGTCAATGACATGACCAAGCAAGAAGCCGACCCGAAGCAGGCAGGGAACCTGACCGGCGACGAGCTCAGCCTGCGGCTTTACGCGCTACCGGCGTTTCGCGACTATCAGCAGATGCAGGGTTCGCGGTGGGCGCGGATGTTGGCCGAAGCGGTATCAGGCAGCCGATTTCAGGCGCATTGATGCTAGGGCGGGCCGAAGCCGCAGTAGCAGGTCTATTTGGCTCGATCGCGACAACGGTTCACTCGACTTCTGTCAGCTGGGCCTTGAGTAAGCCTGAAAGATAGTCCGCCAGTTGTGTCACGTTGAAGTGACCCTGATCCCAAGCTCGGTCAGCCGCGCGAAGGGCGTCGTAATAAGGCTGGCGATTCTCTCGTATGCGCTCCGGCACTATCTTCTTCCCCCCAAGCAATCGGCATTGTTTCATGCAAATCAAGTAATAACAGGCGGCCCTGGCGGTTCTTCCGTTGCCCTCGACGAATGGGTGAATCCAATTCAGGCGCCACAGCGCATATGCCGGAAGGAGTGTTGGATGATCCCAGATCGTCCAATTCTCGTGTACCACTGAAAAGAACCTGTCCATCTCATTGGGAACCTCTTTGAAGTAAGGAGGGAAATGATTCCCAACGTAGATCGGCTCTTCGCGGTAACGACCTCCGAACTGGGAAATATTTGCAACCGCAGCGTAATTTAAGGCCCAGAGCGTGTACTTGTCGAATGACTCGATGCCCTTCTCAAGACCAATTTCGATACAGTTCGACAGTAAATCGTACTGTCGCAGGAGGTTCTGCTCTTGAATTCTTGCGTAAAGCGCGGGATTGTCTTTTTCTCGAACAGACACAGAAGTATTGCTCGATCACCAGCGAACCCTGGCCCGATTCACCGCAGTCTGATGTTCTTCGATGCGAGCCGCACACTCTCTTTTGTAATGAGCTTCGAATCCGGAGCATTGCCGAAAGCAAAGCTGATCCTCTGCTCGTGCAATTCGTCCTCAGTCACCGGACGATTGCGGGACGCCTCCAGGAGGCGCATCAATTCTGGGTCTGGTGCTGTAACGTTTTGAAATTGCTTGCGGTCCGCCATAAAAGCCTCTACCCGTTAGATGTCCCGATGAATCATAACGCTGGAAAGAGTTTCCCGAAACTGTGAATTTCCTCGACGGTTCCCGTTCTTGCACTAGAGGATGGTGTCCTAATAATGCACTCCTAGGACACCACCCTGCCACCGCTTTTCTTGACACCCCCTTTGCACCCCCGTTATCCTAGAGTTTTGCTCCCAGTTGCACGGGGCGTGCTGTCGGCGTCCCGGCGGGCCTGCGCCGTAGCTGCCGTATAAACTGTTGGGGGCGCGGGGGTTCCCATGCACATCGCTCTGCGGGAGTTGGAACTTCAGCCACTCGATTTCCACGAGGAATTCGCCCCTGGGGCGATTGATTTGGGCGCGGACCTGAAGCAGATTGCGCCACTCTTGGGCACGGGACGGGCCGAGTTGGTGCACGAGCGGCACGGGAAGCACGACAGCCTGCTCGATATCCGGCTGCATGGCAGTCTGGCCACCAGCGTCGAGTTGGCCTGTGCCCGCTGCCTGGAACCGGTGGCCACGGAGGTGCAGCGCAGTTACGATTTGCTGTACCGTCCGCAGGGAGTGGATGCGGACAGCCACGAGCGCAACGTAACGGCGGCGGAGTCCGAGGTGGGGTACTACTCGGGAGACTCGTTGCTGCTGGAAGATGCGCTGCGCGAGCAGGTGTTGCTGGCCCTGCCGCTGCGGGTGTTGTGCCGCGAGGATTGCCGCGGTTTGTGCGCGAATTGCGGGCGCAATCGCAATGAAGGCGCCTGCGGTTGCGACGAGAAAACAGATGATCTGCGCTGGTCAGCGCTCAAGGACCTGCGAACGAAACTGGAAACATAAAACCACGCTGCAGACGGCTGCGGCCGGAAGAGAGCTTCGATGCCTAATCCAAAACGACGTCATTCCCAAAAGCGCACCAGTACGCGGCGGGCGCATGATGCCCTGAAGTCGCACTCTTTGTCTGAGTGCCCCAACTGCCACGAGCGCAAAATGCCGCATCGGGTCTGTCCCAAGTGCGGCCAGTACAAGGGCCGCGAAGTGCTCGAGGTCAAGGAAGCCAGCTAACAGCCAAGCATGCCAGTCGCAATCGCCGTGGATGCGATGGGATCCGACCGGGCGCCCAAGCCCGAGATCGAAGGCGCGCTGCAAGCAGCGCGCCACCTCGGCGTGCGCGTGCTGCTGGTGGGAAAGCCGGAAGTGATCGCCATCGAGCTCGACCGCCATCCTCCCACCGGCCTGCTCGAAATTGTTCCCGCCTCCGAAGTGATCAGCATGGAAGACAAGGCAGCGCAGGCGGTACGCGCCAAGCGCGATTCCTCCATGCGCGTGGGATTGCGACTGGTGCGCGAAGGCCGCGCCGCCGGCTTTGTAACCGCGGGGAACACGGGCGCCGCCATGGCCACCGCCAAGATGGTGTTGGGCTCAGTGCCTGGATTGCACCGTCCGGCTCTGGCTGCGGTCTTTCCCAATGCCGTGGGCACCGCGTCCATTCTGCTCGATGTTGGCGCCAATGTGGATTGCACCCCGGAAAATCTTGAACAATTCGCCGTCATGGGCGAAATCTATTTCCGCAGCATCTTCGGCACGGAACATCCCCGCGTCGGCCTGCTTTCCATCGGCGAAGAAGAAAGCAAAGGCAATGAACTGACCCGGGCAGCATTTCAGCGCCTCAAGCAACTGCCGCTGCATTTTGTCGGCAACGTGGAGGGTCGCGACTTGTATACCGGTCAGGTCGACGTGATCGTGGCCGACGGCTTCGTGGGCAACGTGGCTCTGAAGATCTCCGAGGGCGTGGTCACGCTGGTGCGCGCCACGCTGAAAGAAACGCTGCGCTCCACCATCACACGCCAGGTGGGCTACCTGCTTTCCCGGAGCGCCTTTGCCGATTTCAAGAAGCGTCTGGATTATTCCGAATACGGCGGCGCACCCCTGCTCGGCATCAAGGGCGCCTGCATCGTGAGCCACGGATCCTCCAACGCCAACGCCATCAAAAACGGCATTCGCGTAGCCGCTGAATCTGCCGAACACCACATCAGCGAGCGCATCGCACAAGGCCTGGCGGCGTTGCATGCGCCCACGGCTGTCTGAAATCTTATGAGCAAGATCGCATTTCTTTTTCCAGGGCAGGGCTCGCAAGCCGTCGGTATGGGACGTGAACTGGCGGGGAAATACCCCGCCGCCGCGCGCACCTTCGAAGAAGCCGACGCGGCCCTGGGCATGAAGCTTTCACAACTCTGCTGGGAAGGCCCCGAGGAACAACTCCGGCTCACCGAGTTCACGCAGCCTGCGATGCTCACGGTCTCCGTCGCCACCTGGCGCGTGCTCGAGGAGAAGGGCGTCAAGCCCGCGTTCTGTGCCGGACACAGCCTGGGTGAATATTCCGCCCATGTCGCCGCGGGGACTCTGAGTTTTGCCGATGCGGTGCGCACCGTCCGCAACCGCGGCCGCTACATGCAAGAGGCGGTGCCGGTGGGCGTTGGTGCCATGGCGGCGATTCTGGGTATGGAGAGTGCGAGCGTGCTCCAGATTTGCGCAGATGCCGCCCAGGGAGAAGTCTGCCAAGCCGCGAATCTTAACTCGCCCGGGCAGATTGTGGTTTCCGGACACAAGGGCGCGGTCGAGCGGGCCGTAGCGCTGGCCACCGAGCGGGGCGCGAAAAAGGCAGTTCTCCTGCCGGTGAGCGCCCCCTTCCATTGCGCGCTGATGCAGCCCGCGCAAGACCGGCTGGCGGCCGACCTGGCGATGCTTGCGCTCCAGGATCCCGCCATGCCGGTGATGTGCAACGTGGACGCGGCGCTGGTGCAGAAGTCAGACGCTGCCCGCGACACACTCCTCCGCCAGGTTACCGGCGCAGTGCGCTGGGAAGAATGTGTACGCGGCTTGATCGCAGAAGGCGTGGAGACATTCGTCGAAGTTGGCCCGGGCAAGGTGCTCTGGGGCATGATGCGCCAGATTGACCGTAGCCAGAACAGTCTGAACACCACCGATGAAGCAGCTTTGCAGAAGACGCTGGCCGCGCTGGGAGTTTAACCGCAGAGGGCGCGGAGACCGCTGAGAAGATCTTGCGCTGAGCAATTGTTAAACGAAGGATCTAAGCCAGATTCTCGCTGCGCACTCCGCGAACTCTGCGGTTGAGGGTTTCAGCAGGGCGGATAGCTCATTGTCCTGTCTCTTTTTTCCACCCACACCCGCGCCGGTTCCGCGCGATCGTTGACGATCACTTCCACTACCACGCCGCTGCTGCCGCCTTTGCATTCTCCGGAAGCGCGTAGCTTGTAGGTGTTCACCGCACCCCATTCCCCGCCCGGCCCCCAGTCGGTATAGAACTCCCCAAACGGGTACTTCTGGTATTTCTGGGCGTGCTGTTTCCAATCCGCATCCGCCAACCAGACCCCATAAGCTTTCTCGTAATCCTTGTGTTGCAGCGCGGTGAAGAAGTGGTCAGCGACCCGCTCCTGCGTCCAGTAACGGTATTCCCAAGCCAGAAACGCAATCACCAGTACGCTGAAGACAATCCCGGCAATCACCAGTTTGCGGCGGCGTTCGCGTGCCGGGTCATACGGTGGCGCATTCATGATGGACATGGCTTCTCCAGCATATAGGAAGCCGGGCGGCAGCAAAAAGTTCCCGCATCCCACGTTATTCCCGGGTATAGCAGTTCTTCTTTTTCTCGGCGTGACGCTCCAGCGCGAGTTGGATCAGCCGGTCAATCAGTTCGGGATACGGCAGCCCCGATGCCGCCCATAGTTTGGGATACATGCTGATGGCGGTAAATCCGGGCATGGTGTTGATCTCGTTGACGTAGATTTTGCGCGTGCGCGGCTCCATCAGAAAATCCACACGCGCCAGCCCGGAACAATCCACCGCGCGAAACGCCTGCACCGCAAGTTTCTGCACCTGCTTGGTTTCAGCCCGCGTGAGCTTGGCGGGGATAATCAGTTCCGAGCCCTCGGCGAGATATTTCGCGTCATAGTCGTAAAACTCTTTACTGGGAACAATCTCGCCGGGCACAGAAGCCTGCGGCGCATCGTTGCCCAACACCGAGCACTCAATCTCGCGCGCCTTGTGCTTCTTTCCGCCAACGCCCTCTTCCACCACGATCTTGCGGTCGTAGCGTGCCGCCTCTTCCAGGGCCGGCCCCAGTTCCTTGCGGTTGTGCGCTTTGCAAATGCCGACGGAAGAACCAAGGTTGGCGGGCTTGGTAAACACGGGATACTTCAACCCGCGTTCCACCGCCTTGATCGCGGCTTTCGGCGTCTTCTCCCACTCCTGGCGCAGGAGCGTGACATGCCGCACGATGGGAATGCCGGCGGCGCGGAAGAGCTGCTTCATGATGTCCTTGTCCATGCCGGCGGCGGAACCAAGCACACCGGCGCCCACGTAGGCGATGTCAGCGAGTTCGAGCAGGCCCTGGATGGTCCCGTCTTCGCCGAACGTGCCATGCAGCACGGGGAAGATCACATCGACGTTGATGGCACGGTCGCTCGTCCGCCGTGTCGGCCCCGCGCTCGCCTCCATCTCAAACGGCTCCAGCGCACCCGCAGCGCGCTGCACCGGCTCTGGCGGCACCAGCACCGACTCACCCCGAGCGAGAAGAGCCGCGCCGGGCGTGGCTTCGGGATCGCCGGCGCGGAGATGGCGCGCCTCATGCACCGGCTCGCCCTTGAGCAGCCGTTCGGCGTGGTCCGCCGTCAGCCAGTGACCTTCTTTCGTGATGCCAATGGGCACCACCTCGTACTTGTCCTTGGGAATGGCTTGGAGAACGGAAGCCGCCGAGAGCAGGGAGACATCATGCTCGCCGGAGCGGCCGCCAAAGAGAATCCCGACACGGAGTTTCTTCATCACCATCAAGTCTGGCGAAGCAGCGGCAGTTCCGTCAATTGCGGGTAAGGTACGAGGGCGGTGTCGCCGGTGTCAGAGAATTTTCTTCCCAAAGGCCGACAGAGCCAGTTCCACCGCCAGGTCCGCCGTGCGGTTCTTTTCATCGATGACCGGGTTCACTTCCACGATTTCGAAGCTCAACATGCGCCCATGGTCGGCGATGATTTCCATGGCCAGATGCGCCTCGCGATAGGTGGCGCCACCGCGCACCGGCGTGCCCACCCCAGGCGCGTCTTCGGGGTCAATCCAGTCCATGTCGAGCGAGACGTGATAGCCGGCGGTGCCGCGTCCCGCCATGCGCAGCGCCTCTTCGATGACGGCGCGCATGCCGCGTTCGTCAATGTCGCGCATGGTGAAGACTTCAATCCCCGCCCGGCGAATATTTTCCTTCTCCGCACGATCGATATCGCGCACCCCAACGAGCACACAGTTTTCGGGGTTTACCTTGGGCGAAAAATCGTACAAGTTGCCGAGTTCGGCCGGACCCAGCCCCATCAGCGCCGCTAGAGGCATGCCGTGCACGTTGCCAGTGGGTGAAGTGTCGGGCGTGTTAATGTCGCTGTGCGCGTCAATCCAGATCAGCCCAATGCGTTTCTTGTCGCGCCGGTAGAACTCCGCCACCCCCGAAACCGTGCCCACCGCCACGGAGTGGTCGCCACCCAGCACCAGCGGAACGATTCCCCCTTCGAGCGCTTTCATCACCAGTTCCGCCTGCTTCATGCATGTGGCGGTGATTTCCTTCAAATATTTCGCGTTCGGGTTGCCTTCTTTTTTCTGCTCCGGAATGGCCACGGCCACGTTGCCGCCGTCTTCCACCACGTGGCCCACCTGCTCCAATCGCGCTTCGAGGCCGGCCACGCGCACCGCCGACGGCCCCATGTCCACACCGCGCCGCGACTGCCCCAGATCAAGGGGCACACCGATCACACGAATCTTGCGGGGAATGATGTTGGGAGGAATCTGTGCGTTGCTGGTCATAGTCTAGCTTCTCACTACCAATTTAACCGCAGAGAACGCCGAGGTCGCAGAGTCCGGAAAATTGTTCACCAGCCGCCGAATTCCGTTCTTGAGCACCAAGCTGTGGAAGTTGAGAAGCAGCCCCACGTGCCAGTTGCCCAACTTCAAGTAGGAGATAAGTTGCGCATCGTGCACCGAATTCAATTTCTCAACAGCCTTGACTTCGACCACTACCACGCCTTCGACTATTAGATCCAACCTGTATCCGCAATCCAACTTCACGCCCTTGTAAATGACTGGCAAAGACACCTGCGTTTCAACTCCCAGGCTTCGCTCTCGCAACTCGAATGCCAGGCATGCCTCATAGGCTGACTCCAGTAAACCCGGTCCCAGCGCTCGATGGACTTCCATCGCTGCCCCGATAATTTTCTCAGTAATCGCGTTAAGTTCGGAGCCATTCGCCATGCTAAGCCTCTTGAATTTCTCCGCGATCTTTGCGCCCTCCGCGGTTGGCTCACGGATAGAGCCGGTGCAGCATCCTCGGAAATGGAATCGTTTCCCGCACGTGCTCTAGCCCGCAAATCCAGGCCACGGCCCGCTCAATCCCCATACCGAAACCGCTGTGCGGCACACTCCCATACTTCCGCAAATCGAGATACCACTTGAAAGCCGCCTCCGGCAACCCGTGTTCTTGAATGCGTTGCAAGAGCAGCTCGTAGGAGTTCATGCGCTGCGAACCGCCGATGATTTCGCCATACCCTTCGGGCGCGAGCACATCCACACACAGCGCCAGGTCGGGCCGCAGCGGGTCCGGCTCCATGTAAAACGCTTTTACTTTCGCCGGATAGCGATGCACCATCACCGGTTTCTCAAACTGGTTGGCCAGGTAGGTTTCATCCGGCGAACCGAAATCGCCGCCCCACTCAAATTTCGTTTCCAGCGCGCCCTTGGCGTGACCCTCCTGCAGCATCTTGACGGCTTCGTCATACGTGATCCGCGGAAAGGGCGCGACAATCTTTTCCAGCTTGGTGACGTCGCGGCCAATCACCTGCAGGTCGCCGCGACGTTTTTCCAGGCAACGCTGCACGATAAAGCTGATGAGCCCTTCGCCCAGGTCCATCATGTCGTCGAGCGTGGCGTAGGCGACTTCCGGCTCGACCATCCAAAATTCGGTCAGGTGCCGCCGGGTCTTGGATTTCTCCGCCCGGAACGTGGGCCCAAAGGAATACACCTTGCCCAACGCCATCGCCGTCGCTTCAATGTAGAGCTGACCGGACTGCGTCAGGTACGCCTGCTGCTCAAAATAATCCACCGGGAAGAGCGTCGAAGTGCCTTCACAGGCGGCGGGAGTAAGAATCGGTGGATCGGTGAGGGTGAATCCGCGATCGTCAAAGAAGTCGCGCACGGCCTTGATGATTTCCGCTCGCACCCGCAGAATGGCTGCCTGGCGCGGTGTCCGCACCCACAGGTGCCGGTGTTCCATCAGGAATTCCACACCGTGTTCTTTCAGCGAAATGGGAAACGGATCGGACTCGGAGACACGCTGCACCACCTGCACGTTGCTGACGTCGAGTTCGTAGCCACCCGGAGCGCGTTTGTCGGCGCGGACTTTTCCTTCCACCACCACGCTCGATTCCTGGGTCAGCCCCTTCACTGCGTCGAACACCTCGGGCGCCACCGCGTTCTTGGCCAGCACGCCTTGAATCACACCGCTGCCATCGCGAAAAATCGGGAACAGCAACTTGCCGCTCTCGCGCAGGTTGTAGAGCCAGCCGCGCACGGTGACGGACTGCCCCTCATGCTTCCCCACTTCCGCGATCGTAGTAATCGGTGTCTGCATTTCTTAGTTCATCTCACCGCGGAGTGCGCGGAGATCGCTGAGTAGCTTCTCTAGAAAGTGCACGAGCCACAACCGTTAACTTCACTCACGAAGCTTGCTGGCCTCGAATACCCCCCACAGCCCTTGCTCCGCTCCGCGCTCTCCGCGTCCTCTGCGGTTAGCTGGGGTTCTTAGCTCTCCCCCAACTTCTTCCACATCTCCACCATGTCTGGCGCCACATCGTTTTTCTCTTCTTCGCCTGCGATCTCCAGCAGCAGTGCCGGCCGGTGCGGTGCAGAGTGCAGCAAACCCAACCCTTCTTCCCACTGAATCGAACCTTGGCCCGGCCACAAGTGCGAGTCGCTGTCTTTGTGGTTGTCGTGAACGTGGGTGGAGCGCACCAGGTGTTTCAGCGTTTCCCACGCGGGCCTAACTTCGCCCATCAGGTGCGCGTGTCCAATGTCGAAACAGACGCCCACATCGTCGAAGCGCATGGTGTGGATAAACTCGACCAGCTTCTCCGGCGTCGATAGCTCGTTGGGCGTGTTTTCCAGCAGGATGCTCACCCCCAGCGGCTTGGAGAAGGCGCGCAGGTGCTCCACGCAACTCATGGCCGCTTCGAATTTCTTGTCGTCGAAAGACTCGCCACTGATGCCGACGTGCTGAATCAGGTAGCGGAACGGAATGTGCTCGGCCACTTCCAGTGCCCGCTTGATCTCATCCATCGCGTCAATGCGCTGCTTCTTGTCGATGGAAGCAATGTTGACCGGCGGCCCACCGGCACGGCCCCAGTCGTAGTCGGCATAAAGCGGCGAATGCAAGGAGTGCAGCGGAATGCTGCTCTCCTTGAACCAGGCGGCAATCTCCACCACGTGCTGCTTGCGGTTGGCGTAGTCGAAATGCTGCCGCGCCGCAAAGATCTCCACCGCCTGCGCGCCTCCGCGCACAAACTGGTCGAGCAGGCCGGGATGCAGCCGCTCCTTGACGAACACGTAGGTGGACATCGCTCGCAGCATCGGTACGCCCTCTTCCCCGGTGGCGTCAGCCGCTGCTTTGGCACGGACGCTCAAGGCCATTAACGGCCATAAAACCAATAACTTGCGAGTGGATCGCGCGAAGCCTGCGACTCCCGCGCAGCAGCCGGCTACCAATTCCTGCGCCAACCGGGGTGAACTTTGAGGCTAGCTTAGGCTTGCCGCGGGAGTCAAATGTGGATACTCGAGTGCCTCAGGGTCGCAGTCGCTTCTTCCGTCTCCCGGTCGCCGCGTTGCGCACCCGCTGCTTCGGCAGCTTCGCCTTCACCAGTTCGTACGACTCCGCGATCAGTGCCTTCAACTCGCGCTCCGGCAGCGCCGCGAACTCTTCCAGCCCCACCCACTGATAGCGTCCCAGATACGGCGCCGGAGCAATGCCTTCCTGCTCGATCAGTTCGGCAAACTTCTCCGGCGTGCACTTGAACGCCAGCCGCGGCTTCGATTCCACATCAAGTGCGCACACGGCAAACATCTTCCCGCCAATCTTGAAGCACAGATCATCGCCCCACTGCAGCTTCTCCGTGGCCCCCGCGAACGAAAGACAATAAGCGCGTAGTGAATCAACCGTCATCGGAATCCCATTTTGTAATTTTGCAATTTGGTAATCGGGTAATTTCAAATCCAGCGCTTCAAATTACCAGATTACAAAATTACCAAATTACCAATTTTTCACCACCGTTGCCTTGCTGTAGGCCACGCCGAACCCGAGCCGTTCCGCATTCCGCTGGGAGGTGGTTCCGCCCTGTGTGACCACTACGGCAAATTCGCAGCCCGCTTCCGCCGCCACCTGCAGCCGCCGCTGGAACAACGCCGTCTGCAAGCCGCGTCCACGATAGGCCGGCAGCGTCCCGGCCCCGTAGAGCGCGAGAATCCTGTGCTCCGGGATGACGAGACCGCCGCCGACGGCTGCGATCTCTCCCGCCACTGTTGCCACAAAGGAAATCGCCCCCGGCAGTTGATACATGGGAGTGAGGATGTGCTCGAATCCCGCTGGCGCGTTGCCCTCCGGAAAAAAGCATTGCTGCGTGATTCCCGCCAGCACCGGCGCTTCTGTCACGGTGCCGGCGCGAATCTCCGCGTCGGCGGGCGGCGCAGGAAATTCTTCCCCGACTACCCCCCGCCGGGCCAGCACATTGTTGATTTCCGCCAACACATAGTTCCGCTTCTTCAACATCTCCAGCAGCGCGGGCTCGGTAAACGGGCACACGTCAATCTGTGCGGGCGCGTTCCGGCTGCGATAGAACTCCTCGAGGCGGTCGAGGTCAGCTTCCGTCACGCTTTCGCCAAAGCCAATGCCACCGGCGTGGCCAATGGGCGAGCCCAGCCCGGCGAAAATGGCATGGCCGCCCGCGATCTTTTCGGAGACCGATCCGATCTCTGGCCGCAGCCTCCGGTCGATCTCCGCGTACAACACCTGTGGCATTTCCTCCGCCGCTTCAAATCGGCGGGCGAGTGCCTGGTTCACGAACTGCATGGAATGTCCTCTCTGTGGTTCGAACAAAATGAGGTCGTGAGCGCGGGAGCGCCCGGGGGCAGTGCAAACAGCCCGGACTAGAGGACGACAGTCATCGGCAACACGCAGAATAAATCAGTACGGCAAGATCCGGCAAGTACGGGTCCGGCCCCTTCGGCGAGCGCAAGCGTGCCTGCGAAAGCAAAGAGCAATCCCACCACGAAGGACACAGAGGTACACGAAGGGCTTTCGGGGTTAGCGACTCCAGAGTAAAGAAAATCCCCCAGCCAGGATCTTCCTTGGTGGTCCTTCGTGACCTTGGTGGTTGATGGGTCCGCTCTACACCTGCTCGCGCAATTCTCCGAACACCACGCTGACATCCATCTTGCGCTTGCCGCGGTAGATGGTCACGCGCACCGTGTCCCCCGCGCGGTGATTGTTCATCACCTGCGCCAGGTCTTGCTGGGTCTCGATGTTTTCGCCATCCACCGCGATGATTACATCACCGCCCACCATGATTGGCGTGTTCCCCAGGTAGGCGCGTTCGGTGCCGCCGCGCAGGCCGGCGCGATCCGCGGCGCTTCCCGGCACCACCTGCACAATCAACAGACCGTAATCCGACGCCAGCCCCATTTTCTCCGCCAACTCGGGAGCAATCGGGATGGTGCGAATCCCCAGCGCCGGCCGCCGGATTCGCCCAAACATCACCAGATCGTTCAGCACTGCCTTGGCGGTGTTGATGGGAATGGCAAAACCAATGCCCGAACTCTGCCCGACGCGGCTGGCAATAATCGTATTGATGCCGATCACTTCCCCGTTGCGGTTGAGCAGCGGCCCGCCCGAGTTGCCGGGATTGATGGCCGCATCCGTCTGAATGGCGTCATCGATCGCAGTGCCATCGGGCTCCTGCACCTGCCGGATCGAACTCACCAGGCCTTTGGTCAGCGTGCCACTAAGCCCAAACGGATTGCCGATGGCGTAGACCGTCTGCCCCACCTGCAGCTTGCGCGAGTCGCCTAGGATCGCCGACTGCAACTCCGGCGCCTTAATCTGGATCACCGCCAGATCGTGGGAGCGGTCCGTGCCAATCACCGCTGCCTGATATCTCTTTTTGTTGGAAAGCGTCACTTCCACCTGGCGCGCGTCGGCGATCACGTGGTAGTTGGTCAGGATGCGCCCTTCTTTATCAAAAACAAATCCCGACCCTTGCCCTTCCTGCGGCACCAGCCCATAGAAAAAATCAAACGTCATGGCGCGGGAAGTGATGTTCACCACGCTCGGCAACACCCGCTTGTAAACGGTGATGTTGTTCTGCTCTTCCGCGTCCGGTATTTCCGGCGCGGCAGCTTCGGTAATCTCCAACTTCTGCGGCTGGCCCAGGTAGCTGCCCAGGCCGGGCCCGTCATGACGCCAGGTCGTGAAGTAGAAAAAAGCTCCCGCCAGCACCACTCCCAGTAGCAAAGTACGAAGTCTCATGATCAATCCCGTTCTTCGAATATTTCATTTCATTGTAAATCGGCGCAAACCCTTCCACCACCAAGGTCACTAAGGATCACGAAGGAAATCTTGGCGGGGATTTTTTCACTCAAGGTAGCTTGCCCCGGAAATCCTTCGTGTACCTTTGTGCCCTTTGTGGTTGGATGTTTCTTGTTTCTGCGAGAACCGAGCCACGGCCTCTAGCCGACTGAAACCCGCCCCGCGGCTGCTTCCGCCGCCAGTTTGCGGTAAAGCTCCCGCACCTGGGCTTCGGTGGCAGCCGGCGGGCCGGCATTCGCGATCACAAAATCGGCCATTTGTACCTTGGCCTCCTCCGACCACTGTGCCGCCAGCCGACGTTGTAATTCGCGTCGCGCTGCCGCCACATCTGTCCCGGTGCGCGCCGCCCATCGTCGCACTCGCTCTTCGACCGGGCACGTCACCACCACAATCCGGTCAAAATGCCGCGCCGCACCCGCCTCCAGCAGCAGCGCCGCTTCCACCACCGCTACCGCCCCTGGATGCTCGCGCCCGACCTGCTCCATCCACTCATCCTGATACCCAATCACCGCCGGATGCACCAGTTCGTTCAATTCCTGCACTCGCGGTCCGGAACCTCCCATCTCGCCAAAGGCCGCATCCGCCAACCGGCGCCGGTCAATGGAGCCGGCTTCGTCGAGGATCTTTGGCCCAAAGTGCTCCACCACCGTCCGGAACACGCTCTTCCCCGGCTGCATGAGCTCGCGGGCAATGGCATCCGCCTCAATGACAAACGCGCCCAGCCCGGCCAGCATCCTGACCACCGTGGACTTGCCGCTCCCGATACTGCCTGTCAGTCCAACCTTGAGCAAGGAACCCCCATCCGATCTCACTCAAACCGCCGCCAGCACGCCTCGCCGCATCTTCGCCGCCTTCACCGTGTTCGCCATCAGCATGGCAATCGTCAACGGCCCCACGCCTCCCGGCACCGGAGTAAGCGCTCCCGCCACTTCCGCCACCTCGGGATGCACGTCCCCGATCAGGGTCGCGCCTTTCCTGGCGAAGATCTCTTCCCGCTTCTGATGGCCGCGGAAAAACCGCTCAAACTCCGCCCGCTCTGTCACCTTGTTCATGCCTACATCAATCACCGTGGCCCCGGGCCGCACGAACTCCCGCGTAATCATGCCGGCGCGCCCGATGGCTGCGACCAGGATGTCCGCACGCCGGCACACTCCGGCCAAGTCGTGCGTCTTCGAATGGCAAATCGTCACCGTGGCGTTGGCGTTCGTCAGCAGCATGGCTACCGGCTTGCCCACAATGTCACTGCGGCCCACCACCACGGCTCCCTGTCCGGCCACCGGAATTTCGCTCCGCCGCAGAATTTCCATCACCCCTGCCGGCGTACAGGGCACCAGCCCCGGCCTCTGCGTCGAGAGGAACCCAACGTTCATGGGGTGAAACCCGTCCACATCTTTGGCCGGGTCGACCGCGAGCAAAACCTGTTTCGCATCCACCTGTGGCGGCAAGGGCAACTGCACCAGAATTCCGTCAATGTCGTCCCGCCGGTTCAGACTCTCCACCAGCGCCAACAGTTCCGCCGTGGTCACGGTGTCGGGCGGGGTGTGCTTCTCGCTGAAGAGGCCTACCTCTTCGCAGCTCCTGACCTTGCCTCGAGCGTAGATTTCCGACGCCGGGTCATGCCCCACCAGCACCACCGCCAGCCCCGGACGTGCCCCGGCCCCGACCATGCGCTTCACTTCTGCCGCAACCTCGGCGCGAATCTCCGCCGCGATGCGATTGCCGTCCAGAATCCGTGCTGCCATGAATCCTCTTCTCCCGGTGGAGCCTGCCTGCGCGATCCATCTTAAATGTTTTCTCTCACTGCCGGACGCCGGCGCCAGGAGTAAAATGCCGCCATGATCGACCGCGAACTGCTGGAAATCCTGGTCTGCCCGGTGTGCAAGACGCCGCTGGCTTTGAAGGACAGTGGCGACGCGTTGAAGTGTGCCGAGTGCCGGCGTGCTTACCCGATTCGGGAAAATATTCCCGTATTGCTGGTGGATGAGGCCGTCACCGAAGACGCATAAGCCCCTGTCCCTCTGTGCGCCAGCCCGTATCGGAATGATCTGCTGTCTCATTCCCCAACGACAATTCGTGTCAATCTGAGTTGTGGGCACAAGTGCATGGCACATCCGTGCCACATCCCCCTGTGCTTGTAACTTTCCCAGCCGATAAGGTTTAGGAAACCAAAGGCCGGTTTTTCACGTACTGGTAACAAAGGGCGCGGCACGGCATCTGGATTGCATGCAACCAAACCAGGGTATGCGGAGTCCAATGTTGTAAGAGGTCGGGGGTGAGACGGCCATGATCGCAGAACGGTTCACATCAGCGGAAGTGGTGGCACTGCGAGGGGATCTCCTGCAAGGGGGCATTGACTCGCGCGATGCAGCCGAAGTGCTGCAAGTGTTCCTCATGGGCCGCGGCTACGGTGTCTCGCCGCAGGCTGCTCTCGACGCCGCCTATCGCGTCGAAGGTTCCGGCTGTTCCGTCGACGTCATTCGCAAGGAATTGGAGAGATTAGCGCTGGTCATGTGACCACGCAAAAAGATGCGGCGCACAGGAGTGCCACCCTTACGCCGATGCGAACTAGCGGTGGCACGGACTGACCGATCCGAAGAAACCAAGACGAACGGTCAGCAGAATAGGAAAGCCGGGCGAACTTGCCCGGCTTTCGTTTTGCCCAGCTATCAGCTCACTCGTACCTCAAACTCTCCACCGGATCCATTTTCGCTGCCCGCGATGCCGGCACCGTCCCAAACAAAATCCCCACCAGCGACGACACCACAATGGCCACAATGGCTGACAGCCCCGAGATGGGAATGCGATAGTCCGTCAGGAACCGCACCGAGAACGGCAGGGCCAGCCCGATGACGATTCCCACCAGCCCGCCAATCAGCGAAATCAGCACGGCCTCGGAAAGAAACTGGAAGCGAATTTCCCGGTTCGTGGCCCCCATCGCCTTGCGTACACCGATCTCCCGGATGCGCGAGCTCACCGTTGCCAACATGATGTTCATGATGCCAATGCCACTCACCAGCAGCACCACCGCCGCAATCAGCAGCAGCACCACGGTCAGGATGTCCGCCGTTTTGCCCGCCAGGTTTACCAGTTGGGTCAGGTTCTCCACGTTGTAGACCGACTCGGGCCGGTGCCGGGACTGCAACACGCGCTTGATCTGCAGCGTCGCCGCCGTCACTTCATCCGGGCTGGCTACAGTGAAATAGATTTGCCGCACCGCATTCGAGGGCAGAAAGAACCGGCTCACCGTGTACGGAATGGCCATCGTGTTCTCGTCCACTTCGGACTGGCCAAACGTTTCCACCCGCTCCTTAAACACGCCGATCACGGTGAAGGGCAGGCCATTGAGTTTGATCACCTGGCCGACGGCGCCCTCCGGCGTGCGAAAGAGTTTCACGGCGAGCTTTTCGGTGACCACGCCGACTTTGTTGCGGGCCTGTGAGTCTTCGTTGTCGAAGAAGCGACCCGCCAACAGCACCAGGTTCCGCACCTGCCGGTATTCGGGAAACACCCCCAGAATCAGGATGTCCTGTTCTTTGCCGCTGCCCACGCTGATGCGGTCATTGAGCGCGACAAAGGGCGATGCGGCCACCACCGACGGCACCTGCTCCCGTACCGCCGGAATGTCGTCCACCGTCAGCTCATCAATCGCCACCGCCGTGATGCGCTGGCCCCCGCCGGCATAGCTGGCATAAATCAAGTTGGCGCCAATCCCTTGAATCTGGTTCAGGATGTACTGCTTGCCGGTCAGCCCAATCGTGACCACCAGAATCAGCGACGCGGTCCCGATCATCATGCCCAGCGCAGTCAGCAGGAAGCGCACCTTGTTGGTGAGAAAGGTGTCGTAGGCGAAGCGCAAGATTTCGCTGATCACCAGCTCGGGCTTGCGTCGCACGTTGTCCGGTGTCGAGTCAGTCACATCCACCAGCTTCTTCTCCAGAACGCTCGATGTCCAGCACTTCCGATTTGCTTCGACCCGGTCTCATCCATGGTTTTGAAGGGGCGCGGCTTCCAGCCGCGCCGCTCAGAACCACAAGGGATGCGGGCTTTAGTGCGTGAGAACTGCTTCTCGGTGGAAGTGGTGGGACGAGCACCCCGGAATCAGCCCCGGAGGGGCGTTTGCCAATAGCCCGGCGCTTTCAGCGCCGGGGAAAAGTGGGAGCACCGAGCCAGTCCCGGAGGGACGACTGAAGTTCTCACGCACACTCTTTAGCCCCTGCGGGCCGGACATCGCGGCCGCAGCATTATTCATGAAACCAGTCCTGGAAACTTAAGATGCCACAATCCGCGTCTCGGATGGCGCCTGATCCGCTTTGCTGAAACTTCCGGACACAAAATGCGCCGCCAGCACGACGATCAGCGGATCCACCGGGCGGAAGTAATAGGTTTCCGGATGGGAAAAATAATAGACCAGCGGGAAAAATATAAAGACGATGGCAAAACGCATGGCCAGCCCGCCATCCGCACGCCAAGCGCGACGTAATCCCGCCAGCGCCAGCACTGTCATCGTCGTGCTCAGGAAAATGTTAGGCACATCCAGCGGCTCTTCCGCCAGGTACGCGCGATCGAAACTCCAAAACCCGGTCCAGATGTAGAGGATGCGTCTCACTACCCGGTACCCGTATTGCGCCGGATGGTTGCGAATGTACTCTTTGGCTTGTTGCGCCTTGCGCGCCATGTAGGCCGTCTCGCCCAGCCGCGCGTATTCCGCCAGCTCCGCGTCGCTGTGGTTGGGATGCAGGCTGCGGTCCACCCAGTGCAGCGAATCGGCACTGTTGCCAATGTAGAGTTCCAGCCCAAAGCCGCTGCGCACCGGAATGAACTGATGGAAGGTGCGGTAATTGCGCGCGAACCACGGCGTCATCACCACCGCGGCTGCGAGTGCCGCCAGCACTGCCGGCAGCATCCAGTTCTGCTTCAACCGCCAGCGCCGCCAGCAGGTCCACAACCCCAACAGCGGCACGACGGCCAGCACCACCGGCTCGGTCAACGTTGCCACGCCGCCCAGCGCGCCGAAGCCAAGCCAGTCTGCCGCCCGCCCGGATTCCTCCAGTCGCAAGGCCCAGAGAAAAAGAACCATCAACAACAGAGTGACGAGGCAGGTAGACCACGCCCAGTCCGCGCCGTAATAAATTCCATATGGCGAAAACGCCCAGCCCCAGCCAGCCCATTTCGCTGCCCGCAAACTGAAATACCGCCGCGCCAGCAGGAAAACAGGAATGCAAGTCAACGCCGAGAACACACTGTTCAGCGCCAGCGCCGTTACCACAGACGCGGGCGTGTACGTCCCCAGCAGCCGGAACACTCCCGCGAGAAGATAGGCGTACACCGGCGGCACCACCGCCGTCGGCCCCGTATCAGCAAACACATTCGCGAGACCCTGCCCTGCCACCAGGGACCGTGCCACCCGTCCGAACGCCCAGTGCTCGAGCACAAACGGGTCGAGCCACTCGTGGTAGAGAAACGGAATCACGGCCAGGCGTACCGCCAGTGCTGCGCAAACCATCGGGACGCATCCGCTTGACCAGCCCCTTTTCACTTCGTGCCTCTCGCTCATCCCCGCACCTTGGATCCTTGCCGCCCGTTACTCCACCCGGCACACCACCACTTGCTGGTTCCGGTAAGGACACGGCATGCCCTCCACTCCTGGCGTCGCGAGAACGACCCAGTCCACTCCCAGTTCGGCTTTCAGCCGCAGGAAGTCTGGCCGCTGAAAATCGCGCCAGCCCTTTTGTGCCTCAACCTCGCGCAGCCAGCGCGGCGCCAGCCGTGGCACCCGCGCCGCCATCCCTGCGTCTTTCACCGCGTCCGCCAGCACACTGCGCTCGGCCAAGGCACGGAAGCCATGGTAGTCCTCACCCGGAAGTTCCATGTAATGCGGATCAAGCCCGAACCGGCTGTCCACCGGCGTGTTCCTGCTGATCCAGCGAAAAGCCTCCACCCAACCATTGCCCGACGCGACACCCGGAAATTCCAGATGTGCGGTCGCCGGATACATCTGCCGCTGGGCGTAGAACATCCCGGCGCTTAGCGGCACAAATAGCAGCAACCAGCGCAGCACACTCTGCTGCAGCACGTAGCGCCCCAGCAGGCCCCCTGCCAGAAGAATAAACACCAGGTACACAAGATGGAGAAAGCGCATGGGCTCCAGCGGCCGCAAACGCTCCAGGCGTGCCGGCAGCAAAATGATCAGCGCGACCGCCAATTGGAAGACTCCGAAGTAGACCAGGCGCGTAGCGATCCGCGCCGGGACTGTCGCACTCCGGCGCCGGGCCAGGGCACGAAACCACCACAGCAGCACCAGGGGCCCCACCACCCCCAGCCACTCATACCATTGCCAGCGCAGCACAAAGTAAAACGATCGAGTGGCTGCCGCCTGCCGCCAGGCGTCGGACGCCGGCTCAAACATCCATGCCAGCGGCACCAGCAGCGCCGCCATCGCGGCAACGGGCCTCTGCTCCGCCTGCTCCGGCTTCCACAAGAGAAACAAGCAAAACGACACGCCCAACGCCGCCATGATGACATGCACGGAGAATGCCGCCACGAGCAAAACTCCGGCCAACACTCGCCGCCGGTCGAGCGCCGCCGCAATCGCCGCGAGAATCACCCCCGTGGCCAGCGCCCGCGGATGCAGGTGCTGGTCGGTCAAACTCAATCCCGTGCCCGACACGGGTAGCGTCAGCAGGGCGGCAACCAACGCCACCGCCGCCCACTGCGCATGAGTCTCGGCGAAACAGCGCCGGCTGATTCGCCAGCACCCCCACAAAATCAGCAACGTCACTCCGAGCTGCCAAAAGAAAATGCCCCATTCCAGGGGCATGTGAGTCCAGCGCAGAGAAAACGCAATCAACTTGTCAAACACCGTCGCCTGAAACTGCACCCGGAAAAAGTCCGCGTCATAAGGGAACAAGGATGGATTCAGGTTGTGCTTGATCGCGGCCAGGTAGAAGGTGTCGTCCTCCAGCCCGGGATGGTATCCCTGCACCAGCACCGCCAACGCCGTCAGTAGCGCCAGCAGCGCCGCGTCGCGGAATGGTCGAGCGTCAGACAAGCGTGCTCCCCTTTGCACTCGGAAGTACAGACTTGCCGCCTTTCGTGTTGCGGCAAGCTTCCGATTGTAGTGGATGCCCGAATTCTTGGGATATTCTTCCCTTCCCTCGAAACCCGCGCCAAACGCCAACTCTGCGCTTTACCAAGGGTCATGGCCAGACGGACAGTGCCCCAGCGGGCAAAATCCCTGTCCGACGCCCTGCACCTGATTCATTTGCATGGCCTTCCGTGACCTGCCACGGTCACGCCCCAAGGCCCAGAATGATTTCAGACATGCAGAGCCGAAACGAACTGATGCGCAGCTTCAATTCCATGGCAGTTCGGAAGCCCGCCCCCCGATGGACTCGCATCCGCCTTGCTCTCCTTATTGTGACGTTTCAGTTGGGGTTGAATGCCTGCCAAGTGCTGGATGCGAAGGCAACTGGCGCTCAGAGCAACCTGGTCGCCGCCAGCCCCACCCTCAATTTCGGATCGGTGGCCGTCGGTTCCAGCAAGTCGCTGAGCGAGACCATCACCAACAGCACCGGTGCCGCGCTTACCGTCAGCGCAGCGTTGAGCAGTGCCGACTACACCATCAGCGGCCTGGCTTCCCCGGCGACGTTGGCGGCAGGCCAGAGCGCTTCTTTCACGATCAGCTTCGTGCCCACGACCGTCGGTGCTTCCAGCGGCAGCATCACACTAACCAGTAACGACCCTCAAGCCGGTTCTACCATCACTCTCTCCGGCGATGCCACCCCCAGCACCCAGCTCACCGCCCCCGCCAGCCTGGCCTTTGGAAGTTTGAAGATCGGTAGCACAAAGTCCCTGCCGGTCACGGTGCAGAACATCGGCACCACCAGCGTCACCCTTTCGCAGATTTCGATCACCGGGACTGGCTTCAGTCTGGTTGCGCCCCCGGCAGTGCCCCTCACGCTCTCCCCGAGCCAGACCTTACAGATCAATGTCCGCTTTGCGCCCGCGAGCGCGGGTGCGGTCAGCGGACAACTTACTTTTAGCGGAGATGTAGCCGCAGCAGCGAGCAAGTTCGGGTCCTTCGGCAACCGGCACCGCTCGCGGACCAGGACAGCCGCTGCCACTACCACAGGTATCACGGCGGTTGTGGATCTGGCCGGCACCGGTCTCACGCTTCCAACATTGACCGCAGCTCCTGCCACCGTCGGCTTTGGCAGCGTTACCGTGGGCAGCAAGCAATCGCACACTGTGACTCTGACGAACACGGGCGGATCAACAGCAACGGTCTCGCAGGCGTCCGTCTCTGGTACCGGCTTCACCCTGGGAGCGCTGAGTCTGCCGGCACAGATCGCCAGCGGGCAGAGCCTCAACCTCACGGTGAGCTGGCAGCCTGCCGCCGCGGGCAATGCCAGCGGCAACCTTAGCGTCACCAGTGACGCCACCAACCCTTCTTTATCCGTTCCACTTTCTGGCACGGGCGTTATCGCCGGCGCTCTCACCGCGAACCCATCGAGTGTCAGCTTCGGCAACGTGACGGTTGGCAGTAATCAGAGCCAGTCGTTCAGCGTCACCAACTCCGGCGGTACAGCGGTCTCAGTCACTGCTGCTTCAGCCTCCGGCGCCGGCTTCACTCTGACCAGCCCGGCCTTGCCGTTGAGTCTGGCGGCGGGCCAGAGTACGAACTTCACCGCGAAGTTCACGCCCGCCACCGCCACGAATCTGAGCGGCAGCGTCACCATTACCAGCAATGCTTCGAACCCATCGCTGAGTGTTCCGCTTTCCGGCACGGGCATTGCGGCGGGCACGCTGGCCGCGAGTCCATCCACTCTGAGCTTTGGCAGCGTAACGTTGGGCAACAGCAAGCCGCTCTCGGTCACCGTAACCAACACCGGCGGCACCAGCGTGACCATCACGCAGGGTATCACCACGGGTACGGGCTACAGCCTCGGCGGATGGACACTGCCGATCACGCTGGCCGCTGGCCAGAGCACCAGCGCCACCGTCACCTTTGCGCCCACCGCTGCGGGCACGGTTTCCGGCAGCATGGCGGTCACGTCAAACGCCAGCAATCCCAATCTTTCGATCGCGCTTTCTGCCACTGGCGTCACCCAGGGCACGGTGTCGCCGAACCCGGCCAACCTCAGTTTTGGCAACGTTGCTGTGGGCGCGAGCAAAACCTTGTCGGAAGTGCTGACCAATTCCGGCGGCACCAGTCTTACGATTTCGCAGGCCACTCCGAGCGGTGTGGGCTTCTCCGTCAGCGGACTCACTTTGCCGGTAACCCTCAACCCGGGTCAGAGCCAGACTTTCAGTGTGATCTTCACTCCCGCATCGGGCAGCGCCGTCACCGGCAACCTGGCGGTCACCTCCGACGCGTCCAATCCCAGCCTGAACATTTCGCTCTCCGGCACGGGCACCACACCGGGCCAACTGGGTCTGAGCCCCGCCAGTCTTGATTTTGGCAACGTTACGGTGGGCGCGAACAAGAACCTGACCACCACGCTCTCCGCGTCAGGCGGAGCGATCACGATTACCGCCGCCAACCCCGGCACCAGCGAGTTCACCGTCACCGGCCCCGCGTTCCCCGTTAACCTCACTGCGGGTCAGAGCACGACCATGACGGTGAAGTTCACTCCGCAAGCTACCGGAGCAGCTGCCGACAGTATTAGCTTTACCACCAACGCCAGCAACGCTCCCCTTTCGTTGGCGCTTGCCGGTAGCGGCATTCAAGCACCGTCGCATAGCGTGGATCTCACTTGGGCTGCGAGCGCCTCCGCGGTTGCCGGATACAACATCTATCGCGGCACCGTTTCCGGCGGCGCCTACACGATCGTGAATTCGTCGCTCAATGCCAGTACCGTCTTCACCGACACCACCGTGGTCGCCGGACAGACCTACTTCTACGTCGTGACCGCCGAGGACGGCAATTCGGTCGAGAGCGGACGCTCCAATGAAGCGCGGGCCGACGTTCCTACACCCTAAGGATCTGGCCCTGGCTGCTGCAGCGCCTGACAGTCAAGTCGTGCCGGAGCACTGCTCTCACGGAACTGTCGCTTTGATCTCCGCCGAGTATCCGCTCTCTCGTCCCGCTGCATCCACCGCTGTCACTGCGTAAAAGTAAGTTCGGCCGCTGCTGACGATGCGGTCTTCATAGCGAGGTTCGCGCACCCCCGATGCGATGCGGATGAGCTGGGTCTCGTCGCTGGTTCGGCGATAGACGTTGTAACCAGCCACTGGCTTCGGAGACGGTTGCCAGGTCAGGGTGACGCTGTGGGGCTTGGCAGCGCCGGGAAACCATACCAGGCCGACGGCCAGCATCGCCGCCAGCATCAGAACCAGCCCTAGCCACTTGGCTCGCATCATGGCCTCGCTCCTTGGGGTTCTAGAGAACTCGGTCGTTTCTTGTTAACTTCCTTGCAATCATATACTTAATAACGCCAAAGTCCATTAACAACAAGACCGGCGGCGGCTCAGGAGAGACTGACTCCGCTCGACTTCCAAGATTGCATTTCTTTGCAACCTGTTGCAAAAACTATCATCTTGACAGCTTTAGCGAAGGAGTCTCAAATAGGCATTGCTGAGGCGCATCGCGCTTCGGCTGTAAGGCCTTCCTCAGGTCTGGCGTCTTAACTTTTGGAGTGCTCTGATGAAGAACGTGAATCGCAAATTGCTTGTTTTGGCTTTGGCCTTGGGATGCACGGCGCCAGCTGCGCTTGCTCGCCCGAGGAAGCACAGACATAGCGTGCCTGAGGGTGGCTCGTCCATCGTGTACTTGCTTGGCGCTGGTATTGCTTGCGCTGGGGCAATGACGATTCGCCGTCGCACAGCTAGGCCGACCCAGGCGTAAACCGCCTCGGCCCGCAGAAAAGTTTAGCCCACGTCATCCGATCTGCGGTGACGTGGGCTTTGTCTTGCTAGTTCGCTTCCTTACAAAGACCTCAGGTTAGTCGCTGCTTGAGATGATGACCTCCGCAATGCGCTCTGCGGCCCGTCCATCCCACAACGGCGGAATGCTCCCCTTCTTGCCTCGCCCTGACAGTACCTTGTGAACCTCTTGCAAGAGCAGCTCGCGATCCTGGCCCACCAGCACATTGGTTCCCAGGGCAACCGTCACTGGGCGTTCCGTATTGCTGCGCATAGTGAGGCAGGGCACGCCCAGGTAGGTTGTCTCTTCTTGAATGCCGCCCGAGTCCGTGATCACCACGGTCGCGCGCTGCTGCAGACCGAGGAATTCGACGTACGGCATGGGATCAACCAGGTGTAGTCCCTCAAGGTCGAGGCCGAACTCCGCCAGACGCTGGCGCGTGCGTGGATGCACCGGAAACACCACCGGCAGTTCGTGATGGATTCTGAGCAACGACTGCAGAATGCCGCGGAGCGAGTCGCTGTCGTCGACGTTCGAAGGCCGGTGCAACGTCACCAGGGCGAAGCGCTCGGGGATTCCATTCTGCGGGCATTTTATTGCGGCCGGCAGCAGCCGCACCAGCGAATCAATCATGACGTTGCCGACTCGTTTGATCTTCTCGTTCGCCACGCCTTCCGCTAAGAGGTTTGCATCTCCATCTGCGGACGGCGTAAAAAGCAAATCTGCCAACTGGTCGGTGACCAGCCGGTTGATTTCTTCGGGCATGGTGCGGTCGCGGGAACGCAGCCCCGCTTCCACATGGCCGACCGGGATTCCGAGCTTGGCGCACACTAGGGCCGCAGCGACGGTTGAGTTCACGTCACCATACACCAGCGCCAGGTTCGGATTACGCTCCAGCACTACCGGTTCGAATCGGACCATCACCTCAGCCGTCTGCTGCGCATGACTGCCCGAACCCACCGCCAGATTCACGTCTGGTTGTGGAATTTCCAGCTGGGTAAAGAAGATGTCGGAGAGGTTGGGGTTGTAGTGCTGGCCGGTGTGAACCACGGTCTGCCGTATCCCAGCGCGCTTCGCCAGCGCGTGAAACACCGGTGCCGCCTTCATGAAGTTTGGCCGGGCTCCGACCACGTGCAGGATGTGCATCACGCGCCGCTCCTACTGGCGCGCCGGCGCCAGCAGTCGCTGTTCCACCTTCCACAAGCACCACACTACCAGAGTCGCTATCCCCACAAAGAGGGCGAAGAACAGGATCCCACCGTGATGATGCAAGTCGCCGGTCAGATACTCGGGATCCACGCGCGTGCCCAGCATGGCCAATACAAAGATGCGGAACCCGTTCTTAAGTACCGCCAGCGGGATGGCGGCGAGCGTCGCAGCTACTTTGGCCGCTGTCGAGCGGAGAAAAAGATGCGCCGTCACCATCGTGGTCATCACCAGGAGCAGGCTGGTCCGGATGCTGCTGCACTCCCGCGCGATCTCCAGATCCAAGTCGGGGATGGAGAGCACCAGCCCGTCCTGCGTCACCGGGACCCCTGCCGCAAGGAATAGCATTCGGCCAGCCAGCGCCGATCCGTGTTGCAAGAATTTCACGATGCCATCAACGGCAAACTGAGGCAGCGGAACCAGGAAAAACAGCAGTCCCAAGGGGAACATCAGTAATCGGGCGGTCTGCGCCCCAACCAAGAGAACAGCGGTGCCGATCCACCACACCACCCATCCTGACATGCTGATTGCGAGCTGCACATCTGGGGTTGCGCTGCGCAGACCCCACACTCCCACACCACGGAGAAGCAGACCGGCTGCCAGCCACAGCACCCCCGGGCGGAAACGATCCGGAAGCTGCAGTTTTAAGCTGCCCCGCTCGGTCAGGAGCAAAGCCACGCTCAGCGGAATCACCAGCAGAAGGTGCGTGTACTCTTCCCGCTGCCAGGCCAGGGAAAACGTGGCCGCCAGGGCGCGCCACCAGAGCAGCAAGGACACTCCCGCCAATCCCACCAGCGCGAATCGGACTTTCATGCCGGAACTCGGACCGGCTGGCTGGGCCGGGACTTCAACCAACGCTCCCACTCAGGCCACCACTCGTTTGCCGGCTTTGCGCGCGTGGTACTGCTCTTTGATCCAGCGATAGGTGTGATCAAGACCCGTATCGAGCGAGGTATTGGGCTCCCACTTGAGTACTTGCTGAATGAAAGTGTTATCGCTGTTGCGGCCGGCAACCCCGCGGGGCGCGGAGAGATCGTACTTCCGCGTCAGCTTGACGCCGGCGATGCGCTCCACCTTGCTCACCAACTCATTGATGGAGACGAGTTCGCTGGAGCCAAGATTGATGGGCGTAGCCAGCAACTCTTCGCAGTGCATGATCATGTCGATCCCCTTCACGCAATCGGCGATGTACATGAAACTCCGCGTCTGATGGCCGTCACCCCAGATGTCAATCTGGTTGCTGCCCTTGTCGATGCATTCAACGATCTTGCGGCAGATGGCAGCGGGAGCTTTCTCGCGGCCGCCGTCCCAAGTGCCAAAGGGCCCATAGACGTTGTGAAAGCGGGCAATAAAAGTCTTCAGCCCGCGCTCCGCCCAATACTCCTGGCAGAACATTTCCGAGACAAGTTTTTCCCAACCGTACCCACGCTCCGCCATGGCCGGAAAGGCATCCGATTCCTTGAGGGCGCGAACCTTTGGATCCTGCTGCAGGTCCGTGTTGTAGGCGCAGGCAGAGGAAGAGAAGAAGTAGCGGCGGGCGCCGGCATGATAGGCAGCCTCAATCATGTGCGTGTTGATCAGAATGCTGCGCAGGCATTCGACGCGAAAGCGCTCGATAAAGCCCATGCCGCCCATGTCAGC
>JBGQDM010000002.1:0-88885 GCA_041495845.1 Terriglobia bacterium | reverse complement strand
TGCTTGCCGCGCGCCGGCAGGTCCATCACGTGCCCGGTCGCGTCGATCAGTCCAATGCGCGATCCCACCCGCACGAAAGCCACCGGCGTGCGCTCACGGATTTCCACTTTCAGCCGGTTGGGAACGAAGCGCATGACCGCTGCGGTTTCGACCCACGGAATCTGCTCCAGTTGGGCGCGCCGCTCCTCCAGAGGAACGAAAAAAATGTTGCGTCCGAGGTCGCTGCCCAACACTTCCATTACCTGATTGCGGCTGACATTCTGTGTCCCTTGAATTTCGATTTGATCGCTGGAGGCAACGCGGAAGCGCCAGGAGTGTTCGCCGTAGTTGTAGAGAAACGCAAAAACCGCGCCCAGAGCACACAGGGCCAGCGCCGCCACTCCCGCCCACTTCAGGCGGACGGCAGTCTTCTTGGGCAGGGTGCTGCGGCGAACGGGTACACGTTTCTGGGCGCGCAGAAAGGGAGCGCCATCCTCTTCATCAAGATCAAGCAGGCGGGTATCGTCCAGATCCGGGCGGAGAAATTCCTCGCGCCGCGAAGCGGTTTCTTCTTCAAGCTCAAGGACGCCGTGCTTACGCGTCATCCTCGGGTTCAATTGTCGCGAGTGAATCGCTGAGCCTGCCCAATATATCTGCTTTTAGAGAAAATTCAGAGAGTGTTTTTTGATTCCATGCACTTCCGGGGGATGGCGGAAGACCGCGAAATCAGCGGAGAGGAGAAGAATTAGCGAAAGTCGAAGAGGTCTAAGGCTGCTCTGCGTCGCTCGAATCGGGCGCGTTGCTGTCAACAATCTGGACCACGTATGCGTCACCCGGCAACCAGTCGGAAAACTGCTGCGTCTTCACCAACCGCAGCCGATCATGAGTCAGCCGCATGCGATCGGCGCGCTGCCGCAAACGATCCATCTTGCTTTGCACGCGTTGCGCACAGGCCTGCGCGCGGGCCGACTTGGTTTCCGCCAGAGCCATGGCACGCGATACCTGCTCGTCGAACGCTGAATCCAACTGCGGCGCATGCCGCATGGCCAGAAAGGGCAGCAGCACAGCATCGGTCCGCTCCCGGCCCGCCTGGGAAGCGGGATTAAACGTTACCGCCAGCACTACCAGAGGAGCCCACCACCACTGTTTGATCGTTTCCATTGCGAGTCCCACCCGGCATTATGGACGAAACAGTCGGGGAATGGTTAGCGCCGTGGTTTTTCTGCAGTGGTGCAGTTTGAAATCCACAGGCTCTAGCCTCCGGGCCGGGCCTGTGGGACACTGTGGGCATGAAACCACGCAGGCCGACAGTCAAAGACTCTACCCAAAACACCCACAGTGAGGGAGCAAAGCGAAAGGCTCGACTGGTTGCTGCCAGAGCAGCGCGTAAAGCTGCTGCAAGAAAGGCCAAAATGGCATCTGAATCTGCCGCTCCGAAAGAGGACTTCAGCCAAGCCGCTGCCCGGATAGTGCGAGAAGCTACACAGCGCGATTAGTTTTTTGTGGAACGGGTAATTTTTTGGGGGCGAGTAAGGTGATCTCCTTCTTCGTCCCCGACGCCGGGCGGCAGTTTTATCTCGCCAAATGTCTCCTCATACTTTCGGACATTCCGCTCAAGCACCTTGAGAAATACTTTGACGTGTTGCGGGGACATGATCACTTTGACCCCCTCGGTCACCTTCAATAGCTCTGGAGTGGCCTCTTCCAGTTCTCCAAAAAGCATACGGAAATCCCAAAGATTGACTGTAATTCTAGCGCTATTCGAGTAGACGCTAGTGAAGTCAGCGGAACGCGTGTATTCCTGCTTCTGTGTCTGTTCAGCCATTGTTAGAAGCCATCCTCGTTAGAAGCCATCCTCATTGAATTTGCGTTCGTCGTCCAGTCTTGAACATCCGGCACAGGAGGCATTTTGCCGTGAAATTGAGCCATCAACGGCACAACCGTAGAATCATCAATACTTTGTTTTGGGGCAGGAACGCGAACAAAATGCAGTAGCGTACCTGTGCCAAGGTTTGTGTGTCCGTCAAAAATGCGGTCTACCGTCGCATCAAGTTCCGTATCCTCAGAGAATACTGCGGGGGCCATGTCACCCTGGCTCATCGCCAAACGCCAGCGCAGAATTTCACTGAATGGGGCAAAGCGAACGATCAACCCTACGTCGAGGGCTCTTGCGATCCGCTTCAGCGTGTTTACGGATAGATTGCCATAATCAGGATTTTCCAACCGAGAAATGGCGGTCTGTTTCATCCCAGCCAAGGCACCCAATGCGGCCTGATCTAGGACAAGCCGCTTCCTCAATCCGCGAATCTGGTATGCGATGGTTGAACTGATTGTCGAAGAAATGAACGCTTCACGATACTCTTGGTTGCGGAGTCTGGTTAGCAAATCCGGTCTATTCATAAATGCATGTTCTCCTCTCGCCGCGCTCTACGCTCTTCTTGCGGCGGATTGCGGTCTCTAGGGCGTCTGTCGGGTCATACCTGTTCTGGCGATGGTTGCAACCGATCAGCATGATGTAATCCATAACGCCAGGGGAGAAGAAGCCAAGAACCCGCCATTGAACCCCGCAAGCCTTCCATCTGATCTCGCTCAAGCCCTCTCTACCCTCCCTGCCGCTAAGAATCCGAAACTCTGGCATCTGCCATTGTGTGCGGGGATGAATTGCCAAAAAGGCTAGGCGGTCGTCGAAAATCGCTTGCACGGCTGGATTGAGGGAAGAATACCATTCCGTGATCGTGGGCCTGTCGCCAGAGGACACAAACTCGTTGAAAGTCCATATCCGCCCTCCGGCCTTTATCTCGATCATCATGAGAGTATCACAAAATTGTAATACGTCAAGCACTTTCTGATTGACAGAATATCACAATTTTGTTATATTACACCAAGATCAATTGGGACTTGCTCTTAATGAACCGGTCAGGCACGCCATTTTTCATCCTGTGTTCACGCTTTTGACATGTTCACGGTCCGTGAACAGACGCAAATGGTGAACACCCTGCCGTCGCAAGGCGAACATCCCCGAAACCAGACCCCTACCCCGTCGCCACGCGTGCCTGTAACTGCTCCAGCACCAGCGGAACCAGTTGCGAAACGCTGCCCGCGCCCAGGGTCAGCACCACATCCCCGGCGCGCGCCACACCGGCCGCCGCCGCAGCCGCATCGGCAAAAGAGCCCACATACCGCACCGTACGTCCGCCGTGTTCACGGATGCGCTGCGCCAGCGCTTCGCCACTCACGCCCGGAATGGGCGCTTCGCTCGCCGGATAAATGTCCAGCACAAATATCGAGGCGGCATCGGCAAACGCGGTGGCGAACTCGTCCAACAACGCCTGCGTTCGCGTATAGCGATGCGGCTGGAAAATGACATGCACGCGTTCGTAGCCACATTGGCGCGCCGCCGCCAGCGTGGCGCGAATCTCGGTGGGATGATGACCGTAATCGTCCACCACGGCCACGCCTTGCGCCTGGCCTTTGAGCTGGAAGCGCCGGTCGACGCCGCGAAACGACGACAGCGCTTCGCGAATGCGGTCAACGTTGATGTCGAGTCCCACGCCCACGGCGACTGCGGCGGTGGCATTGAGCACGTTATGCGCGCCGGGGACGTGCAACCTGAACTCGCCCAAATCCTGATCGCGATAGCGCACGCGGAACCGGCTCAAGGGCAATTGATCGCCGCGGCCGGGTTGCGCCTCCAGCAGCTCTACGCGGAAATCCGACCCCTCGCGCAAGCCATAGGTCATCACCCGTCGCTTGGCTTGCGGCAACAACGCACGCAATTGCTCGTTGTCGTTGCACGCCACCACCATGCCGTAAAACGGCACCCGGTCCATGAAATCCAGAAATGTCTGCTCCACGTCGGCCAGGTCGCGATAACAATCCATGTGTTCGCGGTCAATATTGGTGACCACCGAAAGGATGGGAGAGAGTTTGAGGAACGAACGGTCGCTCTCATCCGCTTCGGCGACAAGATAATGCGACTTGCCTAAACGCGCATTGGATCCCATCGCGTCCACGCGACCCCCCACTACCACGGTAGGGTCGAGTCCGCCGGCCGCCAGCACCGCCGCCACCATCGAGGTCGTGGTTGTCTTGCCGTGCATGCCGGCGATGGCGATGCCATATTTCAGCCGCATCAGTTCCGCTAGCATTTCCGCGCGCTGGATCACCGGCACATGCCGCCGGTGCGCTTCCGCCACTTCAGGATTCTTCGGACTGATGGCAGAGCTGGTAACCACAACTTCGGCGCCGGCCACGTTCTCCGCGCGATGCCCTTCCACCACCAGCGCGCCCAGGGTCGCGAGGCGCTGCGTAACGCTGGAGCTTTTCAGGTCCGACCCAGAGACTTTGTAGCCAAGGTTCAGCAAGACTTCGGCGATGCCGCTCATGCCGATGCCGCCGATGCCCACAAAATGGATGCGTTGGATCTTGGCAAACATGATGAGTCTCTATGCTACGACGGCGCCCGCCAGTTGCGCCGCCAGGTCGGCAATCTCCCGGGCCGCGTCCGGATGTGCCAGGCGGCGGGCGGCTTCTGCCATCCGCTGCAACCGCGCGCGGTCCGTCAGCAACTCTTCCAGGAGCGGCACCAGTTTCCCGGCGGCCAAAGTTTTTTCTTCGAGCATGATGGCTGCGCCAGCTTGTTCGAGCGCTTCTGCATTGCGGCGCTGGTGATCGTCGGCCGCGTGCGGGAAAGGAACAAAAATCGCAGGCTTTCCTGCCGCGGTAATTTCCGCAACGGTGCTGGCGCCGGAGCGGCAGAGCACCACGTCGGCCCGCGCAAACGCCGCCGGCATGCTGTCGATAAAAGGCAGCACCTCCGCAGCCACGCCCGCGGCGGCATAGGCCGCGCGCGTCTCCTCGAAATCGCGCTCGCCCGTCTGATGCACGATCTGCAAACTCGGAATTCGTTCACGAAGCGCCGGTAGCGCCTCGCGCATCACCCGGTTGATGGCCCGTGCTCCCTGGCTACCGCCAAACACCAGCAGCGAGGGTAGCGCTTTCAAATCACGCGGCGGCAGCTGAAAGAATTCCGCGCGCACCGGCACACCGGTCACCTGGCTGCGGGGAAAATAGCGTTTCGTTTCTTCGAAGTGCACCGCCGCAGCGGAAACCAAGCGCGCCACCATTCGATTGGCAAATCCAGGCACCAGGTTGGGCTCGAATGCCAGGGTCGGCACGCGCCGAAATATGGCAGCCGCCATGGCCGGGCCGGAAGCGTATCCCCCAACCCCGATCACTACCTGGGGGCGAAACTCCGCAATGATTCTTCCCGCCGCCCACACCGCGCGGGGAAGAGCCAGCAGGGTGCGCAGGCGCGTCGCCAGGCTCACGTTCTTGAGCGCACCCACCTCTACCAGCCGCAGTTGGAACCCAGCGGCAGGCACCAGACGCGTCTCGATCCCGCGCGCCGTGCCAACAAAGAGGAGTTCGGCTTGATATCGCGATTGCAGTTCGCGAGCAATGGCCAGAGCTGGAATCACGTGCCCGCCCGTGCCACCGCCCGCCAGAATTGCCCGCATGGCGGCCTATTCTACTTGTTTGCTGATATTGAGCAGCACGCCGACGCACGCCAGCGTCACACACAGCGACGAACCGCCGTAGGAAACCAGGGGCAGAGGAATGCCTTTGGTGGGCATCAAGCCCAGCACCACGCTGATGTTGATGAAGGCCTGCAAGCTGACCATGCAGGTAATGCCCGCCGCCAGCAGTTTGCCGAAGTTGTCCTCAATGCGCAGAGCCACGCGGAGTCCACGCAGCAGGAAGACGGCAAACAACGCCACCACCAGCAACGAACCGAAGAGTCCCAGCTCTTCCGCGGTTACGGCAAAGATGAAATCGGTATGCGGCTCGGGCAAATAGAAGAGCTTCTGCCGGCCCTCCATCAGCCCTAGCCCGGTCAGACCGCCGGTGCTCACTGCAATCAACGACTGAATCATGTGGAACCCGCGGCCTTGCGGATCCGAATACGGATCCAGAAACGCCAGGATGCGCTGCCGCCGCCAAGGCACGCGGAAGATCAGGAAATACAGCGGCGCGAGCGATGCCAGCAGTCCGTAGCCCAAATAGCGTAAGCGCAGTCCGGCGATAAACAGAATGGTCGCGGCAATTCCGGCGCAAGCGATGGCAGTGCCCAAATCCGGCTGCAGCACGATGAGGCCGAGAAAGATTCCAACGGGCAGCAAAGCCGGCACAAGCGTATTGCGCCAGTCGTCGATGGCTTTCATCCGGCCCTCCAGCCAGTAGGCCAGAAAAAGGATGAGCGCGGGCTTGGCCAGTTCGGAGGGTTGCAGAGAAAATCCGCCCAGGTGAATCCAACGATGCGTATTGTGCGAGCGGTCCATCAGGAAAACCGCGAGCAGCAGCAGGGTGGTCCCGCCCAACAGCGTGAAGACGACCGCCGGATTCCGCAAGCGGCGATAGTCCAGCCGCATCATCAGCACCATGGCGATGACGCCCGCCACGGCACACGCCAGTTGTCGCAGGAGAAAGGTGTAAGCGGAGCCGAAACGCTCCTTCGCCATCACCGCCGAAGCGCTGAACACCATGATCAGACCGGCAAACACCAACAGCAACGTGACCGTGAACAGCCAGCGATCGACACTGATGCGTTTGGCCATAGCGAATTCTTATTTCAGCACGGAGCGGGGCCTGCAGGGGAATGCGCTGGGCAAAATTCGCGGGCAGGGATGACTCTCTTGGTTCCCGCCACTACCGCTTGGCGGCTTCCGCCAGCGTTCTCACCACTTCTTTGAACACGCGTCCGCGATGCTCGTAGCTTTGGAACTGGTCAAAACTGGCACAAGCCGGCGCCAGCAGCACAATATCGCCAGACACTGCCACGGCTGCTGCGCTCCGCACCGCATTTTCCAGCGTTCCGGCGGGCACGATCTCCGCCGCACCCGCGATCTGCCCTGCGATCTTCTCCGCTGCCGCGCCAATCGTGTATACGCGCTTCACTCGCTGTCGAATCAGGTCCTTCAGCACGGAGTAGTCACTGCCTTTGTCTTTGCCGCCAAGAATGAGGTGGATATTCGCGGGAAACGACTCCAGCGCTTTCATGGTCGCGTCCACATTAGTCGCCTTGGAATCGTTGTAATATTCGACTCCGCCGACGGTGGCCACCAGTTCGAGGCGATGCTCGACCGCTTTGAAATTGCGCACCGCGCGCCGAATCGCGTCAGGCGGACATCCCGCCAGCACGCCGATGCAGACCGCTGCCAGCACGTTCTCCAGGTTGTGCGCTCCCTTAAGCGGAATCTCCGCCGCCGGCAGAATTTCGTGCTCTCCATCACCATCGCGGAAAATAATTGTCCCCCCGCGCACGAACGCACCGCGCTCCACCGTTTGCTTCCGGCTGAAGCTGAACTGCGCTGCGCGCCCCTGTCCACGTAACGCGTCTGCGGCGGGATCGTCCGCATTCAACACAGCGAAGTCCCCGCTCGCCTGGTTCTCGAAAATCCTCGCCTTGGCTTTCACGTAGGTTTCGAACGTGCCGTGACGATCCAGATGGTCCGGTGTGATGTTGAGAATGGCGGAGATGTAGGGATGGAATTTTTCGATGGTTTCCAGTTGAAAGCTCGAAACTTCGAGGACAACGAAGGTATGCGGTGTAGTTTGTTCAACCAGCGAAATCGCCGGCGTCCCGATGTTGCCGCCGACCACGACCGGCATTCCTGCCGCCGTCAGAATTTCTCCGGCCAGGGTGGTGGTCGTGGTCTTTCCGTTCGAGCCTGTGATGGCAACGATACGGCCCTGCAGGAAGCGCGAGGCCAGTTCAATCTCACCCACCACCGGCACACCATGCAGGCGCGCCTGCACCAATAGCGGCGCTTCCGCCGGCACACCCGGACTGACCACGATGAGATCCTGCGCTCGAAACGTGCGCTCGCCGTGCCCGCCGGTTTCCACCGTCACGCCCGCATCCAGCAACTGCGAAATCTCTGTGCCTAATTGTTCTGGCGGTTTTGCGTCTGAGACCGTCACCTTGGCGCCACGCTGCTGCAAGAACAACGCCGAAGCTGTGCCCGACTTGCCCAGCCCCACCACCAGCACGCGTTGGCCTTGGACTTCCATCAATTCAATCCCGTCGAATTCAGGACAAAGGAACCCGCTGTCATCGCAGCTTCAGCGTGGTGAGCGCAAACAAGGCAAAGATCAAGGATGCGATCCAGAAGCGCACAATCACCTTCGACTCCGACCATCCCAGCAGCTCAAAATGATGATGCAGGGGCGCCATCTTGAAGATACGTTTCTTGCGCAGCTTATAAGAACCCACCTGCAGAATGACGGAGAGAGCTTCGACCACAAAAATTCCGCCGATGAACGGGAGCAGCAGTTCCTGCTTGATGATCACCGCTACTGTCCCAATGGCGCCGCCCAGCGCCAGCGACCCGACGTCACCCATGAAGACTTCCGCCGGGTGCGCGTTATACCAAAGGAATCCAATGGCGGAACCAACCATGGCTCCGCAAAAAATTCCCAACTCGCCCACCTGCGGCATGCGTTGCAGTTCCAGGTAATCCGCAAACACGGCGTGGCCGCTCACATAGGTCAGCACCGTCAGCGCGCCCGCTGCAATCACGGTGCAGCCGATGGCCAACCCGTCGAGACCGTCCGTCAGGTTCACCGCGTTGCTCGAACCCACGATCACGAGGCACACAAACGCCACAAAAGGAACGAACCCAAGCAGCCAGAAGTGGGGATGACCCAGCCAGCTATCCTGCACCAAATCTGGCCGCACGTGCTTAAAGAAAGGAACAATCAGCTTGGTGGAGTAAAGACCGTAGGTGCGCATGGTGAGGAGCGCCACCGCCACCAGTACGCTCGTCAGGATCTGTGCTGTGAGCTTCGCTCGGGCCGTTAATCCCAGGTTCCGGCGGTGCACTACCTTCTGATAATCGTCGATGAAGCCGATGGCTGCGAATAAGATCGTCGCTCCCACCGCAATCCATACGAATCGATTGCTGAGGTCGGCCCACAAAAGTGTGGGCACCACCGTGGCAATGGCGATCAGGAGCCCGCCCATGGTCGGCGTACCCGCTTTCTTCTGGTGCGCCTTCGGACCTTCTTCGCGGATGTACTGCCCGATTTGAAAATCACGCAGTCGCCGGATCACGATCGGCCCGAGCAGCATGCCGGTGAACAACGCGGTCAGACTGGCGAACGCAGTCCGGAAGGTGAGGTAGCGGAAGATGCGAAAAAGAGAAAAGTAGGGAGAGAGGTGAAAGAGTTTTTCGTACAACAGCCAGTAAAGCAAAGCCCCCTCCGCTCCCGTCGCGCCCGCCCGCGCCGTAACAACCGTTCCTGAGACTACGGCGGGCCGCGAGTTCCCGCGATTAGCGAACTTGAGTCATGAACCCGATGACGCCTGCCACGCTTCCAGTGCCCGCTCCAGTTTCACTCCGCGCGATGCCTTGAGCAGCACCGCATCTCCGGCCCGCGTTTCGCGCGCCAGCCACGCCCCCGCTTCTTCCGGCGTGGCGGCAAATTCCGCCGCCAAACCTGCGCGCCGCGCTTCCTCCACCATCGCCGCCGCCAGCCCACGCACGCCCAGCAGTTTACTGACTCCACCCTGCGCCATGGCGCGGCCGCATTCGCGATGCATCTGTTCCGCAGCCGGCCCCAGCTCCAACATCTCTCCCGCCACCACCAGCCGCCGCTCCGCCGGGACCTGGCGTAACGCTTCCACCATCGCCAGCAGTGCCTTGGGGTTGGAATTGTAGCAGTCGTTCAGCACAGTAACGCCGCGAACCGTCAGCACCTGTCCGCGCTTGTCTGCCGCCGTCAGGTTTTCGAGTGCCGCCTTTACCTCGGCAGGGGAAATCCCCTTCTCCAGTCCCACCGCCGCCGCCGCCAGGGCGTTGTAGATGTTGTGCGACCCCACCAGCGGGAGTTCCACATGCTCGTGACAGGCATCCGCGACCAGATCAAATCCCGAACCAGCCAGTCCGCGACTGACGATGTTTTCGGCGCGCACGTCCGCTGCCGTTTTCAGCCCGAAGGTCAGCACCCGGCCCTTGAAGTCGCGCCCGAACTGCGAAACGTATTCATCGTCCGCATTCAGCACCGCTGTGCCCACGGGATGCAGCGACTGGATCAGCTCATACTTGGCGCGCGCGATGCCGGCGATGGAAGCAAAATATTCCAGGTGCACCGGGGCCACGTTGGTCACCACGCCAACGTCCGGCTGCGCGAGGCGTGCCAGTTCCGCAATCTCGCCCGCGTGCGACATGCCCATTTCGATCACTGCCATCTCGTGCTCCGGCGTGAGCCTCAGCAGCATCAGCGGCAAACCAAAATGATTATTGAAATTGCCTTCCGACTTGAGCACGCGAAAGCGGCGCAGCAGCACTTGCGCCACCGCGTCTTTGGTGGTGGTCTTGCCCGCCGACCCAGTGATGGCCACCAGCGGTTTGCCCCAGGCACGCCGCACGCACGCCGCCAGCGCCTGCAAAGCCAGCAGGGTGTCGTCCACGGCGATCAAGCTGGCGGGGCTGGGGAAAGCCGCCAGTCGGTCCTTCCGGACAACGGCAGCGACAGCGCCTTTCTCCAGCGCCTGCGCCACAAAGTCATGCCCGTCAAAGCGCTCGCCCCGCACCGCGAAAAACACTTCCCCGCGCTGCAAGGTGCGCGAGTCAATCGAGTAACCGTGCGCGGCTGCCGCCGGGTCAAACTCGCCCGTCGTCTGCAGAAATTCCGCGATGCGCCCCAGGGTCAGCTTCATGTTTGTGACCCGGCTTCCGCAGTTTTCCCGCTGGGCTCGTTAAAGCCCAACTGTTGGAGCACCTCGGTCGCCGCGGCCACGTCGTCGAACGGGCGCGACCCCTGGCGCGTGATCTGCACCTGCTCATGTCCCTTGCCCGCCAGCAGCACGATGTCGCCGCTCATGGCCTCGCCAATCGCCCAGGCGATGGCCGCTCGCCGGTCTGGTTCCACCCGGTGCTTCACATGGGTGCGCTGCAAACCTACCAGCGCGTCATTAATGATGCTCACTGGATCTTCGCTGCGCGGATTGTCGGAAGTGAGAACCACCAGATCGCTGCCGCGGCCGGCAGCCTCTCCCATCAGCGGCCGCTTGTTGCGGTCGCGGTCGCCGCCACAACCAAAGACACTGATGACTCGCCCTTTGCTCCCGGCCTGGGCCACAAATTCCCGCGCCAACGCCGTCAAGTTGCGCAGCGCATCGTCGGTGTGGGCATAGTCCACCACCACGGTGAAAGGCTGGCCGCAATCCACCCGCTGAAACCTGCCCGGCACGTAATCCAGCGCCGCCACGCCCCGGGCAATCGCGTCCACATCGCATCCCCGCGCCCAAGCTGCCGCCGCCGCGCCCAGGACGTTGTAAACGTTCACCCTTCCGATCAGCGCCGACCAGGCCGGGACCTTCCCGCCCGGCGTCACCAGGTCGAAACGCGTGCCCCGGGGCGTGATCTCCAGCTTTTCAGCATGGAAATCTCCCTGCGCCAACCCGTAGGTCACGACTGTGGAGCCGCGGCCTCGGCTGATTTCCGCCAACTGCCGACCATACCCGTCTTCCACATTGAGCACTGCCACCCGCGGCGGTTCAGCCCCACAGCCTTCGAAGAGCATCCTCTTCGCCGCGAAATATTCTTCCATGGTGTGGTGATAGTCGAGGTGGTCGCGGGTAAGGTTGGTGAACACCGCAACATCAAAACCTAAGCCGTAGACTCGCTCCTGGGTCAGGGCGTGCGAAGAAGCTTCCATCACCGCCTCGCTCGCTCCTTTTTTCAGGCCGTCGGCAAGAATCCGGCTGAGTTCCAGAGCTTCCGGCGTGGTGTGCGGCGCGGGAAGAACTTCTCCCACTACGTGGTATGCGATGGTCCCTACTAACACGGTCTTCCGGCGCGCCGCCACGAAGATTGCCTCCGCCAGAAATGCGGTCGTGCTCTTGCCATTCGTCCCGGTGATGCCTGTCAGCGCCAACTGGCGTTCGGGATGACTGTAGAAATTTGCGCTCACGGCGGCTAGGGCGCGGCGGCCGTGGGTTACCCGCGCCCAGGCCAGATGTCGCGGCAAATTTGCCGGCGCCGCGTCCGTCACGATGGCTGTCGCTCCGCGCTCCACCGCCTGCTGGATATATTGATTGCCGTCGGTGCATTCGCCACGCATGGCGACGAACAACGTCGCCGGCAGGACTTGGCGCGAGTCGTACTCCACGCCCCGAATCTCGGCGTTCCCGCTTTGCGCGAGGACCTCTACCCCATCCAGCAAGTCCAGAAAGGTCATTGGCTTCGATTATAGGGAAGGCGAAAGGAAACGGGTTGGGGGGAAGCAGTACGCCGCATGATCAAGCCTCGGCCCTCGCTTAGCGCGCAAACCGCACCGTGATGCGGGTGCCCGCGGGCACATGAGAACCGGCGGCCGGAGATTGCTCACTCGCCGCTCCACTGCCCACGGCTTGCAGTTCCAGGTTGCTCTCTTCCGCCAGTTCCACTGCCCCCCGCAGATGCATTCCCAGAAACGACGGGACCACCACTCCGCCTTGTTCTACGTCCAAAACAACGGTGCCGGATTTCGGCAAGGAAGCCGGCACCACGGGCGGCGGTACGCTGGCAGCCGGCGCTGCCGGCTGTTCTCTTTCCACCAAGGCTGCATGCAGCAACCTTCCGGCTGGATGGGCGGAAACTGAAGCCGGGAGTGCATCCGCGTTCTCCGCCTCCATCAGCTCCGGCAATGTTCCCAAGCGGTCCGGCGACCCCTCCGCCAGGTCTTCTGCCTTGGTCTTGCGGGCGGCCAGGAGCAGTTGCTGCGTCGTCGGCACGGGTACATCGTGCGGCACGTTCAGGTAACCAAGCACCTGCTGCGTGATGCGCTGGAACACGGGAGCAGCCACCTGCCCACCCTGATGCGGACCTACTGGAGAATCCAGAATCACCGCCACCGTGACCGCGGGATTGTTTACGGGAGCAAAGCCGGCAAAGGATGCAATGTACTTCGTCTTCGAATATCCGCCGGTCGCCGGGTCTGCTTTCTGTGCCGTGCCCGTCTTGCCCGCCGACGAATACCCGCTCAAGAGTGCCTTTTTGCCGGTGCCTTCCAGCACCACTCCGGCCAGCATCTGCTTCATCTGCGCCGCGGTCAGCGTCGAAATCACTCGCCGTTGCGAGACCGGCTCGAACACAAACTGTTGCGGAGTACGTCGCGGCTCCATCGTCGCCGCCACCACGCGCGGCGGCACCATCACCCCATCATTGGCAATGGTTGACACCATGGCCGCCAGTTGCAGGGGCGAAATTCCGATCTCCTGGCCCATGGAAATCGCGCCAATCGACACCTTCGACCAGCGGTTCACCGGTTTCGTCAGCCCGCGCGTCTCGCCCGGCAGCTCAATTCCGGTTTGCTGTCCCAGGCCGTACGCGCGGATGTATTTGTAAAATCTCTCCTCGCCCAGCCGCAGTGCGATCTTGATGGCGCCCACATCGCTCGAGTGCGTCATGATGCCGGAGACAGGCAGCAATCCAAACGCCTTGTGGTCGCGGATGCGCAGACCTCCGACGTTAATGGAGCCCATCTGGCAATCGAAGACTTCGTCCGGGCTGATTAGCTTTTCTTCCAGGGCAGCGGAAATGGTTACGATCTTGAACGTGGACCCCGGTTCGTAAACATCGCTGACCGCATGGTTCTTCAGTGTTTCGTTGGCAATTTCTCGCGAGTTGTTGGGATTGAACGTGGGCCGGTTGGCGAGCGCCAGGATCTCGCCGGTGTGCGGGTTCTCCACCAGCACCGTGCCAGACGCCGCATGCGTCTCCTGCATCGCCCGTTCCAGTTCGCGCTCGGCGATGTACTGGATTTTTTCATCCAGCGTGAGGACAGCACTTGCGCCCGGCTCCGGCTCGCTCTCCACGCGCGCAAAGGTCTTGCGGCGGGCGTCCACCGAGAGCGACATCCGTCCCGGCTGGCCACCCAGTTGCGTGTTCAGCACCCGCTCCACACCGCTTAAGCCCTGATCATCCATGCCCACGTAACCGAGCACCTGCGCCGCCAGTTCTTTCTTGGGATAGAAACGCTTCGGTTCCTTCTGGAAGTAGACACCCTTCAGATTCAGGCTGCGCAGGCGGTCGGCCATTCCTGGGTCGGGTTTGCGGGCCACCCAGCAAAACGGTTTCGTGCGGAAGCAGGTCAGCAGTTCGCGCGCGTCGGTGGCGGTTACGCGGCCGAGCAGCGCCGCCGTCGTGGCCTGGTCGGGAAGATCGGCGGGAACAACGTACACCGAATCCACCAGCGTGGAGAGCGCCAGTTCATTGCCGTTGCGGTCGTAGATGATGCCGCGCTTGGGTGCGGTTTCAAAACTGCGCTGCTGCTGGCGGGTGGCGCGCTGCTCGAAGCTTGTATAGGAAAAGACCTGCAGGTAAAACAAGCGCAGGCAGATGACCAGCACCCATGCCACCATGACAGCGCCCAGCCAGTACAGCCGCCGCATCGCCGTCACGTTGGTCGTATTCGCCGCCAAGACTTCCGCCCCGAGACAAACATGGCGGCCCATCCATCATGCTCAGACGTCATGAAGGAGCCGCCGTTGGAAACTTGTTTGGGGCGAGCGCGATGCTCGCCGCCAACCGTTTAGCGCGCTGACACCACTGAAACCGGGGTCACGCTCGCCATCACCGCCGTGCCGTTCTCCGGCAGCGCCATATCCAGTTGTTGCACTTGCCCAGCCTGGGGTGATTGCAGCCCCATGCGCCGCGCCAGCACATCAATCCGCTCCGGATCGCGCAAGGATGCTTCTTCCAGTTGCAGCGTCCGGTTCATCTCCACCAGACCGTCGCGCTGGTTCTGGAGTGCGGCAATCCGGTATCCGTATTCAATCGCGCTGAAGTGTTGCAGGGCGTACAGCATGACCACCACGAACAGGGCAATCATGGCACCGGCAAAGCGGCGCATTTCGCGTTCGCGACGCGGGTCTTCCACTTTCACGAGCCGCGAATTATCAATCGCCTTCTGAAAGTAGATTTCCGGTGTTCCCGTCCAGAAGGCGGGCCGCCGCCCTTCGCCGCACTCCACGCTTACTGCCGCGCCTGCCTGCATTTACGCCACTCCCTGCAGCGCCTTGTCCAGCCGCTGGATTTCCTGCGCCACCACCAGTTGCAACGCGACCTGTTCCTGCCTTGCCTGCGGCTGCCGGGCGGACTGCTCCGCCCGCTCCACCGTGGCCATCAACTCGTCAATCAGTGTTCCCTGAAACATCGCACTCCTCCTGCTCAAAGCCTCTCCGGAACGGCATCGTAGAGGATGGATGGTTTCGCCCTTATTGAGAGAGGCGATGCCGTCCCGGAAACTTAAAACCCGGCAAGTACTCATCCCGCCGGGCGGCCGGGCTGTTTTTCCCGGCCTAAACTTTTTCTGCGGCCCGCAACTTCGCGCTGCGTGACCGCGCATTGCGCTCGACTTCTTCTGCCGTCGCCGTCACCGGTTTCTTGGTCAGCAGCCGGTACGTCCCTGCCTTGGTTCCCGCTCGCAACGCGTCCTTCACGATGCGGTCTTCCAACGAATGAAAGCTGATCACGACCAGCCGTCCACCCGCCCCAAGCACCTGCGGGGCTGCTTGCAGCAACTCCCGCAGATCGTCCAACTCACGGTTTACGAAGATTCGGAGAGCTTGAAAGGTCCGGGTCGCTGGGTGAATGCCGTGAGATTTCATTGACCGAGCCGCGGCCGATACCACCCCTGCCAATTGGGCAGTGGTACGAACCGGCCGCGCTCGGACAATGGCTCTGGCGATTCTCCGCGACCTCCTTTCCTCACCGAATTCGTAAATCACATCGGCGAGAGATTTCTCGTCGAGGCGATTTACCACTTGTTCGGCGGTCCGCTCCGACCGCGGATCCATCCGCATGTCGAGTGGCCCTTCCGCCTGAAAACTGAACCCTCGCGCCGCACTGTCAAACTGCAGGCTGCTCACGCCCAGATCGGCCAGCAGGCCATTCACTGCCTGCCCTCCGAACCGTTCGCCCACTTCCGCGAATGAAGCGTGCACCAGCGTCACCTGCGGCCAGTCGCTTTCCTTTTCCGGAGACGGCTGCAACCGCGCGCGGGCTGCTTCCAGCGCCTGCGGGTCTTTATCGAAGCCAATCAAATGTCCCGGTGCGCCGAGGCGTTTTGCGATTTCGTAACTGTGCCCGCCCAGGCCCACCGTGGCGTCGATCCAAGTCCCGCCACGCTTTACGGCTAAAAAATCGATCGCTTCTTTTAAAAGAACCGGAATATGGCCACTGCCATATCCACCCCCCTGGGGGGCGTTTTTCCTGACCCCGACCCCAGAATCCTCGTCCACTAGATGCCCAGCTCGTCGAGCGTCTTCTCATCCTCAGCCGTGAACGCTTCTTCCTCGATCTCCTTACGGAACAACTCCATGTTCCGCACTTCCAGGTACGTCAAATTCCCCAGTACCGCGACTTCCCCTTTGATCGCAGCCGACTCCCGCAACAACTGCGGCACCAGCAAACGCCCTTGCCCATCCATCTCCACGGCCTGGCCGTAGTAGTTGACCCGGCTCAAGAACTTCTTCTTCGTCGGATTGAAGGTGGAGAGCGAGGCCAACTTCTGCTCGATCCGTTCCCATTCCTCGAAGGGATATATCTGGGCAACCCTGCCATCCAGGCTGGTGATGTAAAATTGCTGGCCATACTTCTCGTCGATCACCCGCTTGAATTCGGACGGAATTTTCAGCCGCCCTTTTTCGTCGACTCGGGTTGGGTGATTGCCGCGAAACATGCGTTGTTTCCGTATTCCGGAACCTGATCTCGTTTGTGGCTGCGCAAGTAGCGGGGGAGGTACTTGCCATCAAAATGCCGGTTTGTGGGCTTCGGTTGGGCCGTTTTTCAGGGCTTCTGCCCGTTAATTCCACGGTCACTCCTGGGCACTCAACTCTTGACCACTACCGATCTCTAGTCAACCACTTAATACCACTTTCGACCACCATCCTACCCTTAAGTCTTTATCTGTCAAGAACAAACTTACAGGTCTACGAACCGAAGATTGCCCGATGAGCCAAACCACGATCCCTTGCGGATTACTCATCGGATAACCACAACGGGTTGCGTTTATGTTCGTGGTTCGCGGCTGCGGATCCATTCTGGAAATGTCCGCCCAGCAGCACTTTCCCCGGCGCCGACCTGTGGAAAACTCCTTAAGCCCCTTCTCCCTACCCTTCTCTAGACTGAATTCATGCCGGGTTTCGTGCAGTTCGAGCAGTGGGTGCCAGTTCCGACCGAGGCGGTATTCGCCTTCTTCTCTGACCCGCGCAATCTGGTGCACCTGATGCCGCCGGCACGGCGTTGTCAGATCGACACGCTCGTGCTGGTGCCAGCGCCCTCGGGTGCACCCAGTGCGGCTGCCGGCACTGAACTCACAGTCTCCTTCCGGCCGCTCCCGCCGTTGCCCTTTCGCACCCGCTGGATCGCGCGTATTGAGGCGGTTCAAGCCGGCCGTAGCTTCGAAGACGTGCAGGTGAGCGGCCCCTTTCGCAGCTGGCGGCACCGGCACGAGTTCGAACCGCACCATGCGCAGGCCGGCACGGTCCTACGCGACGTGGTGGCATTTGATCCGGGCTGGGGATTCCTCGGGCGGCTGCTGGAACACTGGATCGTTGCGCCTGAGGTTCGACGCACTTTCCACCACCGCCAGCAGGCATTACTCGGGCTGCTGGCTGGAACTTAGCGCTAGGCTGGCGCCCAGCGCCGCCGCGTCCGGCATTTCCTTTGCCCCTAGTTGGCGGCTCGGGTGTACACTTCCGCCGTCGTTGCGGCACCCTGATTTCTGAAGGAACAATTCCATTAGGAGGCGACCTATGGCATTAAACAAGAGCCGCATCTGGCTCGGCGGCCTGGCAGGTGGTGTGGTCTGGACACTGTGGAGTTTCGTGATTGGGATGAAGCTGGGCCCGTTCTACGCGGCCATGCAACAACGCGGCATTTTTCTGGCGCGGCCGCGCTATCCGATGTTTCCGCTGCAGTGGATTCTGATGCTCTTCGTGCTCGCGATTCTGGTCGCGCACCTTTACGCGTGGGCGCGCGCTACGGTGGGAGCGGGTGCGTTCAGCGCATTCAAGATCGGCGCCGTGGTTGGCTTCTTTGCCGGCTTCCCCGGCAACCTTGGCACCGCGAACTGGTCGGTCATGCCAAGGGTCCTGCCGCTCGGATGGATGCTGGACATGTGGGTGGGATGCATTCTGGCGGCTCTGGTCGCGGGCTTCCTCTACAAGGACTAGTCACCCGGCAGCGCGCGGGGGAGTCCCTCTCCCGCGCCGCCGCACTTTACTTCACCGGCTCGACCACCACCGCAGTTCCGTACGCCAGCACCTCGGTCACTCCCTGCATCACCTCAGTCGCGTCATAGCGCGCGCCCACCACGGCATTTCCGCCCAATTCCGCGGCATGCGTCAACATCAGATCAAACGCTTCGCCGCGCGTCTTCTCACACAAATTCGTCAGCAGCGTAATGTTGCCGCCGACCAGCGTTTGCAGGCTGGCGCCAATCGTCCCAATGATCGAGCGCGACCGTACGACGATCCCCCGCACGACGCCCAACGTCCGCACCACGCGGTAGTTGTCCAGCACAAATGCCGTCGTGACCATGTTATGACTGACCATTTTCCCTGCTCCTGTCGCGCGGTCGATTCGTGCTGCTAGTACCTTGCCCGTTTGACTTCCGCCGCACCCCGGAGTCTATCTCACGGCCTGTCGCGTTTCTATTCCAGTTCGGCTGCGATCACGAACTGCCCCTCGTCGCCGCCCCACATGATGTCCAGACGATTGGGCCGGCAACACACCTGGCAGTCTTCTACATACTGCTGCCGCCGTCCGGCAGATTCGTCCACGTCGGTCTCGTTCCACTCTCCACAACCCGCGCATTGAAATCCAGACTGCATCGCGCCCTCAAGAACCGCTCCCTACGATTACTGTCTGGGTGAAGCTGAATCCTTCGTATGGCTTTTGTGGCTTGGTGATTGTGCTTGCCTCTCCGCCACCCAAGCCAAGCTTACCTGTAAGATAGGCTTTCCGTTTTCAGGAGGATCAATGCCGTCTCGCCGCCAATTCATCCAGATGGGCGCCGTGGCCCTGCCGCTGGCTGCATCTCCGGCGCTTGCCTTGGCCGCCTCCCTTCCGCCCTCCATCGCCGGATTGAAATCCATGCGCGATCAGGCTAAACCCATTACCCGCGAAGAACGCGCGGAGCGGCAACAGCGCGCCCGCCGCTTGATGCAAGAAAATGGGCTGGACGCCATCTTGCTCGCCGATGGCACGTCGCTCACTTACTTCACCGGCATCCGCTGGTGGGGAAGCGAGCGGTTCTTTGCTTTCATCCTGCCCGCACGCGGTGAAGCATTTTATGTTTCTCCGGCATTTGAAGAAGGCCGCGCTCGCGAACAAATCCAGAACGCTCCTGGCGGAGACCAGGTCGACCTGCGCACGTGGCACGAAGATGAAAATCCCTATCAGCGTCTTGCCGAAGGATTGAAAGATCGCAATCTCTCGACGGCCACGCTGGGAATGGAGGAAACGGTCCGGTTCGTTTTTGCGGATGCCGTTGGTAAGGTTGCGCCCCAGGTGCGCATCAGCAGCGCCACGCCCGTCACTGCGGGCTGCCGCATGATCAAGAGCGCGCACGAACTGGACTTGATGCACCTCGCGTCGCGGGTCACACTCGCCGCGTATGCCGCCGCCTACCGCGCCGTCCACGACGGCATGACGCAGCAACAACTCAAAGATTTGATTGAGCAGGCGCACCAGCGTCTGGGTTTCGAAGGAGAGGCTGACGCACAGACGGGGCCTCATTCCGCCAATCCTCACGGCTCACTGGAACCGCAAGTCATTCACGAAGGCACGATTGTGTTGATTGACGGCGGTTGCAGGGTCGAAGGCTATGTCTCCGACATCAGCCGCACTTTTGTTTTGGGCAAGCCCACAGACAAGATGAAACACATTTTCGACATCGTCCACAGCGCCCAGAGCGCCGCGCTCAAGGCCGCTCGCCCGGGGGAGGCGTGCGGCTCCGTCGACGCTGCCGCCCGCCAGGTCATTACTGACGCCGGTTTCGGTCCGGACTACAAATTCTTCGGGCACCGGGTGGGACACGGTATGGGCATGGACGGACACGAGTGGCCCTACCTCGTCCGCGGCAATCCGCAGAAGCTCGCGCCCAACATGACGTTCAGCGATGAACCAGGAATTTACCTGCGCGGCGAATTCGGCGTCCGCCTCGAAGACGATATGCACATCACCAACGACGGCGCCGAGTTGTTCACGCCGCAGAGCCCGTCGCTGGAAGACCCTTTCCACGGGGTGTGAAGATACTTGAAGGCCGAATCACTCGTAGAGAACCAGCTGGCGCTCGAGAGTTGACATTGATTCGCGCCAGGACTCGTGATCGGTGGCGGTGTAGCGACTCATTCTGCCCGTGGAATTCGCCTCTTTGATCTTCCCGGTATCGAAGGCAATCAGATGGCGGGCGATGGCTTCGCCAAATAAGCAAGGCACGGCATTCCCGATTTGCTTGTATTGGTCATCGAGCTTTCCGCTGAAGGCATATTTCTCAGGGAAGGTCTGAATCGCCGCGTACTCTTCCACTGAAAGCGGGCGCAGTTCTTCTGGATGGCAAAGGTCAGTGGCGGGCATCGTAGGCCGCGTAACCAAGGTGGGTGCCGGCTTTTCCCAAGCGAGCCTGCGGTAGAATCCCGTCTTGCCGCCGCCCGCAAACCAGCTGGCGCCCATCGCCTCCGCCTGGATCTCTGTCGGAAGGTCGCGCCAATTCTGCCCTTCTTTGAGCATTCGATAATACTTCAGCCGCGCTTCGGGGAACTTGCTACAGTGGTGCAACTTCCCTTTAAGCTGTCCGATCGCGTCCCTCAGCGTCCTCCATCTGGGCAGGCCGCTTTGACCAAGCTGATTATGAGTGGGGGATAGAAATGGAACGCTCCGTCCGTCTCTCGACGCAAAGAATATCAATCGCTCCCGAACTTGGGGCACGCCGAAATTTGCCGTGTTGTAAAGCGTGAATGTGACCGGGTAGCCAGCGTCTTCCAACACCCGAATGATGTGCAGCAGCGCACCACCGGGCTGCTCCTCCCTGCTCAGCGGCGGAAAACCTTTCCCCCTCCGCTCGTGAGGCCGGTGCACCAGCGGGGCCGAAAGCAGCCCGCGCACATTCTCGAAAACAACATACTTGGGGCGCAGCCCCTTAATGAGCTCGATGAAGTGGAGAAAAACATTTCCGCGCTCGTCGTTCAAACCGAGCCGCCGTCCGGCTGTGGAAAACGCCTGGCAGGGTGGCCCGCCGGCCACCGCGAAAAGCTGGCCGCGCTCTGCGCCCACTTCCCGCAGCACCCGGTCTGATGTAAGCTCTCGGATGTCGCAATCGTAAAGCGACAGTTCTGGTCGGTTGGCACGGATGGTCTGGCAGGCGGACTTGTCAACATCGTTGGCTGCCAGGCACGACAACCCAGCGTTCTCGAAACCGATGTCCAAACCCAAAGCGCCCGAGAAGAAGGAGACAAATCCCCGCTCCGGGCCACGGTGCGCTGGAGTATCTTCTTTCTTCACCGATGCCGTCTTTCTCTTGCTCATGGCTGCTTGAAATGGAACGCTTTCTAAAATCCAAACTTGCGAACGGCCGGTTCCGTGGCGTGTCGGAGCAGCGTACTCGCATTATGTCGGCGATTCGCGGCAAAAGCAATCGATCAACGGAACTATCCCTTAAGATGGCGCTCGTAAGGTCAGGGATCACCGGTTGGGTGCTCCATACCCCGGCAATCCGCGGGAAGCCGGACTTTTATTTCCCCAAGAGCAATTTGGCGGTGTTCGTGGACGGATGCTTCTGGCACGGTTGCAGCCGATGCGGGCATATTCCAAAGACCCGTTCGGCCTTCTGGAGGGCCAAGATTAGACGGAATCGCGAGCGTGACCGGACGAACCGTAGACTGCTTGCGGCAGACCGCGTTCGCTGCCTTCGAGTCTGGGAACACAGCCTCCGTGCCCGGTCGCTGCGGTCGGTCGTCGCGCGAATCCAGCTGCTGCTTCTTGCCGGTAGCAATTAGGGCATTATTTTGTGAATGTCGAATCGAGGTAACGTGATGTCTCTGTCGCCCTCAACTGCTGAAGCAATCCACGCCTACCTCCTGTCCCAGCTGACCCGGTACCTGCAGGAAAATGCCGCCAGGAAGCCCGCTTTGGAAACGAAGCCATTCCATGCACGTTTGCTCCCGGCGCTATTTGCCGCACCGCTATCAGAACGATCATTCTCGACCCGCTCGGGGTCTTGGTTCCAGGAAATTGCGCGCCTGGTGGCTCACCAGTACCACAACGAGAGCCAATGCGGGTGCACTCTGCAGGGCCACATCCAGCCTGCGGCGTCCAACCACATTGAGGCCATCCTGCACCAGATGGACAAGGGCATCCCGAAAAGAGTCCCGAATCGGGAACAGGACATCAGGGAGGTATTGACGGTTCAATCGCCAAACGGCGCAGCCTTGGCGGTCACTGCCGACCTCTTTGTTCAGACTCGCGGGGGCACGGAATTGTATTTCGAGATGAAGACACCGGACCCAAACAAAGGCCAGTGCCTCGCTATGAAACGATTCATTCTCCAGACCATGGCGCTACGGAAGGGACACGATGCGCGGGCTCTTGCTTCTGCAGCCTACAATCCGTGCGGTGATGGCCAGCCCTACAAGAAAAACTACGTCGGGCAGTTCCTCGAAGTCGGTACAGACATCCTAGTGGGCCGTCAATTTTGGTCACTCATCGGAGAGCAGTGCACGTTTGACGAATTGCTGGACATCGCGGCACAAGTTGGAAAGACCGTGGAGCCGATGCTGGCCAAATCTTGACCCGAGGGTGCGCGCATAAGACTTCGCCATCTACCGAGGTCGGAGAGCTATGCCGTTACTTTCCCCGCCACATGCCGCTCCACCGCCACTCCCAGCCGCCGAATGCCCTCGCGGATTCTTTCCGGCTGCTCGTTCGAGAAGTTCAACCGCAGGTGACGCTTCCCTGCTTTTCCGTCGTTGGCGAAGAAGCAGCCTCCAGGAACGAACGCCACGTTCTCCTGCAACGCCTGCTCCAGCAGTTTGTCGGCATCGCTGCCGTCCGGCAGCGTCACCCAGAGGAACAATCCGCCTTGCGGCCGCGTCCACTGACACTCTCGCGGAAAGAACTCATCCAGCGCCGCCAGCATCGCGTCCCGCCGCGCGCGATACACCGGCCGCATCCGCTTCACGTGCTCATCCAGAAAGCCATCTTTCGCAATTTCATATGCCACCATCTGCGTGAACGTGGACGTATGCAGGTCGGTTCCTTGCTTCAACTGCACCAGCCTGCCAATTACCTCGGGCGGCGCCACCATCCAGCCCAGACGCAAACCGGGCGCCAGCGTTTTCGAAAACGTGCTCAAATAAATCACGTTGCCAATGCTGTATCCATTGTCGCGACGCAGATTCTCGCGGTCCACCGCCACCAGCGGCGCCAGGTGTTCCCCTTCATAGCGCAGTTGGCCATAGGGATCGTCTTCCACAATCGGCACGCCATAGCGCTCCGCCAGCAGCACCAGTTCGTGCCGCCTACCCTCGGAGAGCGTTGTGCCGCCCGGGTTCTGGAAGTTTGGCAGTACATACAAGAATTTCGGCGCGGAGCGCAGCGGCTTCTCCAGCAACTCCGTGCGCAACCCGTCATGATCATCCGGTACGCTCAGATATTCCGCGCCATACAGGCTGAACGCCTGCAGCGCTCCCAGATACGTCGGCGCTTCCACCAGCACACGATCGCCCGGGTTGATCAACAATTTTCCGATCAAGTCCAGCGCCTGCTGTGATGCCGAAGTAATGAGAACATTTTCCGCGCTGGCGGGGATCCCGTAGCGCTGCAAGTTGCGCGCAATCATCTCCCGCAGCGGTTCGTACCCTTCGGTGGGGCTATATTGCAGCGCGGCCCGCCCTCGCTCCTGCAACACGCGGGCACAGGCCGCTTCCACTTCCGGCACGGGAAACAATTCCGCCGCCGGCAATCCTCCGGCAAACGAAATCACTTCCGGACGCTGCGTGATCTTGAGCAGTTCCCGGATGGTCGAGCTCTTGACTTGTTTGGCGCGCAGAGAAAATCGATCCAGCCAGATCGTGGACATGAGGCCCGCCTCCGTCCTTATTTTAGATGCGCCTGAAACCCCTCGGATGTGACTTATGCTTCGCCCGCCGTGACACCGGTCACGCCCGCACCGTGACGTCAGTGCGAGTCTTAGCGTCGATACACGACTTCGCCGTGCAGGATCGGGAATTCCTTGCCCAGATACCCACCCAACGCCGCACCTCCAATTCCGAGAAGGAGAGCCCCTGCGCCGCGGGCCGTGCGATCACGAGTTGTAGTGGCGCCGAGGGTGGCGCCGACACCGCCGCCGAGGACAGCTCCCACTGCAATATTCGAAGCGTCGCTGCGTTCGAGGCGTACCTCGCGCACCCCTGCCCGCTCGTAGACCGCTTCGGGCGGAACCACGCGCCGGGTGGACCCGCTGAGGACGCGTTCACACACCAGCGTGTCGTCGCTGGCCCGCTCAAAGAGGCAAATGATGGAATGGATCGGCGACCTGCCCGCCTTCACGGAAATTCTCGTGCCCGGCGGGAGGCGCTTTACCGTGCGCCAGTCTCCCGTTTGAGCCCGCGCGCTCCATGTCAACGCGATCACGACCAGTACGACGCGAGCTGTTTGTGAATGCCGCACACCCGCATCCTAGCGGTGGCATCGAACCAGTGGTTGTGGACTTGTGACACTTTCGAAAGTGTCCCGTTCACCGGGGCGGGCTACGGCGCGAAGGGGCTGCGGACAAATTCCTCGTAACGCTGCAGTTCCGTAATCGAAGATTCGGCGAGCAGGGGAAAAGTAATCGTACGGCACGTCTTCGGCAACTCGGTCGCGGTCCCTACATCGCAAATGACCGCCGCCGTCTGCTCCAAACCTCGCTGCCAGCGGGGCTTTCGCGCATCCCGCAATACCAGGCGATCGGCGTGGAATCCGGCTGCAATCAAAATTGTGCGGGCTATCTTCAGAAACTCGGGCAGGCGCGAAGCCACCCCCACCAGCGCTTCTGCCGGAGCGGGTAGATAGCCCGCGAGCGACGAGGGTACCGAGCGCAGTTGCAGCGTGAGTAACTCGGCCTTCGCCGGCAACGAGGGGCGGATCAGCGTCACAGTTTTGGGAAGCGCCGCCAGAATCGATCCCTCTCGTGTTTCCGGCGAGCGGCATTCCTTTAGGCTACAGCTGCGCACGGGACGGGTGAGGGCGCGCCGCATTTCCAACACCAGGATTTTCCTCAACTCTTCGTCCGGTTCTACCAGAAGAAAATGGTCTGGCGGCTGCAATTCCAGCCATTGCCCCAGATGTGCGCGCACCTCCGCCAAAGGAACGCCTAACCCTCGCGCCGAGCGGAAGAGGTTGGCAACCATCTGGTCCAGTGCGAGTGCTGGCGCAAGGGCTGCCGCGGGTCGGGTGTCTCTTACGTACACACCGCTCCCGCGGCGGAGATCAACCCAGCCTTCCCGCTGCAGTTGCCGATAGCCCGCGCTGACTGTGTTGGGATGAAGATGAAAGCGTCGCGCCAGTTTTCGCGTGCTCGGCAGGCGCTGCCCCGGCGCCAGATCATCGCTCAAAATGCCCAGAATGACTTGGGTTACCAACTGCTGCCGGATGCTGACGTCGCTGCCATGCGCAAACCAGAGTTGCATCGCACTATCTTAACCGCGGTAAGGCCAGCCTACTTCAGCCGCAGCACCAAAATCCGACCATCCGAATGAAACGTTCCGCCGGTTGCGGTATGCGCTTCGGTCAGGGGATCGGCCGGCAACACATGGCCCAGGGCACTCAGCAGCCCCGTGCTATTCAGGGTGTCGCCCACGTACTCGCGCTCCAGATCAATGTTCGGATCAATCTTGTGGGTCACGCCGTTGTTGCGCTGGTCGCGATCGAAGCCGATGTCATGCGTCGCCGCGCCCACCCACAAGTCTTGACCGTCAACTTGCGTCGCCGCTTTCCAAATCCGCAAGTGGTGCCGCTCCGCCACCATCTGCAGCGGTTCCGCATGCTCGTACCCAAAGTCCTGCACCCGCCCGAACAGATACAACTCACTCATGGGCATGGCAAGATATGTATTTTTCTGCAAACTCGAAAGCAGCGCGTTCACCACCGCTTCCGTTTTCGTCTTGTCGGCCAGGTTCCAACCGGCGGCCTGAAACACAATGGTCAATTTTTCCCGCGGCCCCACGATGAAGAAGTTCACCATGTCGCCCGGGTTGCCCTCTTTATCACCAATGCGTCGCGGAACCTGCTGCAGGATGTCCGGGCTGATCTTGGCTTCGGCGGCGGGCGGCGGTGCCGCGGTTGCCACTGGAGCACTGCCTGCGCTGGCTGAGAACACATCCACCTGCACCTCAAAGTTGCCCTCGCCCGCTTCTTTCTCCCCCTGATTCAGGCCCAAGAACAGTCGTCCGCCTCGGTTCACCGTCACTTCTTTCTTCGCGCCGATGACAAATGGCACCGCCGGCGCATCGCCGATGCGCCCGATCAACGTGCCGCCACCGGCCCCATTCACCGGCAGCGACCGCAGTAGATCGCGCCAGTCACGCGGCAATCCCGCCGGCCCAGCCAACTTCGCAAGGTAGCGAATTTCTCCCTGCGCCACGACCACCACGCGCTCGCCCGTGGCCACATCAATGCCCGTATCGGTCCACTGCTTCGTGCCCGGCACCTGGACCTTCTGGCTGACCCGCGCCGTGCCCGGCGTCTGACCCGATGCCACCGCCAGCCCCCACAAACACACGCCTACCAGCCACAACCACTTGCGCCAGCGTTTGGAATTTGTCATTGGAAAACGCCTCTGGGTGATTTCACCCGCTGCGAGAATTGCCCGTATTATAGCTCCAGCAATGTCCCCGCCCGCGCTCGCTCCGGACACCATTCTCGTACTCTATGACGGCATCTGCGGCCTGTGTCCCGGCGCTGTGCGGTTTCTTCTCCGCCACGACCAGCGTGATCGCTTCCGCTTTGCCGCGCTGCAGAGTGATTTCGCGCGTCAGTCGTTGGCCCACCATCGGCACAACGCCGAGGCCAGGGACACCGTCTGCGTGCTGGTGAATTTCGGCCAGCCGGAAGAAAAGCTGCTGGTGAAGTCCGATGCTGCACTGTTCGCGCTGGTTGCTCTCGGCGGGATTTGGAAGGTCCTGGGCAAGGTGGCGCGAGTTCTGCCCAGGTTCTTGCGCGATGCCGCTTACGGCTGGCTGGCCCGCCATCGCTACCGCATTTTTGGAACGCGTGAGGCTTGCGTCTGGAGCGACGAGGCCACGCGGCACAAATTTCTCGACAACTCACCCTGAGTGTATGGAACTCTGCCTCCCACTTCCATTATGCAATCATGTGTTCATGGCGAAGACCAAGGAGAAGATGATGGCTGAGGTTCACCAGGCAGACCGCCAGATGAACTCCGGCCACTATGTCCGCCACGAGGACATGAAGGCGTGGCTGTTGTCCTGAAGCACCGACCGCAAATTACCGCCGCCCAAATGTGTCTGCGGAAAGCTCCACGACGATGAGGCGCTGTGCCGGTAGAGATTGCCCATCTCGCACTTCGCTGGGTGGATGAAAAACCCCCGCCTGTCGCTCAAGAACGCGACAAGGACGGAGCACACCAAGGGTTTCGGCGTGGTCACTATCGCGGGGTCACGATGCTAATCCCCCGGCGCCGGAGCCGTCGCCACCACCGGCCCGCGTCCCCAGTCCGTCAGCCCCTTCACCACCACGTAGAGCACAGGGATGAAGAAGAGATTGAGCACCGTCGAAAGAATCATCCCGCCAAACACGGTCGTTCCCACCGAGTGCCGGCTCGCCTGCCCTGCGCCGGAAGCAAATACCAGCGGTAGCACGCCCAAAATAAACGCAAACGACGTCATCAAGATCGGCCGCAGCCGGATACGCGCCGCTTCTACCGCAGCCTGCGGAACGCTCATTCCTTTCCGCCGCAACTGTTCCGCAAACTCCACAATCAGAATTCCGTTCTTGCTGGCCAGCCCAATCAGCATCACCAGCCCGATCTGGCAGTAGACATCGTTCTCCAGGCCGCGCAGCGACTGCGCTCCGAGCGCGCCCAACATGGCCATGGGCACGCCCAGCAGAATGATGAAAGGCAGCACAAAGCTTTCATACTGCGCCGCCAGTGTCAGGTAGACAAACACCAGTCCCAGCCCAAACAGCGCCAGGGACTGCCCGCCCGACTCAATCTCTTCCAGCGACAACCCCGACCAGGAATAAGTCATTCCTCCCGGCAAAGTCTTGTGCGCCAGGTCTTCCATGGCAGCAATCGCCTGCCCGGAGCTATATCCCGGCGCCGCCACCCCGTTGATCTCCGCTGACCGGTAGAGGTTGTAATGGCTGATCACCTGCGGCGTGGTTTGCTCCGTCACCTTCACCAGATTGTCCAGCGGAATCATCGCGCCGGTGTCGGACCGCACGTAGAACTGCTTGATATCCTGCGGTGCCGACCGGAACTGCTTGTCCGCCTGGACATACACTCGGTAGCTGCGGTTGTTGAAATCGAAATCGTTCACGTAGGCCGAACCCATGTAAATCTGCATGGCGTCACTGATCTGGCTCAACGGCACCTGCAAGGTGCGCGCCTTCTCGCGGTCCAGATTCACCACAAATTGGGGATCGTTGGCGGTGAAAGCGCTGAACAGTCCGCGCAGTTCCGGCCGAGCGTTTCCCTGTTTCACCAGGTCGCGGCTGGCGCTGTACAAGGCATCCAGCGTGTTTCCACTCTGGTCCTGCAATTCAAACTGGAACCCGCCGAACGCCCCCACGCCATTGATGGGCGGCGGCGAAAATGGAATTACGGTCGCCGACGAGATGCTCAACAGGGGTCCGCGCAACCGGTTGATGATCGACTCCGCCGAATGTTCTTGGCCACGCCGCTCGGCCGTCGGCTTCATATTGATGAACACCAGCCCCCGGTTCGGACTTGATCCTGCAAAACTGAACCCCGCCACGCTGAACGCCGCCAGGATGTCCTTCTCTTTCGCCAGTTCCGCCTCCACCTGGCCCATCACTCGGGTGGTGTAATCCAGCGACGCACCCTCTGGCCCTTGCACGTTGATGATGAACCATCCCTGGTCTTCGTCCGGCACAAACGACCGCGGCACCTGGGTAAAGATCCAGTACGTCACGCCCAGGCCAAGAAAGAAAACTGCGATCAGCGCGTATTTCCAGCGCAACGCTTTTTCCGCTGATGTCCGGTAGGTGTGTGTGATCCAGCGCAGTTGCCGTTCAATCCAACCGAACACCCCGGTTGTCTTCGGTTTCTCCCCCTCCAGGATCAGTGCCGAAAGTGCGGGCGTAAACGTCAGCGAGTTAAACGCCGAGAGCAGGATGGAAAACGCGATGGTGAGCGAGAATTGCTGGTAGAGCTTGCCCGTCGTCCCCGGAAAAAACGCCACCGGCACAAACACCGAGACCAGCACCAGCGAGGTGGCAATCACCGCGCCCGTCACCTCGCCCATGGCAATGGACGCGGCCCGGTGCGCACTCACGTGCTCCTCGCCCATATGCCGCTTGATGTTCTCGATGACCACGATGGCGTCGTCCACCACCAGTCCCGTGGCCAGCGTAATCCCGAACAGCGTGAGCGTGTTGATGGAAAAACCCATTAGCTTGATAAACAAAAACGTCCCGATCAGCGACACCGGAATCGTCACCGCTGGAATCAGCGTGCTGCGCCAATCCTGGAGAAACAGGAACATGGTCAAGATCACGAACACGATCGCCAGCAGCAGCGTGTAGGTGACTTCGCGGATGGATTCGCCCACCACGGTGGTCGAATCGAAGGCGATGGCATATTTCATGCCGGGGGGGAAACGCTTGGATAACCGCTCCAGCGTTTCCCGCACGCGTCGGTCCACGTCCAGCGCGTTCGCCTGCGAGAGCTGCTGCACTCCGATGCCCAGCGCGGAGTGCCCGTTAAAACGCAGATTGCCGCTGTAGTTCTCCGCCCCGAGTTCCGCGCGGCCGACATCGCGCAACCGCACCAGCGTGCCGCCTGAGGATTTCAGGATGATGCTTTCAAATTCCGCAGGTTCGGTCAGCCGTCCCACCGCGCGCACACTTACCTGGTAGGCCTGGTTCGGCGGGGCGGGCGCTTCGCCCACCTGGCCTGCCGCAATCTGAACATTCTGATCCCGCAGGGCGTTGACCACGTCCGAAGCGGTCAGCGCCCGCGCCGCCAGCCGCGAGGGATCCAGCCACAAACGCATCGAATACTTGCGTTCGCCGAAGATGATGACGTTGCCCACCCCCGGAATCCGCAACAGCGCGTCTCGCACATAGACGTCGAGATAGTTGCTGATGAACTGGTCGTTGTACTGCTCTTTGTCGCCGTAGAACCCCACCGCCATAATGAATTGGCCGGAGTTCTTGGTGATCTGCAGCCCGGTGGTTTTGACTTCGTTGGGCAGCCGTCCCGTCACGGTGGAGACGCGGTTCTGCACGTCCACCGCCGCCAGATCAAGGTTTCGCCCCAGATTGAAAGTGACGGACACCTGGCTGGTGCCGTCGTTGCCGCTGGTGGAGGTCATATAACGCATGCCCTCCACTCCGTTGATCGCCTGTTCCAGTGGGGTCGTCACCGCCGACTCTACCGTCTGCGCATTGGCTCCAGTGTAAAAACTGGTCACCGTGACTTGCGGCGGCGCCAGTTCTGGGTATTGCGCCACCGGCAAAAGCGGAATGACCACTGCGCCCGAAATGACCAGGATCAGCGAACACACCGTCGCGAAAATCGGTCGGTGAATGAAGAAATCAACGAAACTGCCCCGCTGCTGCTCCACGGTCACTCCACTGAATTTTGCCGCTGGATCCGCGGCCGGACTAGCTTCCGGCGGTGATTGACATTCCGTCCGCCAGGTTCTGCGCCCCGGAAACAACTACCTTGTCCCCGGGCCGCAAGCCGTCCATAACCACGTAATCGTTGCCCACAATCGCGCCCAGCTTGACCGCGCGTTGCCGCGCCACCAAACCACCCTTCTCTCCCGCTTCCGCCACGTAGGCAAAGTACTGACCGCTAGTCCGTGACACCGCGGTCACCGGCACGGTAACGCGCGGCGCGGTATTCCACACGATTTGCGCGCGCACAAACTGGGCCGCCCGTAGCGCTTCCCGCGCCTGGTCCACGGCTGCCTTGACCAGCACCGACTGCGTCGCCGTGTCCACCTGCGGCGCGATGAAGGTCACTCGCGTTTCCGCCACCACTTTGCCCAGCGCATCCAACACTCGCACCGGCATGCCAATGCGCAGCAGGGGTGCGCGTTCCGTTGGCACGTTGATGTACGCTTCCAGCCCGGTGCGCTGGTCCACCGTCGTCAGCATCGTGGAGGTCGTCACCCGGTCGCCGACATGCACGGGAATGTCGCCCACCACGCCATCAAACGGCGCGGTCACGCTGTAATACTTGAGCTGTGCTTCCTGCTCGCGCACCTGCGCGTCCAGCGAGGACGCATCGGCCTGCGCCGCAGCAAACGCCGCCTCGGCCTGATCGAGGTCCTGCTTGCTGATCACCCCCGCGGCGTGCAACTGCCGCGCCCGCTCCAACTGCGTCCGCGCCAGTTCCCGGTTCGCCAGCTTCAACTTGCGCGTCGCTTCCTGGCTGTTCACCGTCGCTGTCTGCTTCAGCGGATCAATCTGCAGGATCGCCTGGCCCGCCCTTACGGCGTCACCCGACTTCGCGAAAATACGCGTGATCTGACCTTCCACCTGCGGCTGCAGAACAGCTGACGTCCGTGACTTGATCGTCGCCACATACTCGGTCGTCTCATTGACCGGTTTCGCCTGCGCCTCGGCTAGCTTCACCTTCAGGGCAAAATCGCCCGGTCCTCCCGCCTGCGCCGCTCCGCCCTTGTTGCAGGCGTTCAGACACACAACCACTGCTACCAGCGCGGCCATGCTCAGCACACGTCGCCAAACTCGCGGCCCACGAACCCCAACCCCTTGACTGGAAAGAGACATAAAAGACAATCCGGAGCCTCTCGGGAAAAGAACCCATACACTCCAAACTCTTTGATTGTATCTTTAGATGAAGGATTCACGGAAAGGTCAACCGACCCTTCAGAAAATGGCGGACCCAGACACACATCCCATTGCCAGCCGTGCCCCCATCGCCATCATCGGCGGGGGTCCGGCCGGCGCCCGCACCGCGGAACTGCTCGCCTCGGCTGGAGTCTCCGTCACCGTTTTCGAAGAGAAGCAGGGCTGGGAAAAACCCTGCGGCGGCGGATTGACTCACAAGACGCTATTGCGTTATCCCTTCCTGGCGGCTGCCACACATCCGCACGCCGTCATCGCCGAGGGCGAACTCATCAGCCCCGCCGGCCGCCGCCTGCACTTGCATCTCACCGATCCGACGCTGATTTATTCGCGCCGCGATCTTAACGCTCTGCTGCTCGATCGTGCGCAGCGGGCAGGCGCCGAAGTCGTCACGCGCCGCGTCACCCGCATTTCCGGCAGCGCGGGCGCATGGCAGTTGCACACTCCGGACTCCACTTTTGACGCCCCCTTTGTCATCGTCGCCGCCGGTGCCCGCAATCCCTTCCGTGCCCAATTCACTCAGCCCTTCGCACCCGGCGATCTCATGACCGCCGTCGGATACTTCATCCCCGGCACCGCCCGCAAACTCACCGTCCGCTTCTTCCCTGACCTCGAGGGCTACGCCTGGCTCTTCCCGCGCTCCGACCATTTCTCCGCCGGCATTTGCGGACGACTGGCCCAAGGCTCGACCGCCGATCTTCGCCGCATCCTGGAAAACTTTCTCGACGCCGAAAATCTCGACTGGCGCAGCGGTTCCGTCTATGCCCATCTCATCCCCACCCTCCGCACCTCGACGCTTGAGCACGCAGCTTTCTCCGGTCCCGGTTGGGCGTTCACCGGGGACGCCGCCGGATTTGTTGACCCCGTCACCGGTGAAGGTCTCTACTACGCGCTCTGCTCCGCCGACCTGCTCGCTGACTCGCTGCTTGGCGGTCAACCCGAGTCCTATCCTGACCTAGTCCGCGGCGATTTTCTCCCCGACCTCATCGCCGCCTCACGCTACGCCGAGCGCTTCTACCACGGAAAATTCTGGGGCGGCACGGTCATCGAACGTATGTTGCAGATGGCTGCCCGCAGCACCACCATGCGCGGCCTGCTGCAAGATCTCTTTGCCGGATCGCAGAGCTATCTCGATCTCCGCGGCCGCGTCCGCAGCGCTTTGCCTCGAGTCGTCCGGGAGTGCGTCCTGGGTCAGTTTTCCCTCTTCCGCGCTAGAACGGATCCCGCGCAGGCCTGACCAGATCGGGAGAGAAGCGCCCCCCTTGCGGATCACACCCTGTTTGCTCGCCAGTTGAGGATTCCGGAACAAACCGTTAGCATGTCTGCATCCAGCAATCGCAGTCCGCACCGCCTCTAACTTTTTCCCGGCTCGCGCGTCTATGACTGGGCAGGTCAGCGGATTGGCCGAAACAAGTTTCGTGTAGTAGATCCCGGGCGCAACTCGGGCCCGAAGAGAAAAATCTTAAGGAGACAAAATGAAACTTCGCATCGCCCTTCTCACAATTCCCTTTCTCGCCATCGCTGTAGTGGTCGTGGCGCAGATGAGCATGGGCCAGGACAAAACCAAGCGCCCATCGCCGCCAGCTTCCGCGGCCTGTAAATTCACCGACGGCAAGAGCATTCAGATTGACTACTCCAGCCCGCGCGCCAAGGGTCGCAAGATCTACGGTGGTCTGGTTCCCTTTGGTCAGGTGTGGCGCACCGGCGCCAACGAAGCGACCAGCTTCGTCACCACCGCGAATCTCAGCATCGGCGGGACTGCGGTTCCGGCCGGCAAATACACACTCTTCACGCTGCCCGGCGAAAGCGGCTGGAAACTGATTCTCAACAAGGAGACCGGGCAGTGGGGCACGAAGTACGACGGCGCGCAGGACCTAGCCCGCTTTGACATGTCCACCAGCACGCTGGACGCGCCCGTGGAAAACTTCACCGTCAGCTTCCATGAAATGGGCAACGGGTGCCACATGTATCTGGATTGGGAGCGGACGCGCGCGGTCGTGGAACTGACCGAGAAATAAAACTGCGAACAGATTGGAAAAAAGTGAAGGGGGCGGGGTAAGACACCCGCCCCCTTTTTCATTTTCACTGGCTGCGGTCACTGCGGCTTCCAGCGGAGCACCGGCTTGCGCGCTGCCAAGGTCTCATCCAGCCGCGCCACTCGGGTTGAGTGCGGCGCGTCCAGCACTTTCTGCGGCTCTTCTTCCGCTTCTTTCGCAATCGCCCGCATCGCCTCGATGAACAGATCGAGTTCCTCCTTCGATTCGCTTTCCGTCGGCTCAATCATGAGCGCACCCGGCACAATCAGCGGAAACGCCGTGGTATAGGGATGGAACCCGTAATCAATCAGCCGCTTGGCCAGGTCCATGGTGCGAATGCCATTCTTGAGCTGCAGCTTGTCGCTGAATACCACCTCGTGCATGGAAGGTGTCTGGTAGGGCAGATCGAACGCACCCTCCAGCCCTTTGCGAATGTAGTTCGCATTGAGCACCGCATCTTCCGTGGTTTGCCGCAGACCGTCCGGCCCGTTGGCGAAGATGTAGGCCAGGGCCCGCACGAACATGCCAAAGTTTCCGTAAAACGCGCGCACGCGGCCCACAGTTTGCGGCCGGTTGTATTCGAAGCCGAGCGTGCCATCCGCTTTCGTAATCACCACCGGCGCGGGCAAAAACGGTTCCAGGCCTTTCTTCACCGCCACCGGTCCTGAACCCGGACCGCCCCCACCATGCGGCGTGGAAAACGTTTTGTGCAGGTTGAGGTGCATCACATCCACGCCAAAATCCCCGGGACGCGCCTTGCCCACCAAGGCATTCATGTTGGCGCCATCCATGTAGAGCAGCCCGCCTTTGGCGTGCATCAAGTCAGCAATCTTGTGGATCTCCTGCTCAAACACGCCCAGCGTATTGGGATTGGTGAGCATCAGCGCGGCCACATCTTCGTTCATCTGCGCCGCCAGCGCCGCCACGTCCACCATGCCGCGGTCATTTGATTTGAGGTTTTCCACAGCGTAACCAACCATGGCTGCCGTCGCCGGGTTCGTTCCGTGCGCTGAATCTGGAATTAGAACTTTCTTGCGCGCGTTGCCCTGGGCCTGGTGATAGGCCCGGACCATCAGCAGGCCCGTCATCTCACCCTGGGCCCCCGCCGCGGGCTGCAACGTGATCGCGTCCATGCCTGTAATTTCGAGCAGGCAGTCGCTCAGCGTTTTCAGAATCTGCAGCGCGCCTTGTGAAATCTTCTCCGGCTGATATGGATGCGCATTAGCCAGCCGGTCCATCCGTACCACCACCTCGTTGACTCGCGGGTTGTACTTCATGGTGCACGAACCCAGCGGATACATGCCCAAATCAATGGCATAGTTCCAGGTGGAGAGCCGCGTAAAGTGGCGGATGATTTCGATCTCGCTCACTTCCGGCATCTGGCCCAGATCTTTCCGGACCGCCGCGCCCAGCAGTTTTTCCGCATCCACCTCGGGCACATCCAGCGGGGGCAATCGCCACGCAGATTTTCCCGGCGACGATTTTTCAAAGATCAAGCCTTCATTTTGATTCACGTGCCGCGTGGCTTTGCGGGTCATGGTCATCGCGTCGCCTCCTGCATGCGCGGTTCGCTGGTTTTCGCCGTCTCTTCAAATTCGGAGAGCAATCCGCACGCGGTGTCGACAGCGCTGCGGGGCGTCATCTCGGTGCAGCACCACAACGAGGCGTTCCCCAGTTCCGGATAGAAACGCTTCAGTGGCAGTCCGCCCACAATGCGATGTCCCAGCAGGCGGCTGTTGATCACACTGGCATCTTCCTGGGTTTGCATCACAAATTCATGGAAACGCGGCGCGCCGGAAAACAGCACTTTGGCTTCTTTGCCAAAGTGCCCGACCGCATAGGCTGCCTTGGCCAGATTCTGTTTAGCCAGTTCGCGCAGGCCCACGCGGCCATACACAGTCATGAAGATGGTCGCCATCAGCGCCACCAGCGCCTGGTTAGTACAGATGTTCGAGGTGGCCTTCTCGCGGCGGATGTGCTGCTCGCGCGTGGCTAGGGTGAGCACAAATCCGCGCTTGCCTTTCCGATCCACGGTCTGCCCGGCCAAGCGTCCCGGCATCTGCCGGATGTTCTTCTCGCGCGTGGCCAACACGCCGCAGTAGGGGCCGCCAAATCCCAGCGGCACACCGAACGATTGCGCCTCCATGGCCACAATGTCAGCCTCGCGCGGGGGATTCACAATGCCCAGCGAAATCGCCTCTGCAATCGACACCACCAGGAGTGCGCCGTGGCGGTGCGCCAGGTCGGCCAGCGCGGCCACATCTTCAATCGTGCCGAAGAAATTCGGCGACTGGATCAGCACACACGCCGTGTCCGGTGTAATCGCTTTCTCCAGCGCGGCCATATCCACGCGGCCGTTCTCCCCAAAGCCCACGTTGGTTAGCGGCAGTCCCTGGTGGGTGGCGTAGGTGCCGATGACTTCACGATATTCGGGATGCACGGACCGCGCCAGCACGGCGCGGTTGCGACCGGTCAACCGCACCGCCATCATGATGGCTTCCGCCGCCGCCGTGGAACCGTCATACATGGAAGCATTGGCGACATCCATGCCGGTCAGTTCACAAATCATCGTTTGAAATTCAAAAATGGCTTGCAGCGTACCCTGCGAAATCTCCGCCTGGTAGGGAGTGTAGGAGGTCAGAAATTCGCCTCGCGACACCAGCGCGTCGATCACCACGGGCCGGTAATGGTGGTAAGCGCCCGCTCCGAGGAACACGGTGTAGCCTTCCCCATTCTCGCGCGAACGCTGCTGAAACCAGTCCATGATCTCAACTTCCGCCATCTGTCGCGGAACTTTGAGGTCGCGTGCCAATCGAAATTCCGCAGGGATCGGCGCAAAAAGGTCGTCGCTGGATTTCACACCGATCGCCTTACACATGGCCTCGCGGTCGGCAGGAGACTTCGGTAAATAGCGCATAGGGGCTTTGAACCTGATTTAGATGTGGCTTCGGGTCAGTTGGAATCTTAAACTGCGCAGCGGGTTTGTGCGGTGTGCAAAATTACACCGGTTGGTGAGCCGTGTCGTACCCGCCGGTGCCAAAGCTTTCGCCCCGCCAGGCTGTGGTTGCTTCTTCTCCGCGGCAGCTGACTTTCAATGCCCAGCTTCCTCGGCCACAAATTTCTCGTAGTCGGCGGCGGAGAGCAGGCTCGTCAATTCGCCCACGTCCTTCAGCGTCACCTTCAGCATCCAGGCGCCGTGCGCGTCTTTGTTCACCGTCTCCGGTGCGGTGGCGAGCGCATCATTCACCGCAGTTACCGTACCCGAGGCAGGGGCAAACAAATCCGATACCGCCTTCACCGACTCCACCGAGCCAAATGTCTTGCCGGAAATAATTTCCCCGCCCGGCTTCGGCAGATCCACGAACACAATGTCGCCCAGCGACTCTTGCGCATGGTGCGTAATGCCGATGGTCGCGGCGTTGCCTTCAACCTTGATCCACTCGTGCTCTTTCGTATACTTGCGATCGTTCGGATAGCTCATGAGTGCGTTCCCTTTCAGCTGCTAGCTGCTAGCTGACATCAACTCTTCGGCTTCTTGTAAAACGGCGTGGCTACCACTTGGGCTTTCACTCCCTGGCCACGAATGTCTACCTGCAGTGTTGTCCCCAAGGCTGAACGCTCTAGCGGCACATACGCCAGCGCAATGTTCTTCTTTAGGAACGGCGCGGGCGAGCCGCTGGTCACCGCGCCGATCTCAGTTCCCTGGGCGTCGCGCACCTTATAGCCGTCGCGCGCGATCCCGCGTTCAATCATCTCCAGACCGACCAACGTCCGCTTCACCCCGGCTGCCCTTGCCTGCTCCAGAGCAGCTCGTCCTACAAATTCCGGCTTGTCCATTTTGCAGAAGCGATCGAGTCCGGCTTCCCACACATTGATCGTGTCCGAAATCTCGTGGCCGTAAAGGGGCAGCTTGGCTTCCAGACGCAGCGTATTCCGCGCCCCCAGCCCGCAAGCCACCGCACCATATTCTTTCCCCGTCGTCAGAATTTCGTTCCACACTCTGGCGCTGGTGGCTGCATCCGCGGGAATATAAACCTCGAAGCCATCTTCCCCGGTATAACCAGTGCGCGCAATCAGGATGTCCTTCAGCCCGCACAGGGTTCCGCGCGTCACCCAGTAGAATTTCACTTTCGCCAGGTCGGCGTCGGTCAGCTTCTGCAACACCAGGTGCGCCTTCGGCCCCTGCACGGCAATCTGAGTAAAGTCGTCGCTGAGATTTTCCACCCGGCAGTCAAAGTCGCGGGTGTGGTCGCGTACCCAGTTGAAATCCTTTTCGCGGGTGCCCGCGTTGATCACCAGCAGGTACTCCTCTTCCCCGAGCCGGTGCACCACCACGTCATCCACAAACGTGCCCGCGGGATAGAGCAAGGCGGAATACTGCGCCTGTCCCACGGCCAGCCGGGAGGCATCGTTCATGGAAATATGCTGCACCGCAGCCAGCGCTTGCGGCCCCGCGAGGCGGATGTCGCCCATGTGGCTCACGTCAAACAGGCCGACGCCGCGGCGCACAGCGAGGTGTTCCGCGATCAGACCCCCCGAGCTGGGATATTCCACGGGCATGTCCCAACCGTTGAAGTCCACCATCTTGGCGCCCATCTGCCGATGAACCGCGTTCAGCGCAGTCTTGGTAGGCACCGAGGAACTGGTTTCAACTGGAGACAAAATAACCTCGAGCGGAGACAGAGATGGATTGCCGCAATGACGCAACCTGTTACCGTAACATGCCGTTTTTCAGCCGGTCAACGCAAGCCGGGCAGCGAATTCAAGAGGTTCCTGGCTCGCCGGCTTCGGGTTACTCTCGGCACTTGGCCAGTTCCGGCGAGCAAGGCTATTCTCGCGGTATGGCAATGCTCAAAAGCCGCTTCCTCTGCCAGATGTGCGAGCACGTGGAGGAACACTGCAAGTGCGAAAAGTACTGCAACTTCTGCCAGATGCAGGAAACCCTCCGTCTCTGCAGTGACGGCCTTTACTACTGCGCCGCCTGCCGCGAGTCCTGCGACTACCAGGTCGAGAACATCCACTAGAGAAGCTTCGGGAGCAGGACTGCGCTCCCGCTTCCCCGCCCACCGTTTCCTGCCCAGAAAAATTGCTTCCATTTCGCTACCGGCTGAATCAGACTAGGCGGACGAAAAATGGCGGCCCGTCATGATGCGCACCGAATTTCTGCACGCAACTCAGGACGTCGAGATCGAACGGTACGACCATTCTCCCGGCGTGGCCCACCACGATCCAAAGGAAGAGTTCGTGCCGGGTTACTTTGTATCTTTTGTCGAGCAGGGCTCCTTTGAATTTTCCCTGGGCCGCCAGAGTTGGCGGCTGGGGCCGGGAGATGTCCTGCTCGGCTATCCGGGACTGCCTTACCGCTTTCGTCACGCCGAGGCGCACCCCGACGATGTGTGCTTCAGCGTCGCGTTTCCCGCTGCCGGCGAAACGCCGCCCTGGGGAAGCCGAAATGTTCCCATGCTGCGACCCAATAATCGTCTGCGCTATCTGCACCACACCTTGGCGCAGCGAGCGGAGAGCGCCAGCGGCTTCGACGTGGACTGCCGCGCTGCGGAGTTGCTCGCAGCAGTGGCAGCCTGCGTGGGAACCGGACCACGAGATTTTTTCCGCCACAGCCAGTTGTGCTGGTACGCCGAGCGCATTGAAGCGGCGCGCGAACAACTCGAGCGGCGCTTCGACCAGCAGCACAGCCTTCGCCAACTTGCTGGTTCGGTGGGCATGAGCACGTTCCACTTCGCCCGCGTTTTTTCCGAACTGGTCGGGACGGCGCCCCACCAATATCTGCTGCGCACCCGCCTGCGGAACGCGGCGCAGATGCTGCAACAGGGCGCTTCCGTCACCGACACGTGTTTTGCCTGCGGCTTCCAGAACCTCAGCCATTTCGTGCGCCTCTTCCGGCGTCGCTTCGGAACTTCTCCGTCGCGATACGAGCCGAAGCGCGGCTCCACTTTCGCCGTCCGTTCTTGAACAAACGCAAGAAAGTGCAAGCCCTCCCGCCGCGCCGTCCGCCACACTCTCCACCAAGGGGGACGCATGTTGCGTACTTGGACTTTGGCTATCGCACTGGGATCGATTACCATCTTGCCGGCATTTGCCGTCGCGCCGGAGAAACTCACCGCGACTGAGCGCCAACAACTCCTTGCCGCCCGGGAGCTAGTCTGGCGTGCCTGGTTTGCCAATGATCAGGTCACGTTCAAATTGTTGGTGCCGGAAGAAACCATCACCATTGAGGCCGGGAAAGAAGCCTGGGGCACGCGCGCGGATGCGCTCCAGGAGGCGGAGGAATTCGCCCGGAGTGGAGCTCATCTGGTTCGTCTCGAGTTTTCCCGTACCGAGATCCAGCGCTATGGTGAAGTCGCGATACTGTACAGCCTCTACACCGTGGAGACCGCGAAAAACGGCAAACACGAAACGACTTCTGGACGCGCCACAGAAATGTTCGTGCACCGAAACGGGCGCTGGCTGAATTCCGGGTGGCATACTGATGTCGGCAAGTAATTCCCACACCGCATGACCCGATGATGCCCAGACCGAAGCTGAGGTTCCGACCGCTAACGAAAAAGAACTGGACCGATCTGGAAGCACTCTTCGGAGCACGCGGCGCCTGCGGCGGCTGTTGGTGCATGGCGTGGCGGCGGAACCGGGCCGACTTCCAAAAAAACAAGGGCGCTGGAAACCGGCGCGCCCTGCGGAAACTGGCCCAAGCCGATGCGCCCTGCGGCGTACTCGCGTATGCCGGGCGCGGGCCCATTGGCTGGTGTTCGGTAGCGCCGCGGGAGCAGTTCTCGTTTCTCGAGCGTTCCCGCGTGCTCAAGCCGGTGGACGAGCAACCGGTGTGGTCGGTGAGTTGCCTCTTCGTAGCGAAGGCTTATCGCCAACAAGGGGTCAGCGCTGAATTGCTGCGCGCTGCCGTGGCCTACGCACGCCAGCGCGGAGCCAAGCTGGTTGAGGGCTATCCCACCGCCACGTCATCCAGACTGCCGGACGTATTTCTCTGGACGGGCCTGCCGTCAGCCTTCCACAAAGCAGGATTCGTAGAAGTGGCGCGTCGTTCACGCACCCGGCCGATCCTGCGAGCGGCGGTGTGAAGCCACCGCCCTACCAGTCCACTCTCTGCCTATGGCATGCTTGAGCTCCCATGCTCCACCAGATCCTCGACTTTCTACGCGAGCAGCTCGCCGTACACGGCTACTGGACCGTGGCCTTGGCGCTGCTGCTGGAAAACGCCGGAGTCCCGGTGCCGGGCGAGACCATCCTTTTGCTGGCCAGCGCCCTGGCGTTTTCGGAACAGCGGTTGCACTTGCCGTATCTCATTCTTGTGGGCACGTTGGCGGCGACGCTGGGAGACAACCTGGGGTTCGCGATTGGACGGCGGGGCGGGCGGCCGCTCCTCGACCGCTACAAGCACTGGTTTCGGATTCCCGATCGCACCATCGCGCGCGGCGAACGACTGTTTTCCCGCTATGGGGCGGCGACCATCTTTTTCGCGCGCTTCGTTTTCGGCATGCGCGTCATTGCTGGGCCCTTGGCAGGTGTACTGCGCATGCCCTGGGGAAGCTTCGCCGTGTTTAACTTTCTCGGGGCCGCGCTCTGGGTCACCGTGATCTCCGTGGTGGGTTATCTCTTTGGCCGGCACTGGCAGGACTTGGTGCGGCTGCTGCACCGGGTGGACGTCGCGGTGCTGTTGGTGGTGATTGTGGTGGCGGCTTGGCTGTGGCTGCGGCACCGTGGCCGCCGGGGCCAGTGACGAAACGAGCACTCCCTTCGCGACTTGCGCCTAACGCCGGGTTCGCGGATGCTGGAAGCATGGCCTCGTCTCGCCTCCAACGGATGCTGTTGCTCGTCGCCGGCTGGGGCTTCATTCTGCTTGGAGTAGTAGGCCTCTTCCTCCCCATTCTTCAGGGAATCCTCTTTCTGCTGATTGGGCTGCTGATTCTGTCGGGCGAATACGTGTGGGCACACCACTTGCTGCAAAAATTGCGGCAGCGCTTTCCCGGCATCGCTCGCCAGATGGAAAACGCCCAGGCGCGAGCCAGCGCGTGGATCAAACGCTTCACCGGACAGTCTGCAGCGGACAGGGATCCGAAATGAAAAGCGTGACTCACCCCGCGCAAGCTTCTTCGTTTCACCCTCATCTGCCGGAAGTGTGGGTGCGGTTTCTGGTGGCCATCGTGGGGCTGGCGCTGGCGTTTGGGGCGGCGTTGTTCTCCACCGTATCGCGCGAAGCGGGGAACGTCTGGGCGACGGCGATCCTGGCCTCCTCGGCGCTGTTGCTGGCCGTGCTGGTGGGACTGACTACGGTGCCGCACTTGGCGAGGCGCGTGGCTTCCGGCGCACGCTGGCAAGACGCATTTGATATTGAGGTCACCCGCGCCGGCGTCGCCTATGTGGTGCTCACGCTGTTGGTGGCGGTGGCCGCCCTCAACACCGGAAACAATCTGCTCTATATCGTGGTGGCAACCATGTTGGCGTCGGTGCTGGCGTCGGGGGTGGTTTCAACGGTGAACCTGCGCGATCTGGAAGTGGAAGCTTCCATTCCGCAACACGTGTTCGCCCAGCAACCGGCAGTGGCGAGGCTGCGAGTCCGCAATCCCCGACGCTGGCTGGCCGCGCTCTCCCTCCGCGTGCTACCCCCAAAAACAATCAAAGCGCGAATGCAGTGGCGCGCCGAGCGCTCCAGCTTTGGCTTTCCACCGCGGCGGCCAGCGGAGCAGCAGTGGTTCCGCGTGCCCGACTACGCGTACCGTCGCGTCGCGGTTCGACCGCCGCCCGCGCTGTTTGAAGGCAACGCCTACTTTCCCTTTGTGGGGCCGCGGTGCTCCTCCGAGGCCATCCTGCAGCTGAATTTTCCGCGGCGCGGACACTATGCCCAGGAAGGGCTGGTGGTGGCCACGGGATTTCCTTTCGGGCTGCTGACCAAGCGTCGCCAACTCGCGCTGGCGCAGGAGTTGACGGTCTATCCCGCGCTGGCGCCGTGGGAGGAGGTTGCCGCCCATCTGCCGCGCACCCGGGGCGAATGGGAAACCTTTGTCCGCGGTCAAGGCGCGGAACTCTACCGTATCCGCGAGCACGTTCCCGAAGATTCCGCACGCCATGTGGATTGGAAGGCGACAGCAAAGAGCGGCAGCTTGAAGGTGCGCGAGTTTACGCGCGAAGACGACCGGCGGGTGCATTTGATTTTTGACAACCCGAATCCGGACGAAGTGCCGACGGCAGACTACGAGCGCGGAGTCACGCTGGCGGCGTCGTTAGCATGGTTCCTGGCCCAGCCGAGCGTGGTCCAGCAAAGCGTGCAAGTAACCTTTGCCGTGGGCGACCATCTCGCTACCGAAGACATGCACGAGTTTCTGCGGTATCTGGCGACCATCGCGCCCGAGGCAGGTGCGTCAGTACCCACAGTGAATGACCTCGAAGCGGCCACTCTGGTCGTTACGGCTAGGCCATGGGGTAATTTTGCGTCCTCGCCGCATTTGCGGTTGATTCCATTCAGTTTAGCCGCAAGAGGGGCGGCGAGTACCCAGTCGTAACGTCCCCCTTAGGTTACCTTCGTACCTTGGCCGCTCGTGCGGAGCACTGCTACGCTCCGTGGAGCCACGGATCGCGGGTTTTCCCGCGGCCTGGTGTGAAGTTGGGGCCCCCAAGATGCTCTCCTACCACTTCTGGTTCAACGCGCTGTGGATTACCCACCCGATCCTGGAGTCGGTAATCGCCGTCGCCATGTGGCGCACCAAAGCACACCGGAAGTTTCCGTACTTCTTTGCGTATTTGCTGTCCCAGATTGGCGTCTTTGCCAGCCTGTTCCCGCTGTACCACATGGCTCCGACTGACCTCCCAGTGCGCCTGGCCATGGTGCTTTACTGGATCGGAGTGGCAGTCAGCCTGGGGCTCGGATTCAAAGTGCTCCATGAAGTGTTTCTCGACATTTTCAGGCCGTTCCCGACGCTGAAAGACTTGGGCACGGTGCTGTTTCGCTGGGCCGGCCTGGTCATGCTGCTGGTGGGGGTGGTGGTGGCAGCCTCGACATCGTCCGGTTGGAGCCTGGAACAGGCAAGCGTCGCGCTCCAGCGCTGTTTGCGCCTTACTCAAGTAGGGCTGGTCTTGTTCCTGATCGTGTTCTCTTCTTACCTCGGCGTGAACTGGCGCCAACGTAGTTTTGGCATTGCGCTCGGATTCGGTTTTTTTGGCGCCTGCGAACTGGTGCTGTTGGTCATGTACTTCAGCCACTCCGTTTCTCTGTCACTTCAAGCCGCCACTCTGGCGAACATGGGAATTTGGAATGTCGGGCTGTGCATCTGGGGCCGATATTTCCTGCTTGCCGAATTGGTCCCTCGGCGTGCCGCCTCCTCCACTCTTGTGCCCAATCGCTGGAACCATGGCTTGGGCGAAATTCAAAACCCCATGCCCGCAGAGTCGTTGATTCCGATGTTCGAGAACATGGTGGAACGGGCGCTCTCTCGGGGCGCAGCTACGGATGAGGCGGAACCGGACTTGGAGAAGGAAAAAGAAAAAGCCCTGGCGGCGCAGGCTTCCTCCCTGCGCTAGGGGTTCGCCTTCCAGACACGCCACTCCTTCTAACTACTTCATTAAAATACGGTTACCGTGATTTCTTGTTCCATTTCTGTCAGACGCTGGATGGCTAGTCTCCGTCTGGTTACGAAAGTACTTGCTCCCTCACGATTACTTTGGTAACCTCCTCCCCGTGCAAGGTTTTACTTTGCACGACCGACCTAAGGAGATAGACCCATGAAGCAAGTTCTGAGTGCGGCGGTTTTGTTTTTGGGCTTGTTGGCCAGTTACGCTGCGGCGACGGTCACGGTTCACGAAGGTGGGCCACTTCCGGAGTGTTTCATTCGTGCGTGTGCCTGCGGCGGCTGCGGCGGGAGATAAGCCTGCTCCGCATTTTGATTCGGAATTGTTGGCTCGTGGCGCGGTAACCGCGCCTCTGGGCGTAAGACATTAAGGGCCGTCTGAGACGGCCCTTATTTTTTTGTCAGTGGGATGGCGTTAACTGCCAGACGTCAAGGTCCGTATCAATTCGGCGGGGTCTGAAGTTGGCGGCTGGCAGGCGAACCCCGAGCAAACGATCGCCATCGAGATGCCGTCATCCAGACCCGGCAAGGATGGAATCGTCTCAGCCAACGCCGGCGGCAAGGCCTGTGTCCGAAGTTCCTCCATCGTGACCCGCACGACAGATTTGGTCACAGAAAACGCTGCGAGCGCAGCGGACTCCAGTTCGAGCGCGAGTTGGTCGGAGCCAATCACCACCACTTGCGTATGCGGGTAGGCGAAACGCAGAGCGGCCAGGGCGTAAGTCCCTGCAAAGATCCCGAACTGGCCGGCGACACCGGCGAGCAGTTCCAGTGTTTCCTCCGCTTGCTGGTGATAGCGGACGTTGTTGGTGTACGCGTGCAGCCGGCAAAGGAGAATGGCAGCCGCGGAATTGCCCGCTGGCGTGGGCGAATCCTGAAAAGGCTTGCGGCGGGTGCCCAACACGCCCAGCACGACGGTCGGAGCTTCGCTGTCGAAAAAGCCACCGCCTTCAGCATCGCCAAATTTTTCGATCATGCGGTCAGCCAGGGCGTGGGCGGTGTCGAAGTAGGACATCGTGCCGGTGGCCTCGTAGGCGTCGAGGCAAGCCAGCGCGAGGAAGACATGGTCGTCGAGTCCAGCGGTGACGGATCGCAGTTCCGCCTTGGGATCGGAATATGCAACCACATGGAGCAAGCCGCGGCCGGGCTGCCAGGCGGCGGCCAGCACACGATCCAGCGAACGCAGGGCAAACTCACGGGCGGAGTCGAGACGGAGCACGCGCGCAGCCTCAAGATAAGCGGAGATGCAGAGGCCGTTCCAGCCGCTGTAGATGGTCTTGTCCACGTAAGGAGTGGGGCGCAGTTGACGCGCGGCGTACATCTTGGTGCGCGCCGATTCGAGTGACGCGCGCACTTGCTCTTCCGGACGTCCCAGGCGCTGCGCGATTTCCCCGATGGTGGCGCGCTGATAGAGTACGTTTTTCGCTGGGTTGTGGTGCATTTCGCCGACTTCGTTGATGTCGTAATGCAGAGACGCTACTTCGGCTTCTTCGGCGTCGAGCACCGCGCGGGCTTCTTCACGCGTCCAGGTAAAGTAGTCCCCGTCGTCGTCGAGAGAGAAGTCCGCATCCTGCGAAGCGTAAAATCCACCGTGCTCGCGGTCGCTGAGCCAATCGTCTGTCCAGCGGATCACGTCACGGGCGACGCCAGAAAAGAAAACATCACCCGTAAGCTGCCAGGCGTGAATGTAATTCTTGAGCAGCTCGGAATTGTCGTAGGACATTTTTTCGAAGTGGGGCACGACCCAGCGCTCGTCCACGGAGTAGCGATGAAAGCCACCGGCGAGCTGGTCATAGACGCCGCCGCGGGCCATTTTGTCGAGGGTGAAGACAGCCACTTCGCGGGCGCGAGCATCGTCTTTGCGTGCGGCGCGATCGAGTAGAACATCCACCACCGCGGAATGTGGAAACTTGGGTGACTGGCCGAAGCCGCCGTTGCTGGCGTCGAAGCGGCCGAATGCGGATTCCGCGATGGCGTCAATCACCCGCGGGGAAAAATCTCCGCTCCGTCCGGCAAATGATTCCGCCTGGGCAATCGTGTTCTCCACCATCTGCGCCTGCTCAGTGATCTCGCTGTGCTTTTCGCGGTAGGCGCTGGCGATGGCCTGCAGCACGCGGCGGAAACTGGGGCGGCCGTACTGATCGCCGGGCGGGAAATAGGTTCCGCCATAGAAGGGTTTGCCATCCGGCGTCAAAAAGGCAGTGAGCGGCCAACCGCCTTGCCCGGTGAGCGCGCTCACGGCCAACTGATAACGGCTATCGATGTCCGGCCGCTCATCGCGATCCACTTTTACGGCGATAAAATTCTGGTTTACGATCTGCGCGATTTCCGGGTCGTCGTAGGACTCGCGATCCATGACGTGGCACCAGTGGCACCAGACCGCGCCGATATCGAGCAGCATGGGCTTGTTCTCGCGCGCGGCCAGCGCAAACGCTTCCTCGCCCCACTCGTGCCATTGAATGGGCTGGTGCATGGCCGTGCGCAGATAGGCCGAGGACGCCCGGGCAAGAGCGTTGAGGGTCTGGGTGGACATGGAGGTAACAGTGTACAGGGCGGCAAGGTGGAAAACGCCGCTGCCTAAGCAAGACTTAGTCGCGACCGGCAGCCGCTTTTCTCACCGCTTGAAACTGGTTGATTTCTACCGCGCCTTCTGGGAACGATGCCGTGATTTTGAGTTCTCCACCCATGGCCCGGACAAAATCTTGCAGCGTACTGACGTACATATCGGCGCGGCGCTCCATCTTGGACACGGCCGCCTGATTCACCTTGAGAATTCGCGCGAGGTGTTGCTGTGTCATCTTTCGAGCTTCTCGGAGTTCATCCAGGGCCATCTCGGCACGGTACTTGGCGGCCGCGCGCCGCGAGCGCTCGCGAGCTCGCGCCGACATTTTGTCGCGTAGAACATTGAAATTCTTGGTCATAACTTTACCCCTTGTCTTGAGACCCTCTAGTTCCGTTTCTTGAGTTTCTTCAGGTGATCGTCGAACAATCCATCAGCAATCGGCACGAATTTCTCATGCCACTTCGGGTCGTTGGTCTTGTCTCCTCCGATCAAAAGCAACGCTGTCCGGGCCGGGTCGAATGCATACAAGACGCGCAACCGCCGCCCCTTCACCTTTCCGCGCAACTCCTTCATGTTCGGATGCCGGGAACTCACAATCACGTCGGCATGAGGCCGCGGCAGCGTGGGACCGAATTCCTCAAGGAGTTCCACCTGCGCGCTGAGCTCGACCTGTTCATCTTCTGACAGGGAATCCCACCAGCAATTGAATTCATCGGTGAACTCAACTTCCCATGCCATCAATGAAATATTACACAAATGGAATATTCCGTCAAGGGAATAGTAGTACTAGACGGCCAGTTTCTTCGCCATGGCAGCGTACAACTCCACCGCGTCGTGCAACTGCTGCTTTTCCACGTACTCAGCCTCGGTGTGGGCCAAGTGGATGGACCCGGGGCCGAGGAGCAGCGCTTCTCCCCAGTTCGTCAGGCGGGGAATGTCGGTGGTGAATTTGGCGATCATGGTGGGCAGGCCGGCAAACGCGCGCAGACGGACGAAAGGAATTTCCAGGATAAACTCTACCGAGGCCTCGGGGGCGGCGGCGGCGGCAATGCCACGCCGCAGGTCTTCCGTTGGGCCCACCAGCCGGTAGAGCAACTGCGCGCGAGCGGAATCAGCGATCACATTGGGGGCGCGTCCGCCTTCGATCACCCCAACGTTGAGCGTGCACGGGCCAATTTCCGGATCGTCTGGCAATTCCATCTTGCGCAAACGCTCGAGCGCGGTAAGCAGTTTTTCAATGGCGGAGTCACCCAGTTCCGGGTAAGCGGAGTGGGCCATCCGGCCAGCGGCGGTTATCTCCACGCGGAGCGCGCCCTTTGAAGCCAGCGCAATGCGGTTCTCCGTAGGCTCGCCGTTGATCAGGAAGCGGGAGCCGATGGGATGATCATTGGCGACTTTCGCGCCCAGACTGTCTTTTTCTTCCCCAACCACAAACAGCAGGCCGGCAGAAATCTTCTGGGAGCGGAGTTGGAGAACAGCGGCAATCTGCGCCACTGCAATGCCCTTGGCGTCACAGGCACCACGGCCGTAAATTCTCGTCGCGTCTTCCGAAGAGGGAATGAAGGGCGGAACCGTGTCCAGATGAGTGGAGAAGACAATCTGCGGATGCGGTGCGTCGGGCCAGGTGGCAACAACATTCTTGCGAGCACCCTCGACGGGGACGGTGCATGAGGCCAACCCCAGACGACCGAGTTCGCGGCAGAGAAAGTCGGCCACCGGACCTTCATTGCCGGTCATGGATTCGATATCCACCAATTGACGCGTGAGCGAGCAGACGTCCATAGTGGCAAGAATAGCGCAGGCGACGGAAACTGCGGAACCCGGCGTGCGCTTTCTGGCGAAGATATTCTAGAATCACGGCGCAAAGGCACAACCCAGAGGAAAGACGGAATCGATTGTTGACAGCCGGCGATCTGCAAATCAAATCTCTGTTCCTGGAAGGGCCCGCCGGACGCCTGGAAGCCCTGTTGAATCTGGGAAACCTGGCGCCCACCCATGCGGCCGTGGTTTGTCATCCGCATCCGCTCTACGGCGGCACCCTGCATAACAAAGTTGTGTTCCACACCATGAAGGCGCTGCACGGCTTCGGGTTTCCAGTATTGCGCTTCAACTTTCGCGGCGCCGGCTTGAGCGCCGGGGAACACGACCACGGTTCCGGGGAGGTGGAGGATGCGCGAGCGGCGCTGGAGTGGGTGGCTCACGAGTTCGGTGTGCCGCTGGTGCTGGCTGGATTCTCCTTCGGCGCGGCCGTTGGCTTGCGCGCGGCGTTCGACGACCCCCGGGTCAACGCACTGATCTCGCTGGGCACGCCGGTGGCGGCAGTGGAGGGACGGACTTACGATTTCGGCTTCTTGGCGGACTGCACCAAACCCAAACTCTTCGTCAGCGGTGACCGTGACCAGTTCGGTCCGCGTTCCCAACTGGAAGCACTGGCCGCTTCGGTGCCAGAACCCCGGCAACTTACCCTGATTCCCGGCGCGGACCATTTTTTTGCGGGGCGGCTGGCGGAGTTGCGGCGTGTGTCGGAAGAGTGGGTAAAGAACCACGTGATTGGGCAGGGGAAGTGAATCAGGGACCCAGAGTCGCCAGCGAGCACGAGTTTCGCGCCATGCGCGAAGCCGCACGCGGCATTTTTCAGTTTGCTCTGGAGCGGGCGAGCATTCCGCAAGCTTTCGCACGCCATGTGGAAGCGGGGCGAGGGGTACTGCGTGTTTGCGATGACCTTTACGATCTGGGTGGCGCTTCCCGCGTTTTCGTCGTCTCCATTGGAAAAGCCGGGCACACCATGGCCGAGGCGCTGGCGGCGCGCGTGGGCGAAACGCTGGAGGGGATCGTTGCCAGTTCCGTCGTGCCGCAGCAGCAGTTGCGCGGGTTTCGCTATTTTCTCGGCGGACACCCAACCCCAAATGCGGAATCTCTCAGCGCCGCGGGCGCTATCCTGCGAGCGGTGGAGCCATTGGATGCGGCGGCGCTGGTGATTTTTCTGCTGAGCGGCGGCGGTTCGTCCATTGTAGAAAAACCAGTGGACGAGGAAATTTCACTGGATGACCTGATCGCCACCTACCGCGCCCTGGTGTTATGCGGCGCGCCCATTGCCGAGATTAACGCAATTCGCAAACATCTTTCGGCCGTCAAAGGTGGACGGCTGGCGCAGGTCGCGGCGCCGGCGCGGCAGGTTTCCCTACTCGTCTCCGATGTTCCGGAAGCGACGCCGGACGCCCTGGCTTCAGGGCCAACCATGCCAGATTCGAGCAGCATCAGCGACTGCAAGGCCATCGTGGAGAAGTACGATTTGCTGGCCCAGTTTCCCGAGTCGGTGCGCGGACTGTTGATACGAGACGCGCTCGACGAAACCCCCAAGTCGGATGATCCTGCGTTTGTACGGTCACGCTGGTGGCCGGTGCTTTCCAACCACTCGGTGGTGGAGGCAGCGGCGGCGGAAGCGACACGCCAGGGTTTCGCCGTCGAGGTAGACAATTCCTGCGACGACTGGGACTACGAGAAAGCCGCGGACTATCTCTTGGGACGGGTGCGCGATCTGCGGCGCGGCGTCTCGCGCGTCTGCCTGATCTCCGGCGGTGAAGTAACGGTTAAGGTGACCGGCGGCGGCACCGGCGGACGCAATCAGCAGTTCGCGTTGGCGTGCGCGGTGAAGATTGCCGGAGAAAACATTACTGTGCTCAGCGGCGGCACCGACGGAGTGGACGGCAACAGCCCAGCGGCGGGCGGCCTGGCAGATGGTAGCACCCGGCACCGTGCTCAAGAGCGTGCCCTCAGTGTTGAGCACGGCCTGGGCGCGTTCGATGCGTTTCCTCTGCTGCACGCGCTCGGCGATACCATCGTCACCGGACCTACGGGAAACAATCTGCGCGATCTGCGGGTGTTGCTGAGCTACTAGGCTTGCGGCGCGGCTGAAGCCGCACCCTTGCAAAACCGCTCTTTGCACAGGATGACATGTCAAGGATGACGGGTTGAAGTAGTGACAGCTTGAAGGAATCCGAAACCACAGCTAGAAGAACCTGGTCACGCCTTCTTCCATCACCACCACGCGATCACTCACTCCCGCGGCGCCAGCCTCTTGTTTCAGCAACTGCAGGGGCTCGTCCACCGGCTCGTGCGAAAGGCGGAACGTACCGTAGTGCATGGGTACCATCCAGCGGGCGTTGAGGTCGAGGAAGGCGCGGGTGGCGTCTTCGGGGCTAGTGTGGACGTTGCGAAAGCCCGGCGGATGGTAGGCGCCGATAGGCAAGAGCGCGACTTTCGGCGAGAGACGCTCTCCAATTTCGCGGAAGCCGGCGAAGTAAGCGGTGTCGCCGGCGTGGTAGAGCGAGTGTTTGCCCGCGTGCAACACGTACCCACCATAGCCACGATGCGCATCTTTCAAGACACGCGCGCCCCAGTGGCGTGAAGGCACGTGGGTGACACGCAACAACCCGCGCTGGTGTTCGCCCCACCAGTCGAGCTCAATGATCTCGCGGAACCCGAGGTCGGAGACGAGGTCGTGCACGTGCCGGGGGATTACGATGGCCGGAGCCTTGCCGGTCAGGCGCCGCGTGTGGCGGGCCAGGGCACGCAGCGATGGGCGATGGAGATGGTCAAAGTGCGCGTGGGTGACCAGCACCAGGTCAATCGCCGGCAGATCCCGTACCAGCAGGCCGGGTTCGCGCAGCCGCTTGAGCACAAAAAGCCAGCGCGCAAAATTCGGGTCCACCACCACGTTCTGCCCGCCCATCTGAATAAAGAAGCTGGAGTGGCCGATAAAAGTGAGACCGAGTTCGCCGTTGCTGATGAGTTGCGGGCGGCCGGTGCGACCGCTGCGTGGGGTGACTGCCGAGTGCCGAATGAGCCGGCCAAACGCCTGCGCGCGCTGACGCAAAGATGGGAGCGTAACCGCCGAACGTGGCATCGGGCCTCGAAGCTTGAGATGCAGATCCCCACGGGCGCGTTGCCGCGTCCGGCACTCTGCTTTGATTCTAACGCACCGCCGCCGTGCTTGACCGCATGCGGTACGTCATTTCTAATCACCGGACACCAGTTTCGATCAAGGAGAATTACAGCATGCGAGTTGCTTTCTGCGGTCTGGGCATCATGGGTGAGCCAATGGCCGCGAATTTGGTCAAAGCGGGACACGAAGTCAGCACCTGGAACCGCAGCGCAGGAAAGACGGTCGCCGGCGCGCGCGCCGCAGCCACGCCCGCCGATGCCGCCACCGGCGCCGAAGTGGTGTGGCTGTGCGTGTCGGACACCGATGCAGTGGAGCAAGTGATGTTCGGCGCCGACGGAGTGGAGAACAGCCTCGCTCCGGGAATGATCGTCGCCGATTCCAGCACCATTTCGCCCACCGCCACCGCGCGTTTTGCCGAACGTGTGCGCAGTCGCGGCGCCGACTGGGTGGATGCACCCGTCACCGGATCAAAAATCGGGGCCCAGAACGCGACCCTGATCTTTATCACCGGAGGCGTGGAGGCATCGCTGCAAACACTGCAGCCGCTGTTCGCCGCCATGGGCAAACAATTCTTCCGCATGGGCGACACGGGTAAGGGACAAGCAGCAAAACTGGTAATGAACCTGCAAATCGCGCTGATCTACGAAGGCTTTGCCGAAGCGCTGACTCTGGGCGCGAAGTTGGGCGTGGAGATTGATACGCTCCTGCCGCTGATTCAGGCTTCGATGGTGCGGTCCGGGGTGGTGGATTACAAAGCGCCGTTCGTGCGGAATCGGGATTTCAGCGCGAATTTTCCCTTGCGCCTGATGCACAAGGACCTGCGCCTGATTCTGGAAGCGGCGCGTGAGACTCGGGTCAAGTTGCCGGCATTGGAGACAGTGGAGGAAATCTACGAACTGGCAGCGGAAGAAGGACAACAGGACCTGGATTATTGCGCGACGATTACGCTGCTGGAGAAATGGGCTGGGGTCGAGGTCAAGGGCGCGGCGGCGTAGCCCAGCCGGCGGGTTCTAGTTCTGGGCGGCGCGGGCTCCGGAGGCCACTTCCCGCAGGGTGTGCAGCATGTGCACCGCAGCCTCATGGTCAGGAACCGATTCCAGCAGCAGGATTGCCGTCAGATGAGGAGATTGGGGACGCAGGCGCACGTCCACGAAATCACTGCCGCGCAGCACCATCAACGCGCTCAGCGCCGGGCTGAATTCACTCTGCCACTCGTGACAGGTGGTCAGCACCACCGGCCCGGGACGCGCAGTTTTCCAGTCGCGTTTCCGTTCTCTGGCGCGTTTACTCCCAGCCCAGCCCCGCCACTGGTGGCTGTGCACTTCCAGCGAAAAGCCGGGCGGCTGGTCAAGATCAGCTTCAATGGTGAGTGTTTCCCGTTGCTCGCGCCAGCGACTGAGCAACCAACGGAAGGGCACGGGGCGAGGCAGGAGCTGCAGGGTGAGATGCGCACCGCGAAACAGCGAGGATGGAAGCTGCAATCCAGCGTGCACCCGCGACCAACCGTGCCAGCGCATACCCAGAATTTTTCCTCGCCAGGCCAGCCGCACGCGGTCGATGGTGGCCACAGCGCGATCACGGTTGACGCGGGCAAAAATTGCGTACCACGCCAGCAGTAGTGCGCCAACAGCCACAGCGTTGATGAGCAGAATACGACCCACAATCCCTCAGATGCGTAATGAGTATACGCGGATGCCGCCAGACCCGGGATTGTGAAAATGGGCAAAGGGTCATGCGCAAATTCCGCTCGCCAGCAAGCTACAATCAGCGTGTGCCCGCTCATATCCGCGACGCGCTGCGCCAGGACTTCGACGGTTTGTGGCGTCTGGACCAGGCATGTTTCCTGCCCGGCATCTCCTACTCCCGTTTGGAGTTAGCCGTCTACATGCGCAAGCCGGGCGCCTTTACGCTGATCGCCGAACGCCCGGCGACGCCAAAAACGCGCTCGTTCGGAGGCGGCCCTACGGAACTGCTGGGGTTCCTGGTAGCGCATGCCCTCGCTGACCAGACCGGCCACATCATCACGCTGGACGTAGCCGCAGCAGCGCGCCGCACCGGCGTAGGCTCGCAGCTCATGACGGCCGCGGAGGAACGCCTGCGCGCCGCGGCCTGCCAATCGGTCCATTTGGAAGCTGCGGTGGACAATCTTGCCGCCATCGCCTTCTACCAGCGCCACGGCTATTCCATCCTCCACACCGTGCCGCACTACTACAGCAACGGGGTGGATGCGCTGGTGCTGACGAAGGAATTGCTTTCTTCTGGCCCGGACATTTAACGTGGGCGGGGATGAAGGTTGCGATCCAGGGAGAACTCGGCGCGTTCAGTCACGAGGCGGCGCTGCGCATGGCGCCAGGTTGTGTGGTTGTACCTTGTGCGCGCTCCGCGGAAGTCTTCGAAAAGCTGCGACTGGGGCGTGTTCCCGCGGCTGTGATTCCCATTGAAAATTCACTGGCCGGTTCGGTGGCCGAGCATTTCGATCTTCTCCTCGAGCACGGGGTTTTCATCCAGCAGGAATTCCGGCTGCGGATTGTGCACCACCTGATTGCCGCTCCAGGCGTGAAGCTGGCCAGCGTGCGCAGAATATTTTCGCATCCGGTGGCGCTGGACCAGTGCCGCGACTTCTTCCGCCGCCATCCTCGGATTCAGCCCGTGCCGTTCTATGACACGGCGGGAAGTGTCAAACACGTGGTGGAAGGAAAAATTACGGACGCGGCCGGGATTGCCAGCCGCCGCGCGGCTTCGGTCTATGGCGGTCACATTCTGCGCACCGGGATTGAGGACAATAAGCAAAACTTCACGCGTTTTTTTCTGCTTCGTCCGCTCCGGAGAGGTAAACCACGGATTCTGCCTGGAGCGGACAAGACTTCCATTGCTTTCCGCCTGCGCAACGTTCCGGGCGCGTTGTTTAAGGCGTTGAGCGTGTTCGCGCTGCGCGATCTCAGCCTCAGCAAGATTGAGTCGCGTCCCATGCGTGGGCGACCCTGGGAATACGTGTTCTATGCCGACATTCTTGCGGGCGACACGGCAGGGGCGCGGCACGCGCTCGAACACCTGGAGGAAATTGCGGAGCGGGTGAAGGTGCTGGGGATTTATCGGGCAGCGTAGGGCTTAGCCGGCTTGACCCCAGGGCTACACACCTTCGTTCCCTCTCCTTTCGGTACCTCCTGTCACCGGAAAGTCCTTGCAAAACGCGTTAGAATCCAGCACCTTAGAGGCGTTTTCCCGAGCGTCTGCATCTTCCAGGACGCGAGGAACATCCAAAGGTTGAGTGAGTTTGACTCAGGGAGTGTAAATGCCGCGTTCTGAACGCAATTCCGCGCCTCGACCGGCGGAACCCGCCATTGAGCGTTCGCTGCCGGTGCTGCCGGTTCGCGACACAGTATTGTTCCCCCACGCCGTCTTGCCGCTGACGGTGGGGAGGGAGAGTTCCGTCCAGCTCATCAACTCGCTGGGCGAGGACAAGACCATCATTGTGGTGGCGCAGCGGGAAGCGCGGGTGGATATCCCGCAGCCTAGCGACCTGTATGCCGTGGGCACCCTGGCGACGGTGCACAAAGTGGTCAAGATGCCCAACCAGAGCTTGTTTGTTTTTGCCGAAGGCATGGAGCGGGTGCGTTTGACCGAGTTCACGCAGATGGCGCCGTTCATGCGGGCGCGAGTGGAAAACGTGCCGGAGACAACTCACGCGGCCACGCCGGAAATCGAAGCGCTGCAGCGCAACGTGCTCAATCTCTTCCAGCAGATTGTGGCTGGTTCAGCCACACTCTCCGACGAACTCTCCACCGTGGCCATGAACGTAGACGAGCCGGGCCGGCTGGTGGATTTCGTTGCCTCTTCCCTGCCCTCGCTCTCGACTTTAGACAAACAGGACGTGCTCGAAACCACCGACGTGCGGGTGCGCCTGGAAAAGATCAACCAGCACCTGGCCAAGGAACTGGAAGTACAACAACTACGCAACAAGATCCAGTCGGAAGTGCAGGACCGGGTGCAGCAGACGCAGCGCGAGTACTACCTGCGCGAACAGGTGAAGGCGATCCAGAAAGAGTTGGGCGAGGCGGACGAGGGCCAGCGTGACATTGAAGAATTGCGGCAGAAGATCGAGGCCGCCGGCATGCCCGAGGAAGTCAAGAAAGAAGCGCTCAAGGAGTTGAACCGGCTCTCACGCATGTCCCCGATGGCGGCGGATTTTTCGGTCACGCGCAGCTACATCGAGTGGCTGGCGGTGTTGCCGTGGAACAAGACCTCCGGCGTGGAAGTAGACATTGTCAAAGCGAAAGAGATTCTCGACACCGATCACTACGATTTGCAGAAGGTGAAGGACCGGATTCTTGATTATCTCTCGGTGCGACGGCTGAAGCCGGGAATGAAAGGGCCGATTCTGTGCTTTGTGGGCCCTCCGGGCGTGGGCAAGACGTCGCTAGGCAAGTCCATTGCGCGGGCGCTGGGGCGGAGATTCGTACGCATTTCACTCGGCGGCATGCATGATGAGGCGGAGATTCGCGGACACCGTCGCACCTATATCGGCGCGTTGCCGGGACAGATCATTCAAGGCATCCGGCGCGCCGAGACCAAAGACCCGGTGTTCATGCTGGATGAGATTGATAAAGTTGGGCGCGACTTCCGGGGCGATCCCGGCTCCGCTTTGCTGGAAGCGCTCGATCCGGAGCAGAACTCGAGCTTCCGCGACAATTATTTGGACGTCGCCTTTGACCTCTCCAAGGTGCTCTTCATCACCACCGCCAATATTCTAGACACGGTGTCGGAACCGCTGCGCGATCGCATGGAAATCATCGAACTGCAGGGGTATACCGAGGAGGAAAAAGTCCACATTGCGTTCCAGTATCTGGTGCCGCGGCAGATCGAGGAGAACGGGGTCACCGGGGAGCAGATTGAAGTTTCCGAAGAAGCGGTGCAGCACGTAATCCGGCACTACACGCGGGAGGCGGGGGTACGCAGTCTGGAACGCAACATCGGCACCATTTGCCGCAAGCAGGCGCGGCGCATTGCCGAGGGCAAGACCGAGAAGCTGGTCGTGACCAAGGAAGTGGTGCAGGAATTTCTCGGCGGCATCAAGGTGCGAACCGAGGGAGAAATTGCGGAACGAACCCGGCGGCCGGGCGTGGCCGTTGGTTTGGCGTGGACTCCGGCGGGCGGCGACGTGCTCTTTGTCGAAGTGAACACCATGCGCGGCAAGGGCAGCTTCACCAACACCGGGCAAATCGGGCAAGTAATGCAGGAATCCATGCAGGCGGCGCTTACCTGGGTGCGTTCCAACGCAGCACGGCTCGGGATCTCCGACGAGTACTTTGCCGAGCATGACATTCACATTCACGTGCCGGCAGGCGCCATTCCGAAAGACGGCCCCTCGGCCGGCATTACCATGGCGACCGCGCTGGTTTCACTGCTCACCAACCGGGCCATCCGCACCAACACCGCCATGACCGGTGAAATCACGCTGAGCGGCAACGTGCTGCCCGTGGGTGGGATCAAAGAGAAAGTCCTGGCCGCGCGGCGCGCTGGCGTACGCGACGTGATTCTCTCCGCTGAAAACAAGATGAACGTGGAAGAGGACATCACACCGGAACAGTTACAGGGCGTCACCATGCACTACGTCTCCACCATTGATGAGGTGTTGGCGATCGCGCTCCCCGGAAGCCGTGAAGCGGCAAGTGAAGCCGCCGATCAGGCGGCCCAACCCGCGCACGCATGATGCGGTGGCTGGCTGCTCCCGCGGCAGGATAGAATCTCCGCGGAGAGCGACTTCATGGCTGACTTCCTTCGACACACGTTGGCGACCCTAGCCTATCGGGCGGCGAAAGCCCTGCGCGGCGCGCCACCCTCATTCGCCACCTTTCAATCATCGGCAACCACCCGCACCCCAGTCCAGATTCTCGCCCACATGGGTGATCTGTTCGACTGGGCACTGAGCAAGGCACAAGGCAAAGAAGCGTGGCACAACTCCACTCCACTCCCGTGGGAACAGGAAGTCGAACGCTTCTTTGCCGCGCTGCAACGATTCGATGGCTACCTGGCTTCGGACGCCACGCTGCATGACTCCGCTGAAAGACTGTTTCAGGCGCCGGTGGCGGATGCGCTGACCCACACTGGTCAGATCGCGCTGCTGCGACGGCAGGCGGGATGCCCCATCCGCGGGGAAAATTATTCAACTGCGGAAATCGCGGAAGGCCGCGTCAGTGCTGAGCAGGCAGCGCCGCGCCGCGAGTTCGACTGAGCATGTTGGCCTCCTGGAGCACCGCACTGCTGGGTTTGTTGCTCGGCGTGGTGTTTCTTGTAATCAGCCGCCGCCGTCCGCCCAGGAGCGAATTGCGTTTCTACGCAGCGGGTCTCGCGGTTGCCGCCTTGATCTATGTTGCGTTTGGCTCGTTCCGGCATGCAGGGGTTCAACTGCCCATGGAGTTGGTTGGCCTGGCGATTTTTTCCGCGGCATCCTGGGCCGGTTTGCGGTGGGGGCCGGCCTGGATCGGTCTCGGCTGGATCGCCCATATGTCGTGGGACTTGCTGCTTCACTCCCCGGCGGCTGCGCCGGTTCCTGCATGGTACCCCTCGCTCTGCGCCGGGTTTGACCCTGTAGTTGGCGTGTACGTCCTAATCGTGTCCGGGCGCTTCCGCGGGAAACCGTAGCCCGTCCAGGCTACCGCGCCGTCCCGTGATAGAAAAACTCGCCCAGCCCGATGGTGAAGAGGAAGTTTCCGTACATCGCGTGCTCGATCGCCGAGAGCAACAGCGACTCCGACTGCAGGTAGCTCAACCCGAACAACAATCCACCGGCCGCGCTCAACCAGATGGAAACCCAGTTTCCGTAGACGACGTGGGCAAAGCCGAAGACTGTGGCACTGGCGAGAAGCACCCCGAATTCGTTCCCGAACAGCGCTCGGTAGCGTCGACAAAAAAACGCGCGGAAGATAAGTTCCTGCGGATACACCGAGATCAGCGGGTACAACACCATGACCAGAAGCCAGAGACGCGGCTGCTCCCTGGGGAAACGAAGCAACAATTCTGGGGCGGTCCAGTAGATCATCAACCCGAGGGTGATGCAGAGCACCGCCGTCCGCAACAATGTCCGCCGCAGATGGGCTTCCATACCGGCGCGGTTCCAGAGCCGCTTCGGGTCGAACCCAGGCATGTGCTGGAGCCAGAGAAAAATACCGACGGCCAGCACGACCAGTCCAGCGATGGGTTGGTTGGGCAGCAGCCGCAGCCGGAACATCAGCGGCACACACACGAACAAGACCACCAGCTCGACACTCAGCCAGCAGAGACGCGCCACGTTTTCAGTCTAACGCAACCGCAAGTTGACAACACGGCCCGATGGTCGTAGGGAATCAACCCCCGGGAGAAACGCCATCAGCGCTTGCGCCGCGCTCGCCAGAACGAACTCACGCCAAAGTAAGCGAACAGCACGACAAACACGCCGGGAATCCACAGCCGCTCCGCCGTCGCTTGCCCGGCACGGTATTTGCTGTACTCATGCCTCAGGGCGAGCGCCCCGACGACCGCAATTACAAGGAACAGAAAGCCCGTAACTTCAAGCCAGAGAACGTGGAAAACGCGGGTGAAAGACTTTGCGGTCGCCGCCACGCCGGCGGCGAGCGCCCTCACCCAGCGGTTCTTAGCCGCCCGTTCGGCGGCCAGACGCGCCGCGATGCCCACTTTCGCGCTGCTAGAGACTTTCGACACCGATGAATTCTAACAAGGAAGCAAGTTACAATGGAGTTGGGTGGGGTGGCGCGCAACTTCGTGCTGGATTCCTCATCCCGTCGCGTGGGCCGGATCCATCGGCCCCGGGCCCGTGGAGGAACTGTGGAGCCGCAACTGAAGAAGCTGATGAAGGAACTGGGCGAGGCGATCAACGAGTCCCTGGCCGAGTCGGATCAGATCTCGGAAGTCGTGACCCGGATCAAGGACGGCGGCTACGACATTTTCCTCGTGCTGGAAGCCACCATCGGCTTTGCCAAACAGGGAGACAAGTCCGAGGACGGGGATAAGACCACCGTCAGCACACGCGGCACTGGGAACTCGCTGACCCTCAACGAGCAAGACCAAAAATTTCTCAAGTCGTTGCGCATCAAGATTGAAAACCTTGGCTGAGTTGCCGCACCTCCGGCAGACTTGCTTTTCCGGACGCCCTCTGCCACCGTTGCGGTTGACGCTTTCCGCATGACGGTGAAAACCGACATTCCCGCCCCCCCGCCACGCGATCCCGAAACTTCCTCGCACATTCCCGTTCACCCCTTGTACACGCCCGCCGATCTCGGCGACTTGGACTACGACACTCAGGTGGGCTATCCCGGCGAATATCCCTACACCCGTGGGGTACAGGCAACGATGTATCGCGGCCGCCTCTGGACCATGCGCCAGTACGCCGGCATGGGCGACGCTGAGGAATCGAACAAGCGTTACCGCTATCTGCTCGCGCAAGGCACCACCGGGCTTTCCGTCGCTTTCGATCTCCCCACGCAGATCGGACTCGATTCCGACCATGTGCTGGCCGCCGGCGAAGTGGGCAAAGTCGGCGTGGCCATTGATTCTGTCGAGGACATGGAACGCCTTTTTGCCGACATTGATCTGACGAAGATTTCCACCTCGATGACCATCAACGCTACCGCATCCATCCTGCTGGCGCTCTATGTGGCAGTGGCGCGGCGGCAGGGAGCGGACATCCGCCAGCTCTCCGGCACCGTACAGAACGATGTGCTCAAGGAATACATTGCGCGTGGGACCTACATTTATCCGCCGACGCAGGCCATGCGGATCATCACCGACCTGTTTGCCTGGACCAACGAAAACGTGCCGGACTGGAACACGATTTCGATTTCCGGGTATCACATGCGGGAAGCCGGGTCGACGGCGGTGCAGGAAGTGGCGTTCACGCTGGCTGACGGCATTGCGTATGTGGGAGCCGCGATCGGGGCCGGTTTGGATGTGGACAAGTTCGCGCCGCGCATTTCTTTCTTCTTCAACGCGCATAGCAATTTTCTCGAGGAAGTGGCCAAGTTCCGCTGCGCCCGGCGCATGTGGGCGCACATCATGCGGGAGAAATTCCAGGCAAAGAACCCTCGCTCGTGGATGCTACGCTTCCACACGCAGACGGCGGGTTCGACCCTGACCGCGCAGCAACCGGAGAACAACATTGTGCGCACCGCACTGCAGGCGCTGGCGGCGGTGCTGGGCGGCACCCAGTCGCTGCACACCAATTCGTTTGATGAAGCGCTGGCACTGCCCACCGAAGAAGCCGCCCGCATTGCGCTGCGCACGCAGCAGGTGATCGGCTACGAATCGGGCGTGGCGCAGACGATTGACCCGCTCGCCGGTTCGTACTACATCGAAGCGCTGACCAACGAGATTGAAGCGCGCGCTACGGAATACCTCAGCAAAATCGAAGCGCTGGGCGGCATGCTCAAAGCCATTGAACGCGGCTACGTCCAGGCGGAGATTCAGAACGCAGCCTACGAATATCAGCGCGCCGTAGATCAGGGTGAAGCTGTGGTGGTCGGCATGAATCGCTTCAGCGTGGACGAAGAAAAGTCTGTCCCCATTCAGCGCATTGATGAGTCGCTGGAGCCGAAGCAGATCGAGCGTCTGCGCGCATTGCGAGCGCGGCGTGACACTCAACGCTGGCAGGAATCCCTGCGGCAGGTGGAAGACGCGGCGCGTTCGGGCGCGAATCTGATGCCGCGCATCCTGACCGCGGTGGAAGCCTTGGCCACCGTAGGAGAAATCTCAGACACCCTGCGGCGCGTGTTTGGGGAATATCAGGAAGCGGTGGTGATCTGAGGGTATCCGCAAGGGCGCTCCACACAAAACCTAACTCTTCTTCACCGCGATCCCCAACTCCCGCAACTGCGCTTCACTCACCCGCGTGGGCGCGTCCACCATCAAATCTTTCGCGGCTGCCGTCTTCGGAAACGGGATCACTTCGCGCAGGCTGTCCGCTCCGGCGAGGATCATCACAATCCGGTCGAGGCCAAGCGCGATGCCACCGTGGGGAGGGGTGCCGTATTCCAGCGCCTCCAGGAAAAAGCCGAAGCGGCTGCGCGCCTCTTCTTCCGTCATGCCGAGGGCACGGAAAATCTGGCGCTGAATATCCTGGCGGTGAATACGAACGGAACCGGAACCTAACTCGGTCCCGTTGAGCACGACGTCATAGGCCAGCGCGCGCACCGAGGCCGGATCGCTCTCGAGCTTGTCCATGTCCTCCTCGTGCGGCGAGGTGAAGGGATGGTGCGCGGCGACGTAGCGCTTGTCGGTTTCGTCGTACTCGAACATGGGGAAGTTGGTGACCCAGAGAAAGCGGTAATCGCCGCGCTGGAAGAGTTGATGGCGAGCAGCAAAGCGCTGCGCCAGCGCCACGCGCATCAGCCCGGCGGAAGCGAAAATAGCAAGTTCCGCCGGCGCGACCTTGCGCGAGCCCGTCGGACGCGACTGCTCGCCGGTGGCCGCGGAACCGGTCACGAGCACGATGAGATCGCCCTCTGCCGCGCCAGACTGGGTGCGGATCTTCGCGGCCGCCTCAGGGAAGCTCTTCTCGATCCGCTTGAAATCTTCAAACAGCCGGGCGCCGCCCTTGGAGTTAAACAATGGCTTCAGGTCGTCACGTTCTTTGCGCGAGAGCTCACCGACTTTGGGAATGCACACCGCGACCACCGGCAGCGTGCGGTTAATGGCCAGCGTGTCGAGATTTTCCGGCGCGAAACATTCGCGCACTTCGGTGAATGCCGGCAAACGCATGTCGGGCTTGTCGATGCCGTATTGGCGGATGGCATCGTCGTAATCCATGCGCGGGAATGGGGTCTTGATCTGGTGGCCTGCCGCCTGGAAAGCGGCGACCAGAAATTTCTCCACGACTTCCCAAACGCGTTCCGGCTGCGGGTAGGACATCTCCAGATCGATCTGAGTAAATTCAGGCTGACGGTCAGCGCGCAGGTCTTCGTCGCGGAAGCAGCGCACGATCTGAAAATATTTGTCGCAACCCGAGATCATCAAGATCTGCTTGAAAAGTTGCGGCGACTGCGGCAGCGCGTAAAACGAGCCCGGTTGCACGCGGCTGGGAACGAGATAATCCCGCGCGCCCTCGGGCGTGGAGCGCGTCATAAAGGGGGTTTCGATCTCGAAAAATCCCTGCGCCGAAAGATTGTTGCGGATGGCCAGCGCGACGTTGTGGCGCAACTGGATGTTTGCCTGCATCACGTCGCGGCGGAGGTCAAGGTAGCGGTACTTGAGACGCAGTTCTTCATTGGCCAGAACGGTGTCACCCGGCAGAAATGGCGGTTGCTTGGCCTCGTTCAGCAGACGAAGCTCTTCCACCACCAGTTCAATCTCGCCCGTGGGAATGTTCTTGTTGACCGTATTCTGATCGCGCAGCTTGACCGTGCCGATGGCGGCGATCACGTACTCGCTGCGTAGTTGTTCGGCCCGGGCATGAATGGCGGCATCTGCCTCTTTGGCAATCACAATCTGGGTCACACCGCTGCGATCACGCAGATCGACAAAGATGAGGTTGCCCAGATCGCGGCGGCGGTTGACCCAGCCCATGAGCACGGCTTTCTTGCCGGCGTCACTGGCGCGCAACTCGCCGTTCATGTGGGTACGTCGGAGATCACCGAGAAAATCGAGCACAGACCAGCCTTCAGTTGGGATTAGGACACAGCGCCGAAACAAAGATTATAAATGCAGCGGCCGGATTCACCCGCAGCGGGGCCGGTCTTTGGTGCGCACCATGAATTTCAAGCCAGACCAGACCTCGGTGACGGCGCAGACTTTCACGTCCACCAGGCCGGCGGCCAAGCCGATGCGGCGCACGTGGCCTTCGTCGAGATCGGTGGCCACGCCGGAAGATTTCTTCGGCCAGGAGGCCCACAACATGCCCGCAGGATCCAGCCGTTCGGCGAATTTCACAAACTCGCGTTCGAACTCGGCCTGGCTCTTCGCGAAAACGTGGGCATAGTCGAGCGGCCCGCGCGCTGCCGTCTGGCATTGGGCAAGCTCGGCTTTCAATTCATCCGCTACGTCTTCCGGCAAGTGGAAAAGGTTCACCCGCTGGCCCGGTTTCAGCCCAAGCTTCTTCGGCAGTGGCGTTCCCGAGTATCCCGGCATCAGTTCAGGGGTGCGTAGTAGCCGTGGCGGGCACGGATGCGTACGTTTTTCTGGTTGGCTGCGGTGATCAGGATGGTGCGGTAGCGCCCGTCCTCTTTCAGGTCGGTGGGTTTGTAGGAGAGCGCATACTGGCTGCGCAGTTCGTCTTGAATTTCCGTGAAGGCGTCGGCCACGTCCTGGAGCCGGAAGGGAAAGAATGCGCGCCCACCGGTGGCTTCGGCGATCCGCTCCAAAATTTTGTCGGACTTGCTCTTGGTACCCGAGATGTTGGTGGAGATGGTGTAGATGATGACCTCGGCGCGCTCCGCCATCTCAATCGCTTCTTCGCGGGAAACGTGGCTCAGGTTGTCGTCGCCGTCGCTGAGCAAGATGATGGCTCGGCGCACCGGGCCTTGGCGGGGCGCCTTGATCAGCTTGTCGCGGCTGGCGAAATAAATGGCGTCATACATGGCTGTTCCGCCGCCGGGGCGCAGCATGCGCACGCCCTTGCCCAGCATTTCCGTGTTGTCGGTGAAGTCCTGTGTGACTTCCGGCGTGGCGTCGAAGCCGATGACGAACGCCTTGTCGTAGTTGGGGCGCACCACCTGGTTGAGGAATTCAATGGCGGCCTCCTGTTCGAACTTGAAGCGGTCGCGAATGGAGTTGCTCGCATCCACCAGCAGGCCCACTTGCAGCGGCAGGTCGGTCTCACTATGGAAACTCTTGATCGTCTCCGCCGGGCGGTTATCGTCGAGAATCTGAATGTCTTCCTTCTTCAGGTCCTTCACGAAGCGGCCATGTTTGTCGGTGGCGGTAAAGACCAGGTTCACTTCGTTGACTCGCGCGTGAATGGTAGTGATGCTGTCGTCGGGCGAAGCAGTCTGCGCTGGCGCGGAAGCGGAGGGCGTCGCCGGGCCGCCGGGCGGCGGGGTCGCAGGCGCGGTCTGGGCCGCGACATGAGCTCCAGCCAGCGCCAGCATCAGAACGAGCAGAAACTTTGATGGCATGCAGAATCTCATTATAGCCAGTTCCTCAGGTCGCCGACTCCAACCGGCGCAGCCAGGCCTCAAGTTCGTCAGGAAGGGGCGCCGACAATGAAAGAGGCGCTCCAGTGCGCGGGTGGACGAGTTCCAGGTGCGCGGCGTGAAGAAAGTTCCGGTCAATGGTGGGAAGGACTGCGACGGGCGCTTTCCCCGTCGTGGAGCGCAACTCGCGGGGCGCTCCGTAGAGCGTGTCCCCAACCACAGGATGGCCGAGCGACGCCATGTGCACGCGGATCTGGTGGGTACGCCCGGTGTGGATGTTGAGTTCGACGAGCGAGAAGCGGCCCCACGGGGTAGTAAGTTTGCGGCGCACGTGATAGTCGGTGAGGGCTTCGCGGCCGCCACCGCGTTTCGTCGTCATGCGGGTGCGGCGGATGCGGTCGCGCTGAATCGCACTCTCAATCCGGCCGCGTTCCTGCTTCATCCAGCCGTGCACTAAAGCGACATACTGCTTCTTGATGGTTCTGCCGGAAAATTGTGCCGCCAGCTTGCGGTGCGCTACGTCGTTTTTCGCCACGATAATCAAGCCGCTGGTCTGCTTGTCGAGGCGATGGACAATTCCGGGCCGCAACTCCCCGCCCACGCTGGAGAGCGTCCCGAAGTGATGCAGTAGAGCGTTGACCAGGGTGCCGCGATTGCGTTGCTCGTCGGTGGCGCCACTGCCGGCGTGCACCATCATGCCGGCAGGCTTGTCCACGATGGCCAGGTCGTCGTCTTCGTACACGATGCGCAGCGGAATTTCTTCCGGCAACGCGCGCAGGGGGGGCGGTTGCACGGTGCCGACAATCTCAATTCGTTCCTCGCCCCGCAACTTGAGCGAAGCCCGGGCGGCGGCGCCATTCACGCGCACGCATCCTCCCGCGATCATCTGCTGCACGCGGCTGCGGCTGACGTCGGCGAGTTGCGCCGCGAGAAACTGGTCGAGCCGCTGGCCGGCGTATTCCTGGGTCACACTGATCTTGCGTTCCGCTTGGCTTGGAATCATAAGGGACTTCTACTTCAGAATACTTGCGGGCGCGTTGCCGGCGCTACTGCGAAGCCGGCTGAAAGCGCGGCTGGCGCCGCAGCCAGAGGATGCCCCCGGCGATCACCAGCAGGATGGAAATCAATTGCGTCCCGGTCATCAGGCCGCCAAAGACCTCGCCACGGCCGGGATCACCGCGCAAGAATTCGATGAAGTAGCGAGCCACACCGTAGATCGCGATGTAAGTTCCGAACACTTGCCCGTCAAAGCTCTTGCGGCGGAACAGCCACGAGAGCAGCAGAAAGTTGCACAGCTCGACCGCCGCTTCGATCAACTGGGTAGGGTGAAGCGGTACCCCGAGAGGTGTTCCAGAGATGCTGGCGGCCAGCGGGTTTGTAAACACCACTCCCCAGGCGGCGTGGGTTTCTTTGCCGTAACAGCAGCCGGCAGAAAAGCAGCCGAGGCGGCCGATGGCATGGCCGAGCGCCAATCCGGGGGAGAACGCGTCGCACAGGGCCAACGCGGGCAGCCGATGCCGGCGGATATACCACGCGGCGGCCACCAGCGCAGCCAGCAAACCGCCAGAAAAAACGCCGCCGGCGCGCAGCGTGTTCAGACTGAAAATCTGCGCGGGGTGGCGCGTGTAGAAGCCCCAGTCGTTGACCACCAGCAGCACTTTGGCGCCGATGATGCCGCTGAGCGTGACCAGAATGCCAAGGTTCCAGGCGAGTTCCGGATCCACACCCTCTTGTTTGCTGTTGCGCGCGCTCAGCGCCATGCCAATCAGCACGCCGAGTGCGACCAGGAAACCATAGGTGGGCAGGGCGAACCAACCGATTTGGAAAAGGACGGGATGCACAGAGATCTAGATGAGCCCCACGAGCGGCCGCACGGCGAGCCGCCACTGCTTATTACCAGAAAAAAAGCCGCCCCGCTTGGCCGTGTGGCGGGCCGAATTTGAACCCGTCTTGAGGACGGTGGGCGCCCGCCGCGACCCTTTAGGCATTTCCGCTTGGCGGAACATTGCACACCGGATCGTTATACGAGTCGAGCTCCCGTTTTTCGGCTGTTGGTTCAAAAAACGGTGACCGCCATCACGTACTTCGCAGGTCAGCTTTCACCAGCGATGCTAGGTGAGCCCTCCCATGTCTGGCAAGAGCACGAAGGTAAATAGATGGCAAATCGTTTGCTAGCTACCCTGCCCGGCGTTGATCCTCAAGGACTTCGTCCAGCAAGCGGGAGAGTTGCCGGGCGCGCTGGGACGATTCCGTTCCGCCGCTGCCCAGCTTGCCTTTGAGCAGGTGATATTCGTCCGCGATGTTCAGCGCCGCCAAGACCGCGAGTCGAACCGAATCCACCGTCGAGGTTTGCTCGGCTACCGCGCGCATTTTCTCGTCCACGAACTGGGCGAGCTTCAGGACGTAAGCTGGGTCCGACCCGCGCAGATGGTAAACCTGATCGAAGATTTCCACGCGAATGCTGCTGGAATCGCGGCTGACCGCTTCCTTGGGGGCTGTGGCCATGGTCTCCTCCGGCGGCGGGCTCAGCTGGCCGCTTCCTGGGCGGCATCATCCACCTGCCGCAGCATCTTCTCCACGCGGGAGCGCACTTCTTCGCGCTCCTTGCGCAACTGCACTAGCTCGCGCTTGAGCGCGGTAAATTCGTCTTCCCGCTGTTCCAGTTGCTGGCGCAGGCGCTGCGCATCGCGCTCGGCATGGGCGCGCGCTTCGCGGGCCGCCTTCAACAACTCAATCGTGCGATAGATTTTTTCTTCCAGCGCAGGAAAATCACCGGCCGGAACCTCGCTCGCCAACTCTTCCACTACCGCTTTTACGGACATGTTGCGCCTTGACCCTTAAGAAATTGCCACTCTAGTAGCGCAGTATACCGCAGTTAGCTGTGGAAGAGGCCAACCGCCGCGCTTGAGTGTCGCGCTGTTTTACGAAGAACGCCGCAGCTTCCGCAACCGCTTGGCCGCTTCGTCCAGCGTGGCTTCCTGCTTGCAGAACGCAAATCGCACCTGTTGTGCACCTTGGCGCGGGTCGCTGTAGAAACTCGACCCCGGGACGCAGGCCAGGCCAATGTCTTTCACGAGATGTTTGGCAAAACTCACATCGTCGGCAAAACCGAACGCGCGGATGTCGGTCATCACGTAATACGCGCCGCGCGGCTGGAAACACCGGAACCCGGTTTCTTCCAGCACGGGCAGCAAATGGTCGCGGCGGGCCCGATAGCGGGCTGCGAGGTCTTGGTAGTAGCTCGCGGGCAAGCCCAGGGCCTTGGCGCCTGCTTCCTGCAGGGGCGCCGGCGCTCCCACGGTGAGGAAGTCATGCACTTTGCGAATGGCGGCGGTCAATGGCGCAGCCGCCACTGCCCAACCCACCCGCCAGCCGGTCACGCTGTAGGTTTTCGACAGGCCGTTGATGGTCACCGTCCGGTCGCGCATGCCCTCGAGCGTCATCATGGCAACGTGCTCAGCGCCATCGTAGAGAATGTGTTCATAAATCTCATCGGTAATGGCGAGAACATTAAATTCGATACACAAGTCGCGAATGAGTTCCAGTTCGGCGCGCGTGAATACCTTGCCCGTCGGGTTATTGGGCGTGTTGAGAATGATCGCTTTGGTGTGGGCGTGGAAAGCCGCGCGCAGCTCGCGCTCATCGAAGGTCCATTCACCGCTGGGAGTCGTGGGCGGATGCAGCCTCACGAAACGTGGCTTGGCGCCGCTCAGCACCGTGTCTGGACCGTAGTTTTCGTAGAAGGGCTCAAAGATCACCACTTCCTCACCGGGATTGAGCACGGCCAGGAGCGTGGCAATCATCGCCTCGGTGGAGCCGCAGCAGACCGTGATCTCCTTTTCCGGATCAATGGTCAGTCCCTGCCAGACGCCCATCTGCCGGGCAATAGCGTCACGCAGGCTCTTGGCGCCCCAGGTAATGGCGTATTGATTGACGTCGGCATCAACGGCTTCGCGCGCGGCGCGTTTGATCTCTTCGGGCGCGGAAAAATCAGGAAAGCCCTGCGCCAGATTGACGGCGTTGTACTGTGCTGCCTGCCGCGTCATCTCGCGGATCACGGACTCGGTAAAACGTTCTACTTTTTCGCTGAGAAATCGTTTGGGTGCGATCACACTCATGGTTGGGTCAGGCTAGCATAGGGGCCTGTCATGTGCCCCGTGTTGGTGAAAAACTGGGAAACGTCTTTGCCCTGATCGGCGAGGCGGGCAATCGCTATGGCTGACACGCGCTTACGAGTCTTAGCAGGCTTCTCCATTACGCTCAGTGGTGAAAACCCTTACGCCCGCAACGCCCCACCCAGCTTTTCCAACGTATGCACCATCTGCGCCGACCAGGCAGCGACTTCCTCCTCACGGAGGGTGCGCTCTGAAGACTGGAACACCGCTCGCAGCAGCAGCGAGTACTTCCCTGCCGGGACATTGCCGCCACGAAAAATCTCCACTGGGACAACGCTACGCAGTTCTGGCAGCCCGAGTGCGGTCAGTGCCGCAAGAATCTCCTCAAAGCGGACCGCATCGGCAAAGACGAAGGAAAAATCGCGCGTCACCGCCGGAAACTTCGCCAGCGGTACATACCGAACCGGGCGCAGCTCATGCTGGTAGAGGCGGTCAAGGTAGATCTCGGCGGAGTAAATCTCCTGCTTGAGTTTGCGGGCTGAGGCCACCGCTGGATGAATCTGCCCAAACTCCGCTACGGTGACACCATCCATGACGGCGCGGGCAGAACGGCCAGGATGAAAATATTTTTGTGCGCCGCCCTCGAACTGGAGCGAGTTGCAGGCAAAGCCCGCCAGCACAGTCTCGATATCGCCTTTGAGATCGAAGAACGAGAACTGCCGCGCGGCCTGATGCACGCTGGATTCGCCCGCGCTCCCGGTCGCGCCCAGGCACAGACGCTTCCTCTCCACAGACTCGCCGCGGACGCTCGCGAACACATGTCCCGCCTCGAACAGACGCACATCTTCGACGCCACGATTCAAGTTCCAGGCCAGCATTTGCAGCATCCCCGGGAGCAGCGAAGTCCGCATGACCGAGGCTTCCGCGCTGAGCGGGTTCGCCAGGGCCAGTGCTGCAGCGTCGGAAAACTGTTTGGCATCGTCCTCCGAAGTAAACGTCAGCGAGATGGCTTCGTTATACCCGAGAGCGAGCAGGTCCGCGCGCAAACGCCCGTCTTTCGCGGCGTCGTCAAGCTCCACCACTTCGCCGGACCAAGCCGGCAGGGTGTTGGCAAATTTGTCATAACCATGCAGTCGCGCGATTTCTTCGATCAGGTCAATCTCGCGTTCAATATCCAGCCGCCAGCTGGGCACGAGGACGGTGAACTCGGTGGAATCGCGCCGCTCCGGGACCGCATCGCATCCCAGGTTGCGCAGAATCCGCAACATGCGGTTCACTTCGACATCCTTGCCCAGAACGCGATGCACCTCCGCGAGGTGCAGCGCAACCGGCGCCTGGTCCATGACCCGCGCCACCACGTCCGCCACCCCGCCCGCCAGTTCGCCGCCTCCGGACTTCAGGACCAGCTCCGCCACGCGGTTGCAGGAAACCACGGTGGACTCGAAATCGGCGCCACGTTCGAAGCGGTGCGAAGCATCGGTGTGCAGCCCATGCCGCCGCGACATACGGCGCACCAGCGCCGGGTCCCACCACGCCGATTCGATCAGGATATTGCGCGTCTTCTCCGTGATCATGGTGTCGAAACCGCCCATGACCCCCGCCAGCCCCACCGGTTTGCGGGCATCGGCCACGACGAGATCATCCGGCGTGAGCTTGCGCACCACCCCGTCGAGCGTCTTCAGCACCTCGCCCTCGCGGGCGTGCCGCACGATGAGCTTGCCGCCCTCGAGCAAATCAAGGTCGAACACATGCGTGGGCTTACCCATTTCCCACAGCACGTAATTGGTTGCGTCCACGGCATTGTTGATGGGCCGCTGGTCAATCAACGCGAGGCGGCTGGCGATTTTCGCGGGCGATGGCTGGATGCTGACCCCGCGCAAAACGCGCGCGGTAAAGCGCGGACACAACTGCGTCTCCACAATTTCAATGGGAAACACCGCGCCCGCCTCGGCCTCGGGAAGCTCCGGCGCTACCGGCTTGAGCGGCAGGTCGTATAACGCCGACACCTCACGCGCCACGCCGTAGTGGTTCATGGCGTCCGGGCGGTTGGTCGTGATCTCCATCTCAAACACGGTCGCGTCGCCTTCGCCGCTGATGCCTTCCACCGCAATTCCAGCCAGCGTAAGTTCATCCGCCAGACGGCGGTAGTCGACCGTGAAGTCAACGAAGTCGCGTAACCAGTGAGGAGAGAGTTTCATAAAAAAGCTATCAGCTCTCAGCTGTCAGCTTTCAGTTTCAACGTCCAATTCGCTGCCAGAGCCTTGCCGCTCGCACTGAGAGCTGAAAGCTGAGGGCTGAGAACTTCATGCAAACTGCCGCAAAAATCTGACATCCCCGTTGAAGAACAACTGAATGTCATCCACCCCATACTTCAAAATCGCGATCCGCTCCACGCCCATGCCGAAAGCAAAGCCGCTGTAGCGTTCGGCATCGTAATCCACAAAGTCGTAGACGTTCGGGTCGACCATGCCGCAGCCGAGCAGTTCAATCCAGCCGCTGGCCTTGCAGTTGCGGCACGGGCCACCGTCGCGTGAACCCTTACCCCCGCAAAAAATGCAGCTGATCTGCACGTCGGCGCTGGGCTCGGTAAAGGGAAAGAACGACGGATAGAACCGCGTCTTCACACTCGAACCGAACAGCGCTTTCATGGCGTGATCGAGCGTGCCCTTGAGATCGGAAAACGTGATGTTGGTGTCGACCGCCAACCCCTCCACCTGGTGGAAGATGGGCGAGTGCGTGGCATCGAGCGCATCATTGCGATGCACCTTGCCGGGACAGACTACGCGGAGCGGCGGCCGTTGTTTCTCCATGGCGCGAATCTGCACCGGAGACGTATGCGTACGCAGCAGCAGACGATCGCGCAGCGGCTTTTCCTCCTGCCCGGCAAGGAAGAGCGTGTCCTGCGTGTCGCGCGCGGGATGATTGGGCGGAAAATTCAGCGCCTCGAAGTTGTAGTAATCGGTTTCAACTTCGGGACCGACTTCAACCGAGTAGCCCAGATTGCGAAAGACGCCGACGATCTCGTTCATCGTCTTGATGACGGGATGTTCGGCGCCCAGCGGTCGCCGCAGGCCGGGGAGGGTGATGTCAATGGACTCGGCAGCGAGTCGCGAAGAGGAAGCTGCGCCCTGGGCCCGCTGCTGCGCCGCCTCGACTCCCTGCTCCACCCGCGTCTTAATCTCATTGACGCGCTGACCCACTTCCCGGCGGTCCGCCTTGGGCGAGGCCTTCAGCCACAGTTCATTCACTTGCGTGAGAATGCCGTTCTTGCGCGCCAGCCAGCGGTCCCTGAAGTTCTTCCAATCGGCATCGCTGGCAACTGCGGTTGCTTCCTGCTCCAAGGCACGCACCAATTCCTGGGCGGCGTGATCAAGCGCCGCGGGCGAGAAGTCCGCAAGTTTGGGAACCGAGTACATGGCGTCGCCAGGCACAAACACCGCTGCCACCGAGGCTTGGGAAAGCTGACGGCTACTTCTTGCTGATCGCCACTTTCGCCTGCTCTGCCAAGCTCTGGAAACCGGCCGCATCTCTTACGGCAAGGTCGGCCAGAATCTTCCGATCCAGCTCAATGCCGGCCAGCTTCATCCCGTGAATAAACTGGCTGTAGCTCATGCCATGCAGCTTGGCGGCGGCGCCAATGCGCACGATCCAGATGCTGCGGTACTGGCGCTTTTTCTGGCGGCGGCCGGCGTAGGCAAATTTCAGCGCGCGGTCCACCGCCTCTTTGGCCGACCGGTACAGCTTGGATTTGGTTAAGAAATATCCACTGGCCCGCCCTAATAGCTTTTTTCGTTTGGCACGGCGTTTTGAGCCGCGTTTTACGCGAGGCATGACTTCTCCTTTTTGCACTTCGAGTTGCGGCGGCTGGAGGCAGGTTTCGGTCCGGTGCGGACCTGGTTGACCTCTTCACTCGCCGTGCGCCATCAACTTTTTGGCGGCGCATAGACCGCGGCCACTCTCCGCCGCGGCGCAGGGTTGCTCCCTAGTAGGGAATCATCCGTTTAACTTTGCGCGCATCCGCTTCGCTCACCAGCGTGGTGCCACGCAACTTGCGCTTACGCTTCTTGGATTTCGAGGTCAGAATGTGGCGCAGAAACGAACTGCCGCGCTTCACCTTCCCCGTCCCCGTTTTGCGAAAGCGCTTGGCCGCGCCCTTGTGCGTCTTCAACTTCGGCATAAGTCCTCTTGCAAGTCTGTCTCCGGAGCGGCATCGCCGGCCCGGGAACAGGAAATTTCAACGGAATCCAGTTACCCCTGCGCCGCTGGATTTTGTGCGGCAGCCGGCGGGGCGGGCGGCCTGGGCTTTTCCTTCTTCTCGCCGGTGCTCTTCTTCTCGCCGGCGCTCTTCTTGGGCGCCAGGATCATATGCAGCGTATTGCCCTCACGCCGCGGCCGGAACTCGATCAAACCCTTGTCACCGATGTCCTTGGTCAGGCGATCCAGAATCTTCTCGCCTAAAGGCTGCCGCGTCATCTCTCGTCCGCGGAAAAAGATGGTGGCCTTGACCTTGTCCCCTTCATCCAAGAACCGCAGCACGTGGTTTTTCTTGGTTTCGTAATCGTGATCGTCCACGTTGATACGAAACTTCACTTCCTTGACGGTGATGACCTTCTGGTGTTTCTTGGCTTCGCGCTCGCGCTTTTCCTGCTGATACACGTACTTGCCAAAATCCATGATGCGACAGACAGGCGGTTGGGCGGTGGGCGAGACTTCCACCAGATCCAGGTCCTTTTCCCGGGCCAGCTTGAGCGCATCAAACGGCGTCATCACACCCAGCTGCGTGCCCGCGTCGTCAATCACACGCACTTCGCGCACGCGGATGCGCTCATTGGTGCGGATATAACGCTTGTCGATACAGTCCTCCTGCGGTGCTGGAAGCGAATGAAAAATTATAGCATGTAGGGCCGGTACCGCCGGTCAGCTGCCGACGCACTCCAGCCTGCCCGTCAGAATTTCTGCGTTGGCCCGCTCCACTCTCACCCGATGCCAGTAGTTCGCCGGGTAGCGACCCGCCAGGCGCAGCTTCAGGTAGTTGTCCGTCAGTGCTTCGGTGAAATCATCGCCGCCGCTGGCCAGCGTAATGGCCTCCACCGCTCCGCCCACAAACGACTGCGCAAAGGCGCGCAGCTTCTGCGCCGCCAGTTCGCGCAACACGCGGCTGCGTTCCCGGGCCAGAGGCAACGGGACTTGCTTCGGCATGGCCGCAGCCGGAGTTCCCGGGCGCGCCGAATAAGTGAATACATGCAGGTAGGTGAAGGGCAACGCCTCAACCAAGCGGTGGGTCTCCTCGAACTCCGCCTCGGTTTCGCCGGGAAAGGCCACCATCACATCGGCGCCGATCGCTGCCCCGGGCATCGCCGCGCGAATTTTTCCGATCTTTTCCTGGTAATGCCACGGGCGGTACTTGCGATGCATGCGGCGAAGCACGGCATCGCTGCCGGATTGCAGCGGCACGTGGGCATGTTTGGCAACGCGCGGTGAGGATGCTGCCAGCGCGATCAATTCGTCGCTCCAGTCCATCGGTTCCACGGAACTGATGCGTAGTTTTTCGATGGCTGTTTTCTGCAAGAGGGCGCGGAGGAGATCGGTAAAGTGCGCGGGCTGACCCGGCAGGTCGCGTCCCCAACGGCCCAGGTTGATGCCGGAGATGACGATTTCGCGATAGCCCGCCGCCACCAGCGCATTCACTTCGCGAAGCACGCGATCCAGGGGCAGCGAGCGGCTCTGCCCGCGCACGGAAGGAATCACGCAAAACGAACAGCGGTTGTCGCAGCCATCCTGCACTTTGAGGTTGGGACGGGTGCGGTCGTCGCCGGCACTAAACACCGGCGCGGCGAGAAGCTCGGTGTGGGCAAAGATGTCGCCGATGTGAATGCTTGCAGCCGCGGCGAGTTGCGCCAGCGGAACAAAACTGCTCGCGGCAGGCAGGGCGATGCTGGCGAGTTCGTGCTTGTGGGAATTGCCCACCACCCAGGTAACGCCGGGTAGGGCTGCCACTTCCTCAGGCGCGCGTTGCGCGTAACAACCGGTTACGAGAATGCGCGCCTTGGGGTTGCGGCGATGAATGCGACGCACCGCGGCACGTGCGTCCTGGTCGGCCGCCGCCGTCACGGTACAGGTATTGAGCACGACCAAGCCAGCTTGGTCCGGCGCAGAGGCACTCCACAGCCCTCGGGTACGAAGCTGTTCTTCGATCGCCGCGCCGTCCGCCTGCGTGGCGCGGCAACCGAAGTTCATTACGTAGAAGCTGGCCACGGATTCCATGTTAGCGCACCGGGAGAGGTCTGAGGTGCGCGGGAATTCGTGGGTCGCGGCGAACCGTCAGGCGCTCACTGCCGTCCGCCGGTTCTGGAAGCACTCGCGGCAGAGCACCGGACGTCCCTGCGTGGGCCGGAAAGGTACCGTCGTTTCCGTGCCGCACTGCGAGCAGGTTGCCCGAGTCTCTACTTTGCGGAAGTTAGGCGCGGTTGGCGCCCCTCCCGGCCCTGCGGCCCGTTTCGCTTTACAGGCCCGGCAGCGCTTTGGTTCGTTCTTGAACTGTTTGTCGTGGAAAAAAAGCTGTTCCCCGGAAGTGAATACGAACTCCGCTCCACAGTCCACACACTTCAGCACCTTGTCCTGGAACTCCATCGAGAGACGCTCCTTTGGACAAGACCCTGACCAGCCCCCACGCCGGAAAGCAACGAAGTTGGCGCGCGGGTGGGTGCAGGACCCTGTCTCCCCCTCCCTCGCTGTGATCCCCTGGGCTCGGCCCGCCGCGCCGACGAGTGGGCGCGGATGATGCAGAACAGAAATAATGAAACAAAACAACCAAACGAAGACTTCCGAACTTCAGGCGCAGGCGCAGCGGGGCCGCCACTCTAGTAAGTGACGGCCCCTCTGAATTAGTCCTGTTCTTTGCGCGCTTTCTTGCGGTTTCTCTTGCGCGCCAAAGCCTGCTTGACTCGCTTCTTCTCGCCCGGCTTCAGATAGTAGGAGTGACGTTTCACGTCCTTAATGATGTCCTCTGTCTGCACCTTGCGCTTAAAACGGCGGAGGGCATTTTCCAACGGCTCACCCTCTTGTACTCTAACTTCCGCCAATCGCGACACACCCCCAAACTGGTCCAAAAACGGACGCTTAAGCTTACGGCATCAGGGCACAGCTAAGTCAAGGGAAAACGCGTGGCTGCCCTCTAAAGTAGGCGTTCGCGGCGACAAAATTGCGGCTTTCTACCCTCCCCCCAGCTCAAAAAGTGAAGCGCGCCGCCAGTTGCAACTGCCGCGGCGCGTAACTGCTCTGCGAATTCAGGAACCCCGGGTTGCTCACGTAATGCCCGGGGAAACGCTGCGTCCCCGTCTGCTTGTCGATTTGCACGAACTGGGCGGCGGTATTGGCAAAACCGTCATCGGTCTGGTTCAGGCGTTTGTTCTTCCGATTGAACAGGTTAAAAGACTCCAGCAGCAGTTCCAGCTTGGCGGTGCGGCCGAGGCGGAAGCGACGGCCCAGCCGCATGTCCGTGGTGACATAGTTGGCGCCCGTCAGGCTGTTGCGACTCAAACCGGGCAGTCGGTCGTTCACCGAATTGCCATCCTGATTCGGATCACCCGTCACGCGCGCCTCTACCGGCCGGCCGCTGCCCAGGGTCATCACCCCGGAAAGCCGCCATTGGTTGAACAGTCGCCCCAGCACGACTTGGCTGGGGGTAAAAGGGTGCGGCTCGACGATCCACGACGTCACCAGCCGGCTGCGTTGATCGGTGACACTGCGCCCACGCTCGGCACTGGTATTCGCGGAATTCTGCACCCCGGCTGGCCGCCCGGCGACGAGTGCGTCTTGCCCGTCATCCAGCGCCTGGGCATAGGTGTACCCCAGCCGGAAGTAGACTCCGCTGCGCATCCGCCGCTGCAGCGAGAAGGTAAGGCCGTTGTATCGGCTGGAGCCAGCCGTCTCAAACTGGTTGATGGCGGCCAACTGCGACTCGGGTCGGGCCAGATCGTTGATGCACGGTGGAAACGGACAGGCCAGCGTCCGAGAGAACTGCCAAGTGGAAAACGAATCCACGTTGTAAAAGCCGAGTACGGTGACGTCCGTGGCGTCGTAGACGGGATAGACCACCGGGCTGGGTGGCGGCAGGTTCACATCGCGTGCCCGAATCAGGTTCTGTCCGTGCACGTGCAGTCCGGAAAGGCTGGCCGTAATCCGGTGGGGCAGTTCCTTTTCCACGCTCAGGCTGACCTGCTGCACGCTGGGGGTGCGATACGCGCTGGAGAAAGCGGAAACTTCCGCCGTCAGCCGGCTAAGGACCTCCGGTGGGGGGGTGCAGATGGGCGCGCGTTGGGGACAGGTCACCAAGGGATTCGGATACGTGGGAAATATCTGGTGGTCGAAGAAGTTGGCGTTGTCCAGGAACAGGTTAAAGCTGTTCAGCCCGTTGTCGTTCTCCACGCTGGAGTTGTAGATCTGGGGAATGCGGGTGTAGAAGATGCCAAAGCCGGCGCGGACGACCAGCGGATGGTCGTTGCCCATCGACCAAGCCAGGCCGACGCGGGGGGCGAAGTTGTTGGCGTCGTTTGGCATCCGCCCAGCTTGCGCCCAGAACGGAGTCGCTGGTTCAGTCGGCTGATGAAATGTTTGCCGGTCATAGCGCACGCCGACGCTGAGGACCAACTGTGGCCACAACCGCACCGTGTCCTGAACGAACGCCGAGTATTCGTTCGTGTTCGGGTGGGACACCGCGGACCCGAAATTCTGTAAATAGTAGCGCGGCACATTGTGCGCATAGGCGCGCAGCGGGCTGAGTTTCAGCCCAAACGTTTCCGGATCAAAGCTGAACGGATCCACGCGGATGTTGCTGAAGATATACTCGCCGCCAAACAACGACGGGAAGAAATTGTAGAGCCTGGTCAAGAGGGCATCGCCGCCGAACTTCCAGCTATTACGCCCGGACTCGAAGTGCAGAGTCTCGGCCAGATGAAGGCGCGTTTCATGCGTCTGGCGCGGAAGAATCGAAGACCGTCCGAAACCGTCGAAGACGTTGGCAATCCGGGTGCGCGGGTCCGAGGAGTTGCTGCTGGAGTCCTGCACGTCGCGCGACAACTGCGCTCGCGCATGGCTCATGAAGCGTGGGCTCAGAGTGCTGTTAAGCGAAACTACCAGGCTGGCTGTGCTCACCGTTTCCCTGCCGTTCTCGCTGACGGCAAAGTTGGTAATCGGGCTGGCCGGATCGAAAAAAACGTTGTTGCTGCCGGAGTAACGCGAGGTACTCAACCGCGCCGAGAGCGCATGATGCGGGGAGAGCACGGCGTCCAGTTTGGCAAAGCCGGCATTGCCGATCAGGGCGGACTGAAAATTTCCCGCCATCTGCGTGAGCTGTCCCGCCGCTGCAAACACCAGCGCCTTGTCGCTGTCTTCGTAGTCGCCATCGAAGAGCGGCCCCTGTCCCGGCTGCGGAACCAGCGCGGAGGTGCCGTCGAGAAAACGCACCAGCGTGGGCACCCGGAAAATGTGCTGATCAAAACCACCGAAGAAAAAGACGCGGTTGCGGCGGATGGGCCCGCCCAGCGTAAAGCCGAACTGCTGCTGGCGATCCTTCGGTTTGGACTCCAGCGAGGGGTAGCGGGCGTTCAAGGCAGCGTCCCGCAGGAAGTAAAAGGCGGAGCCGTGCACGTGATTGCCTCCGGAACGTGTGACCACGTTGATCACGGCACCCCCAGCGCGCCCGTGTTCGGCGCCGTAACCGTTCGAGGAAACACGAAACTCCTTCACCACTTCATTGCTGAACTGGTAGGGGGCACGATACCGGCCGCGGCCTTGCGCGAAGAACGAGTTGTTATTGTCCGCGCCGTCCACCAGGTAGGTGGTCTGGAAACCGCGAATTCCGCCAAACGAGAGATCGCCGTTGGAAGCCGACGTCTGGCCGCGCGGGTCTTGCGTGACGCCGGGGGTAAGCAACACCAGGTCAGAGAAGCGGCGGCCATTGATCGGTAATTCGGCAATGGCGCGCTCATCGATGAGTTGCGATACGCCGCTGGCTTGCGTTTCCACCGCCGGCTGCTCGCCCGTCACCGTTATCGTTTCCTTGGTTTCCGCCGGATGGAGTTCAAAGGGCAATTCCGTCACCGCTCCGAGTTCCACGTGGACCGCCGGCCGCAACTGTGCCTGCATGCCGGGCGCGGCGACGCGCACCTCGTAGTCGCCCGGCGGCAGAAATTCGAGGATGAAGCGGCCCAGAGGCCCAGCGCCACATTGGCGCACGATACCCGTCGCTGATTCCCGAACTTCGACCTCCGCGCGGGGGATGCGCGCTCCGTAGGTGTCGGTCACCGTGCCCCGAATGGCGCCGGTGGAACTGTCCTGTCCGTGCAGAACCGAAGGAAGAAGACCGGAAAGCACAAGAAGCACACCGAGGCAGCCGAGCCGCCCCACAAGCCGCGCGAACACTGACATAACCAGCCCCCATTCCAGCGATGCGGGCTCGGGGCCAACCGGGAGACAACCGGCAGGGAACAACCAGTCGGAAATCAACGGGGGAGGGACAGCCAAAGAGACTCTATTGCTATAACAGCCGCGCACCCGATGGGGCAGTCCTCTTTCGATGGCTCTCCCAAAGAGGGCTTGCGGCGCGCCTACTTGGGATGCGTCGTGTGCGCGTGATATCTTCACCTTTTTCCGAAAGATGGCGATGATTCGCTCCTACAAGGGCGTGACCCCGAAGACTGCTCCCGGCTGCTATGTGGATGCCTCCGCCCAGCTCATTGGCGATGTCGTGCTGGGGGAAAATTCCAGCGTGTGGATGAACGCCGTCCTCCGCGGCGATGTCCATGAAATCCGCATTGGCGCGAATTCCAATATTCAAGACTGCTCCGTGCTTCACGGCATGAAGCAGCAGTACGGCGTCTACGTCGGCGACTGGGTCACGGTCGGGCATTCGGTGACGCTGCACGGCTGCGTCATCGAAGATCGCTGCCTGATCGGCATGGGCGTGGTGATTCTCAACGGTGCGCGCATCGGCGCCGGCTCCATCATCGCAGCGGGCACGCTGATTCCGGAGAAGACAATCGTCGAGCCGGGTTCCCTGTGGATGGGTTCCCCAGGCAAACTGCGCCGCAAGCTGGGCCCGGAAGAGCAGGAAGCAATTTTGCGGTACGCCAGGAATTATCTCGAGTACAAAGAAGCGTATTTGAAAGAGCCAGCTTCTAGCTCTTAGCTTCTAGCTTTCAGCTTTCAGTTGTCCGCATTGGATTGTGGGCGCGAAAACAGACGCCCTTGTAAGATTGTCACGCTGAATACACGAAGAGCTAGAAGCTGAGAGCTGAAAGCTGAGAGCTGAGAGCTGTTTCTCATGATCAAAGCCGTCCGAGGAACTCGCGACCTGCTGCCGCCGGATACGGCGCTGTGGAATTTCGTCGAAGCCGCAGTGCGCGACGTGTTCCGCGCCTACAACTTCCACGAAATCCGCACGCCCATCTTCGAAGAAACGCAGCTCTTCGCACGTTCGGTGGGCGAAGAAACCGACATCGTCGCCAAGGAAATGTTTACCTGGGAAGACCGCAGCCGCGCTGCCAGCGAGAAGGGCCAGTCGCTTGCCCTCCGCCCGGAAAACACTGCTGGCGTGGTGCGCGCTTACATTGAGCACAAGCTTTGGGAGCGCGGTCTCAATAAACTTTTCTACATCGGCCCGCAATTTCGCCGGGAGCGTCCGCAGAAGGGGCGTTACCGCCAGTTCTATCAGATCGGTGCGGAGATCATCGGCCCGCCGCCTTCGGGCAGCGAATCGCCGGCCCGCGATGCTGAGATTCTGGAGATGCTAGCCACGCTGCTGGACCGGGTGGGCATTCAGGGCTGGGCGCTTGAATTGAATTCCGTGGGATGCGCTCACGATCGTCCGCTCTTCAACGAAGCGCTGCGCAAAGCCTTGGAACCGGTGGTGGCGAAAATGTGCGTCGATTGCCAGCGCCGCGCTGTCACCAATCCTTTGCGCGTCTTCGACTGCAAAGTTCCAGAGGACCAGCCCACCATCGCCACGTTGCCGCGCATGAACCAGTTTCTCGACGACGGCTGCCGTCAACACTTCGCCGCGGTGCAGGAAATTCTTAATGCTCTGACCATTCCTTATGTGGTGAACGACCGCCTGGTGCGCGGCCTCGACTACTACATGCGCACGGCGTTTGAATTCACTCACGGCGCGCTGGGAGCGCAGAACGCGATTCTTGGCGGCGGGCGCTACGACGGACTCTCTGAATCCCTCGGCGGGCCGCAAGCACCGGGTATTGGCTTTGCCATTGGCGAAGACCGGCTGGTGATGTCGCTGCCGCAGACCGCCGAATCAATCATTGGCAAGCCCGATGTTTACATTGCTCCCCTGGGCGCGGGCATGAACCGCGAGGCTGCCCGCCTGGCGCGCGAGCTACGCCGCCACGATTTGGTGGTCGAACTCGGCGACGAGAACTTCCGGCTGAAAAAATCGTTCGAGGCAGCCGACCGCGCCGGAGCAAAATTCATTCTCATCGCCGGCGAGAACGAGATACAATCCGGCAACTTCACGCTCAAGAATCTCGCGACGGGTGTGCAGGTCGCGATCGCGAGGAGCGAACTGGCCCGCACCATCCAGGGCCGCTGAGGACGCGAAGAAGTTCCGACGCCGCCGGTGGACTAGTGCCCGCCGCCGTCAATCGCGGGCGATGGCGTAATATCCGCTGCGCGCCTGGATTTTCAGCCCCTGTTGCTTGCTGCGAATCTCTACCTTGCGGAAGCTCCCGTCGAGCGCGGCGTTGGTGGATTTGTAGCCGATGTTGTACTGGCTACGGAGCTCGTTGGCGACTTCGTCGAAGGCCTGGCGAAGCTTCTCTTGTTTGTTGCCGACTTCAATGACCCGGCCACCGGTCTCGGCCGTCAGTTTTTTCATGTTGGAGTCGCCGGAATATCCCAACCCGCCGGCGTAGAAGCCACGATCGGCGACCAGCAGCACGTAGCAAATGGTGTCGGCCTTCTGGGCGGCTTCGATGGCTTCGCGGATTTTCGTGCGGCTCCCTTGATCTTCTCCGTCGGTCAGCAGAATCATCGCTTTGCGTCCCACCTCGTGCGAAAACATGTCGTGCGAAGCCAGGTACACAGCGTCGTAGAGAACGGTACCGCGAGGCGTGTTGGCGGTGGGCACCGGACCGCCACCGGTGCCGGGAAACAACGAGACATTCCCGCCGGTGTTGATTTTGGTCTTATTCAGCGCGGCGCGCAGACGGCTGGTATTGTTGGTAAAGTCCTGCAGCAACTCGGTGTCGACATCGAAGCTGAAAACAAACGCCAGGTCCTTTTCGTGCAGGATCTGGTTGAGAAACGCCCCCCCAACCTCCTGCTCCATCCCGAGCACTCGCTGCTGGCTGCCGCTGGTGTCAATCAGAATGCCGAGGGTGAGTGGCAGGTCCGACTCGGCGGCAAAGTATTTGATTTCCTGTGGCTTAGCGTCTTCGAACACGTCAAAGTCGGTTTTCTTCAGCGCCGGAATCAGCGCTCCGCGCTTGTCTTTTACGTTGAAAAACAGCTGCACCACATCCACATTGACCCTGAGGGTCTCAACCGACTGTTCGGTGGACGCGGGCGCGGGGGGCTGCTGCGCTGGCGCGGAGAGGGAAAGGCACATCAGCCCAGAGCAGGCTACCACCGCGGATCGGAACCATATGGTCATAGGGGAAAAACCCTGACGTTCTCTTTTTGCTAGTCTATTCCCGTACCTTGGATGCATCAAATAGGTAAGGCGGGACAATCGGATGCGTATTTTTCGAGTACCGAACCAGGCAAGAACAACGGGGGGATTGACAGTGTGCCTGCTGCTGGCGCTGGTGGCAGGCGCGACGGCACAGCAGTCCGGCGATCCGCAGGTCCCAGATGCGCCCTCGGCCACTCGGCCGGTTCCCCAGTTTCCGCCGACACCGCCGGCCAAGAACCTTCCGCCGCGCGAGCCCGAGGAAAAACCCGCGGCCCAGGAACCGGCAGCAGAGCCGGTGCCCATTGCGGTGACCGACCAAGCCGCCCCACGCACCACGCCGACTTCGGCACCGCTCCCCACCACCCCTTCCCAGGAGGAGTTGTTCAAAGTCGTGAAGCTGGTGAATTTTGTGCTGGTGCCGGTCACGGTCAAGGATGACGCCGGACGGTTGGTGGACGGTCTGCTCCCCAAAGATTTTCAGGTAATGGAAAACGGAGAGCGGCAGGAATTGAAGTTCTTCACCAGCGACCCGTTCCCAATTTCCGCCGCCATCGTGTTCGATCTCGGGTTGCCGGACAATGCGGTGCACAAGATTCAACAAACGTTCCCGGCGCTGGAAGGGGCGTTCACCCAATACGACGAGCTCTCCATCTACAGTTACAGCAGTGCGGTGCGGCGGGTAAGCGACTTTGGCGCGCTCAGCCAGCAACTGACGGCGGTGTTCAACCAGCTCAAGACGGAGCGGGGAAGAAATGCCGGACCACCGGTGGTGGGCGGGCCCTTCGGCTCTGGCCCAACCTACAACGGTGCGCCGGTGGCTGGGCAGGGACCGATTGTGATTACGCCAACCAAGGAATCTCACGTACTGAATGACGCCTTGCTCCAGGCCGCTGTGGATCTGGGCAAGAGAGACCGGACCCGGCGCAAGGTCATCCTCATCGTGAGCGATGGGCGCGAGCTGGGCAGCCGCGCCAGCTATGAAGATGTCCTCAAAGTGCTGCTGACGAATGGGATTACGGTCTTTGCGTTGGCGGTGGATTCCGCTGCCATCCCCGTTTTCAACAAACTGGAGCGGCTGCACCTGCCGCGGCAGGGCTACAACAACATCCTGCCCAAGTACACGTCCGCCACGGGCGGCGAGGTCTACACGCAGTTCTCCCAGGAAGCCATTGAAGCAGCGTATTCGCATGCTCTGGGCGATGCGCGCAACCAGTACACGCTGGGCTATAACAGCAAGGCAATCGCGGGCGGGGCGTATCGCACGCTGGAAGTGCGAGTCGCGCGACTCAATCTGAAGGTGATCTCCAAAGACGGGTTCTACCCGGCGCCACCCGCGAAGTAATGGGCGCTCCCGGCTGGGGTGGCCATACGGTAACGGTTCCCCCGTGTTGCCGTTGGCGGCGGTGTGGTATAAAAATCAGGCAGGCATTCTTGCAAATCATTAGCCCGGCTCAGGTTAGCGCCTGAGCAGACACGGCTTCCAGACGAGGCACGCTTGAGTTTTATCAACTTTGCAGCCCGCGAGATCAATTGCAAGATCGTTTACTACGGCGCCGGGCTGGGCGGCAAGACCACCAACCTGCAGCACATTTACCAGAAGACTTCCGAAGCACAGAAAGGGAAGATGATCTCCCTGGCCACGGAGACCGAGCGCACCCTGTTCTTCGATTTCCTGCCGCTGGACCTGGGCACGGTGCGTGGCTTCAAGACGCGCATCCATCTTTACACCGTCCCCGGCCAGGTGTTCTATGACGCTAGCCGCAAGCTGATTCTGCGCGGCGTGGATGGCATCGTCTTTGTCGCCGACTCGCAGCAGGAACGCATGGATGCGAACCTGGAGGCGATGGACAACCTCTACACCAACCTGAAAGAACACAGCGTCAACTTCGCCGCGCTGCCGTATGTGCTCCAGCTCAACAAACGCGACCTGCCGAACATCCTGCCCGTGGAGCATTTGACGCGCGAATTGCGTAGGAAAGAAGAACCGGTGATGGAAGCAATCGCATTTCAGGGCACCGGCGTGTTTGAAACCTTGAAGGAAATTGCCAAGCAAGTGTTGACGGAGCTGAAGAAGGGCTAGGGGCTAAGGTATCAGTCTGGGCAGCCACAGCCTGCAATTGGAAATGTAGGCCCTGGGGGTTGCGACGCCGGTTCGACCTTCACTCCACAACACCATCCCTCCAGTATTGCCATTTGATCCGTTACGCTTGACGTACAGCGTATTTTTGCCTAGACTCATTCCATGATCGTGAGTTTCCGGGACAAGGAGACTGCCGATTTTGCCGCCGGGAAGCGCGTTAAAGCCTTCTCTGGCATCGAATGCGCTGCCCGTTTGAAGCTGGATCGGCTTGAAGCAGCTTTCGCACTCAACGACCTTGCGGTTTTGCCTGGAAACAGGTTCGAGACCTTGAAAGGCAGGCGCAAGGGCCAATACAGCATCCGCGTCAACGACCAGTGGCGTGTTTGCTTTGAATGGCCGGAACGCTCACCCGGCCCGGCAAATGTTGAAATTGTGGATTACCACTGAGAGTCGAGTGCCCAGGGGAAGGAAAGGAACACCATGCCACCGCTTGCCATCCATCCCGGAGAACATCTGGCTGAAGAGTTGAAGGAACTCAACATGAGCGCGGCCGCCCTGGCACGCCAGTTGAAGGTTCCGACCAATCGTATTACCCAAATTCTGAATGGGAGCCGTGATATCACAGCCGACACAGCGTTGCGGCTGGGGCATTTCTTCGGCACCAGCGCGGAGTTCTGGGTCAATCTGCAGAGCCTCTATGATCTGCGGATCGCGCAGCAGGAGTCCGGAAAAACCATCCGGGCCCTGCCGACACTCAAACGGATGGCAGCAGTTCACGCCTAGGCCGCTCCGATTCGCCTGCACGATATCGGCGTGACCCGTCCCGTTCTCCCGTGATCTGAATCACTGCATCAGGGACACCACCTTTTTACACTTATTCTTGTCTTGGGCCCTGTTGAAGGTGGCGCTATGCGAAGGTTCCAGCGCCCGCTCCCAATCTTGGGCGTGGTCGCGCTCTTGATTACGCGGACAACCTGAAGAAGCGGCTGGCGCCAAGAATTGGCGCCGAGCGCCTTCCGGTGATGCAGGCTCCAGGCGTTACAGCAGCGCAGGCGCAGGTCGAAGGTCCGCACCAGGCCGGCGCTCAGGTGCCAGTAGCCACAGGGAAGCATCATGCTAGCGGTGCACAAGTTTCGATGGGCTGCGCTGGTGTTCATCCTGATCGTGCCCAGCCTGGTGCGGAGGGGAGAGGCGCAGCAACCTACTTCGCAGGGCGCAGCAGGCGATATGGCCGATCCAGTCGCTCCGCGCGTTAGCGCGCAAGAAACGCCGCGAACGTTCTTCTTTGTTCATTGGAACGTTGTTTGGCGCAGGGACTCAAAAGAGCAAGCAGTGCAGCAGATTGTCGATGAAATGCAAGAGTCACTTAGATCCAAGGGAGTGTTGTTCGCTAGTGACCCCCTGCGCAAGAGCCACCATAGTCCTGAACTTCTCTCTATCCACAGTCTCCTCAACATGGCGAAGGATATCGAGGCTTCCCACCTCCTTTACCTGAGTATTTGGCCGCGCGCAACGCTGCAGTGTTTCGACCTCTCTGGCAGGATGGTGTGGGAAGAGGTGGCTAAAGGTGCACGTGCAGCCGGTCTTCCTGAGCACAATGTCCGCGTGATGATGAAGCGTCTGAGGGCGCAACTGGAACCAAGAATTGGCACGGACTGCCTGCAAGTAGCGCAGGCTCCCGACGCTGATCACGGGTCGGCGGTGGTTGAAACGCCGCATTAGCTGGGCTGGCAGGCGCGAGCCTGGTTGGCCGTTTCATGAGGAAATCATGCTAGTCATGCAGAGGTTGTTGGCACTGATGTTGGCGTTCGTCCTGCCGGCGGCAAGCATTCCCGCCCCCGCTCAGGACGCTAAAGCGCAACGTCCGGCATCCCCCAGTGCGGCTGCACCTGCCACCCCAGCCAAGGTTCTGCTCAAAGCGGACACCGAAGTGCCGCTGAAGTTCGGGCAGAGTCTGCACTCCCGCCTCTCCAAGCCGGGAACGACGATTGAACTCGCACTGGCAGAGGATTTGAAAGTGGGCGATGCCGTGGTGGTCAGGAAGGGAGCGCGCGCGCTGGGCAGCGTGATCCGAACCAACAACCCAAACTCGCGGGGCAAAGGAGGAGAACTCTACTTGCGGCTGGAGTTTCTCAAGGGCGGCGGCAGACTGATCAAGCTGCGCGGCGAGGGCGGCGGTAAGGAGGGCCGCGACATTTGCTGGACATGCGGAGTGGGCGGTCTTCTTCTCCTGGGGGCCGCTGGCTATTTCGTGGCAGTCTTGGGTTCAGGTGGCAAGCAGTACGTCATCAAGGAAGGTACCCCGATAACGGCTTACGTCGCAGAGGACATCGAACTGCCGGTTCTAACGCAATAATTCCAGACTTGGCGCGGTGTCCTCTTAGCGGATCGAGACAGGGGTTTGCGGCGACTGGCACAAGCGAAAGCTGACCCCCGGTTGAGAGGTCACTATGGCACTATGCAGGAGTTGTGGCCGGAAAGTTTCTTTCTTCAGTTGCGCTCCGGCCATCTCTTGTTTGCCCTGTTTTGGTGAAAAGCATGGCGCCGCAGGCCGAGAGCATGCATTAGCCCGGCACCCAGGCGGCAGTGTCTGTCGGAGATCGACATGTTCCTGATGCGCAAGCTTCGATGCGTTGGGTTAGCTTTTATCCTGCTCCTGTCCAACCTTGTGCAGAGGGGAGATGCGCAGCAAGCCGCTTCCCAGAGCGCAGCAGGCGGTGTAGCTGCCGCGCTGTCAGGCCAGACGGCTTCCACCGAGCCGCCTAAGAAAGAATCGTCACCCATCCCGTCTCCCGCGGCACAACCAGCGGGATCGTTCTTTTTTGCATACTCGGGCCTCGGATGGCCAAAGCGCGAATCGTGGCAAAACATACCGGAGTTTCTCAAGTCGAGGGGGGTCCTGTTGGTCCGCGATCCGCTGCGAAAAAGCGACATGACCTCCGAGTTGTTTCCTATTTCCAGCTTGCTCAACATCACAAAGGACATCGGAGCCTCTCATCTTCTTTACCTCACCATGTACATCCAGAAGTTGGGCCTTTATGTAAAGCTACAGTGTTTCGATGTCTCGGGTCGGCTGCTGTGGGAAGAGGCAGTCCCACCGGTACACTTTCACGCCCGAACTCGCGTCCAACTAGACAAACTGAAGAAACAATTGGAGCCAAGGATCGGCACAGAGTGTCTTGAGAAGTGAAGGCTTCTCAGGCTGCGCGCCCATCGGCGGAGGTCGAGGGCCCGCGTTAGCTCGGCGGGCGTGCGCCCCCTGCCCAACTCATCGGGGTGCCCCGTCCCAAGCTTTTGCTTGGGCGGGGGTGTTTGGTCGGCGGAGAACGGAGTTACAAACCGCCGGACCTTGGGTTTCCTATTTCACCCGCAGCGACCGCAGCATCTGTTCGAAGGTCGGCCGCAGCTGGCCGAATTCCGGATCGGGTGCGATAAAGACGACATAGAGCAGCCCGCCGTGCGCTCCGGGAATGGCCACCAGCCAGTCGCGTTCGCGTACCGCCTTTCCGTCAGCACCCGTGAGCGGCGAGGTCGCAATCAGGTCCACCGACTTCCCCGCCACCCCGTTCACGCGAATCGTTTCATCATGACCAAGCTGACGCATGTCAGGATTCGACTGCCGCATAGAGGCAATCAGCTCATGAGTCGCGTCGTCC
>JBGQDM010000001.1:0-102106 GCA_041495845.1 Terriglobia bacterium | reverse complement strand
GACATTTTTCCAGCCCCTACCCAACCAGCAGCTCTATGCGCGCATTCCGATTTACACCATGCAAAATGTCGAAGACTATACCGGGCAGCTGATTCTTCGTCCGCACGAGCGGGTGTGGATTCGGACCGAGATTCACAAGTTCAAACTGCACTCGGTTCATGATCTGTGGTACGTGGGCAGCGGCGCCTACCAGAACACAAGTTTCGGATACTTCGGCCTGGCACCTAACGGCCACCGCGGCCTGGCGAATTACTTGGACACGAGCGTGGAAGCGCGGCTGACTTCGCATCTCGACGCCAGCGTCTATTTCGGGGTACTCGCCGGAAAAAGCCTGCTGACGAACGACTTGCACGGCCGCAAGGGCGGCTTGGGCTATGTAGAACTGGCGTACAGGTTCTGAGCGCGGCTGGTTTGCCCGCTGCACGCGGCTCCGTTATAATTCATTATTGGCCGAGCGGGAGTAACTCAGCGGTAGAGTGCGACCTTGCCAAGGTCGAAGTCGCGGGTTCAAATCCCGTCTCCCGCTCCAAAAAGCTTCCCCACCGCTTCTGGTATCCTGATTTGACGTGGCTGGGCAATTGGTTCCGGCCCGTCGCAAGGGGCGCGGTACCCAAGTGGTAAGGGAGAGGTCTGCAAAACCTTTATGCGTCGGTTCGATTCCGACCCGCGCCTCCACTCTCCTCCCCGAAATTTCGCCGACAATCAAGACCAGCTGTAGACGATCTCTTGCCAACTTCGTCTGATGGAGAAAGTGTCCGGAGGGCGCGTGATGGTGGCAACAAACCTAATCCTGAATCTGTTGAGCGGAATCGCGTTGGCCCTGATGGTGTCGGTGCCGGCGTCGGCGAGCGACAGCGATCCAGCCTGGTCTCCAGACGGCAGCAAGATTGTCTTCATGTCTGATCGCGACGGTGACATCGAGATCTGCATTGCCACCGCTGATGGGAAGAACCCGCAACGACTGACCAGCAGCCCGGGACGCGACGCGCACCCCAGCTTTTCTCCCGACGGCAAGAAAATCGTCTTTCAATCGCCCCGGGGCGGGAGGCAACCGCAGATCTACGTAATGAATGCCGATGGAACGAACCAGGTCCGGCTGACTGATCTGCCCGGCTTCTCGGGCGTGCCGGACTGGTCGCCTGACGGCACCCGGATTCTGTTCCAGGTAAACCTAGCTCCGACGCTCGATTCGCCACACTGGCAGATTTTCGTCATGAACGCAGACGGATCGAACCTGCGCCAGGTGACGCACGACAAGTTTAACGATCAAGTCCCCAAATGGTCCCCGGATGCGGCACGAATTCTCTTCTATTCTGACCAGACCGGGGGAAACGAGATCTACACCATGAACCCCGACGGGTCAGATTGGAAGGCGCTCACCAAGGGCGGGCGTGACAGTCACGCCGCTTCTTGGTCGCGGGACGGGAAGCGGATCTTGTTCACTGCGGACGCGGGACACGGCCGTGACGTTTACGTGCGTGATCTTCAAACTGGACAGGAAACACAGCTCACCGCGAATGCTCCTGGCCAGGGGGTTCCCTACTGGTCGCCGGATGAGAAGCAGATTGTCTACACCTTTCGCCGGGATGAGAAAAGTGATGTGTACGTAATGAACGCCGACGGATCACAGCAGCAAAAGTTGTTGCACGATTAGCCGGGCCCAGGCGAAGGTCGGTTCGCGTTTCCGCTGAAGGATGCGGGCCCAGGGCCGGAATCTCACACTCCGCGCTGTCCCGAGCCGCTTGCCCACTCGTGTTTGACCTGCGCCTGAAACGGCGCTACTATCGGCGCTCCAGGGAACCATCCGGGTTGACAGCTCTGCTGGCCAAGGTGGTGCGATGAAAGCAACGGAATTCGTCTCTGCGATCCTGAAACAGAAAAGCGGCGACATCTGGCACGTCACGCCGGAGCAGTCGGTCTACGAAGCCATTGAGAAGATGGCGGCCAAGGGTGTCGGGGCGCTCCTGGTGATTTCCGACGGACGCCTGGTGGGGATTCTTTCTGAGCGCGATTATGCCCGCAAAGTAATTCTCAAAGGGCGCTCGTCGCGCGAGACCCAGGTGCGGGAAATCATGACCAGCCCCGTCATCTACGTAACCCCGAAACACTCCGTTGACGAGTGCATGGCGATCATGACGCAGCACCGCATCCGGCATCTGCCGGTTACCGAGGGTGAGGTCGTGGCCGGCGTGATCTCCATCGGCGATCTGGTCAAGTGGATCATCTCCGAGCAGGAAGAACACATCGAGCGCCTGGAACACTACATCAGCGGCCGTTATCCTGCCTGAGCGCGAATGACCGCAGCCTCTCCTGCAGTTAAGGTCGGAATCTTGGGCGTGCCCTTCGACGCGCATTCTTCCTATCTGCGCGGCACGGCGCTGGCCCCGCCGAAAATCCGCGAGGCGCTCCGCTGCGAAGCCTCCAACTGGTGGTCGGAGACGGGCGTGGATTTGAGCGCGCCCGGTGTGCTGACCGACCATGGCGATGTGAGTTTTGCCGGTGACCCACCCTTCCTTGATACGGTTATTTCGGCTGCGATTCGCGTCGTGCAGCAGGGCCGGCCACTATTTCTTGGCGGAGACCACTCCCTCACTTACCCGCTGGTGCGCGCCGTATCTGCGCTCCACCCTTCTCTCACCATCGTTCATTTCGATGCCCATCCTGATCTCTACGCCGAGTACGACGGCAACCGCCACTCCCACGCGTGTCCCTTTGCGCGGATCATGGAAGACAAACTGGCGCAGCGCCTGATCCAGATCGGCATTCGTTCGCTCAACGCCCACCAGCGTGAGCAGGCCGAACGCTTCGGAGTGGAGATTCTTGGAATGAAGCCGGTGGCGATGGCAGAGTTGAAAATCACCGGCCCGGTGTACATTTCCTTCGACGTGGATGCACTGGACCCGGGCTGCGCTCCGGGTGTATCGCACCGCGAGCCGGGAGGTCTGAGCGTGCGGCAAGCGATTGACTACTTGCACGCCATTCCCGGACCGATCGTGGGCGCTGACCTGGTGGAGTACAACCCGGTGGCGGATGTTGCCGGCATGACCGCGACCGTCTGCGCCAAACTCGTCAAAGAACTCGCCGGTCTGCTGTGCCTTTCCTGAGCGCGGCGGCAGCTTCCCGCCCGCGCGACGCGGGAACCGACTTACCCGAGGCACCCCAATTTTGGCTGGTTGAAATTCGACAGGTTCGGAAACACCGTGCCCAGGTCGGCATCGTTGACGCCAAACCGAGACACGCCGCGCGCCAACGCTGCGGCCTGCGGAATTACCCCGGTAACTTGCCCGTGCTGACCAGGGTGCCTACGATTCGTGTATATGAGCTTCCAAGCCCTTCTCTATTGCCAGGATGAGAAGACCACCCGCGTTGTCACTCAGGTGCTCAGCGAGCTGGACTTCCAGGTGGAGCCCTGCGGTGAGCATTTTGCCGCGGTCAAGCGCCTGACCGGCCAGCACTTCGACGCGGTGGTGGTGGATTGCCAGAACGAGCAGAATGCCGCGCTGATGCTCAAGAGCGCGCGCAATTCGGCCAGCAATCAGGCGTCGCTGATCGTGGCCCTGGTGGAAGGGCAGACGGGTGTTGCCAATGCATTTCGCATCGGCGCCAACCTGGTCCTGACCAAACCGATTGCAGTGGAGCAAGCCAAAGGCACGCTGCGCGTGGCCCGTGGACTGCTCAGGAAAGGCGGAGAAGCCGCCACGGCGAGCGCGCCGCAACCATTGCCCGCACCGCCCAAGATTTCTGCCGTCGCACCACCGGCGCCGCCTGCCCCAGTTCGGCCGCCAACGCCCGCGTTGGCTGCGCCCGCGCCTTCGTTCGCTGCGCCGACCATGGTTGCCCCTTCGCGCGTGTCAGCATCCATGCCCGCCTTGGAGAACGACGCGTCACAGGATGCTGGACCAGCGCCCGATGCCGCGGATGCCGCGCTCCTCGAATCCATGAGCGGAGCAGGCAGCACAACCAGCATGACCGAAGATGCCATCGAACCGATGGCAGCACCCGTACCGGCTCCGAAAAAGGAATTTGCCTGGCAGCCACCGAAGAAGCAGGCCGAGCCGATGGCCACCGCATTGCGTCAAGCGGCCGAAACCGCGGGGGTTGGCGGAACCACCGCGCCCGCAACAGCCAAGCCCGCGGTGAAACCGGCAGCCTCTTTCGGCGCCGCTGCCGCGGCTGCTCCGGCTCCAATCAAGCCGCAGATTCCCGCCGCAGTGGAACCGCTTTCCGACGAACTGCCGGAAAAGGTAAAACCCGCCGCGAAATCTGCTCCTCGAGCGCCACGCTCTGAACGGCTGGCTGAACTTCCCGCTCCGAAGATTGGAGAGATGGAACCCGCTGCTGAGAGTCGCAGCCGTAAGCCTCTGTTGGTGGCCGCACTTTTGATCGTTGTGGGCGGTTTGGCCTACGCGGGGTACACGTATTGGTTCCAAACCCCGCACAGCGCCACGCCCGTTGCAGCTTCTCCGGTGCGAACGGCGCCGGCACAGTCGCCTTCCACGTTCCCCGCGCCTGCGAATAACGACATTACATTGAGCACTGCTCCGGAGAAACCGAGTGTTGATGCGGCAAGGTCCGCCACCGCGCACGTAGCCGGGGAACCGTTGTCGCCAAAGCCGAGCGCCACTTTTTCCGAGCCGCCAGTCAGCAAGCCAGCCGCACCCAAACCTGCACCGATTGTTGTGAAGGCGGAAACGCAGCGATCCACGCCGCCGAGCGCGGCCACGCCCACAGTCGAAGCTCCACAACCTTCTGCCCTATTGGCTACGAAGCAGCCTGATGCGGCGATTAGCACCATTGTCACCAGCCACGCGGCAATGCCCGCCAAGGGCGAGACGGTGCGGATATCGCAGGGCGTAACCCAAGGCCTTGTCCTGCAGAAAGTGCAGCCCGTCTATCCCGTGCAAGCGCGGCAGATGCACATTCAGGGCACGGTGGTGGTGCAAGCAATGATCACCAAGGAAGGGACTACGCGCGACCTGAAGGTCATCAGCGGGCCGCCAGTGTTGGGGCGCGCCGCGATGGATGCAGTACGGCAGTGGCGCTACAAACCCTACTTCCTGAACGGCGAACCCATCGAGATCCAGACCCAGGTGTCGATAAACTTTACCGCGCCGAATTAATGGCGCTTCCCTTCTAGCCGGCTGGGCAGCCGTGGCTAGGGCTGCGCGCCCACCCCTGCCTATCGTCGCGCTGCTTTGCGGTGCGTCCGCGACGCTGGGGGCTTGTCCTGGCAGGAGCGATAGGCGACGTGCAAGTCTTCGCTGAACAGCCGCACCACTTCCATGCAATGTTTTTGATGGCTGGCCAGGAATTGCACCAACGCGGCCCGCGGTACAAAACCTGCGAGGATGGGCTCAGCGGCCTCAGCGGTGGCAGCGTAGGTATCGCCCGAGACACAGGCGCACAAACCCAGCACCGAGCCCGCTTCCGCGACCCGCACCTGCTGGCGCCCAACCGTTCCCCCTGGCGCCACCAAGCGGACCCGTCCCGATCTCAGCAGAAAGACCCCCTTGGCAGACTGGCCCCGCTTGAAGAGAGGAGAACCAGCGGCGAACCCGCGCGCCTTCTGCAGGGGAGACAGTGCTTCCCACAAGCCCAGCGGAACTTGGTGAGCAACCGGCACTCTGGCTCCTTCCCTGTTGCCGAATTGCTTATAGATAGTGCGGGCTGAAGAATGCTGCCGTGATCGCCGTCACCCAGTCGAGTGACGACTCGGGATCCGGGAAGATGTTCGATTCGCACCCGGCTCTTGTTTTCGCAGCCAGTCGAGAAACATTTGCTCGTACGACCGGCCGTTGGCTCGCAGCACGTGCCGCAACGTGTGCCCGCTCACCAGATGGCAAACTTCCTCGGCAAGGTTCTTGGCGTGGTCGCCGGCACGCTCCAGCGACTGCGCCATAAACAAGACCTGAACGCTCTCGCGAGTCGGCTGGCCTTCTGGGTTCTCCACATGCCGGACAAACATCAGGTTGCGCAGCCGGTCAATCTCCGCATCGGCGCGTAGCACCGCCACCGCCCGGTTTAGATCGCGGGAAGAAAACGCTTCCTGGACATCCGTGAGCATCTTCTCCAGCACGGTAGCAATGCGAATCAGGTCCTTGACGTCTTCTGGTTCCAACCTCGCGCCCAGAGCCCGCGCCCCCGTGCTGAAGGTGGAGATCAAATCGCCGATACGCTCCAGATCGGTCATGAATTTCATGCAGGAGAGCAATTCGCGGCGAGCACTTTCCGGGCCGGCACCCAGCGCCCGGGTAAGCCGCTCATCGAGCTCGCGATCCAACTCGTCCAGCTCTTTCTCGAAACCATCCACGGCGACAAACAGGGAAGCCGCCTTGGAGGCCAGCCCATCGGCGGCATAGGCTACCGCAGTGCGCGCAACTTCGCAGGCGCGGATGGTCAGACTCACCAGGTATTTGTGCTCCTGTTCCGGGTCTTCAATCCATTGCCGGGCGTCGCTCGACATTCTCGTCCCTCCGCGCGCTTCGGATCGCGCACACCAGCCCACATTCTCTAATATCTGGATTGTGTTACAGGAAGATGAATGGATGTTCAAACTAGCGTGAATCCGGTCTTATTGTGCTTGCAAGGCTTCATCGAGCGCCATTTTTCCACCCTGCTCCACGTTAATCACACGATGGACTGGCTTGTAGCCCGACGCAGTAATGTCAATCACGTAGGTCCCGGGATTGAGGAAGAACTCCGCCGGCGAAGGCCGATCGAGAATGCGCTGGTTGATGGCGATCTGCGCACCCTTGGGCGTGGTGCGGATGCTGAGCTTGCCCATGCCCGCCGCATTGTCCCCACCACCGAAGAGTTTCTTGAATTTGCCTACCGTCTTGATGTCGTCGACGGAACCAAGCGGTTTCAGCCGCGGCGCAAAATGAAAAGTCTGCCCCGCCTCAAAGTTTGCCGTCGTGCTGTCCTCGAGGTAGCCCCCGCGACGCACCAGCACGTTGTGGGTGCCCTTCTCCAGCGGGATTTGCGCCGGAGTCATGCGTCCAATCTCCCGCCCGTCAATGACAATGGTAGCGCCGGGGGGATCACTGCTCACATCCAAAGTGGCAGCCTGCTGGTTTAGGTGCAGAACCAGGAAAGATTTGCTGCCGGAGGTCACATCGAAGGTGCGGGTTTCGGGGTTAAACCCAGCTTTGCTGACGGTAACAGTGTGCTGGCCTGGAGTGAGTCCGGCCAGCGTGAAGGGTGTGACCCAGCTGGAATCGAAGTGACCGTCGACCTGAATTTGCGCGCCTTCGGGGGTAGAGTTCACAGCCAATTGTCCGGGAATCGCCGCGGGTGCGGCGACCGGCACTGGCTTGGTCTTTTTGTTAGCCCGCGCTCGTGCACCCGCGCCTGCTCCCGTTGTTTCGGACGACGGGGTTTCGGTTGCCGGAACGGCCGCCACTGCTGGCGGCACTTCTGCCGTCGGCTGCTCCGGCGTCGCTTGCGCCGCCTGCACCGGCACGGCACCCTCGTCATCCGTAGTATGGAAATGCACGTAGAGGCTGACCAGAGCAACTACCAGCAGCACCACCGCAATCGCCCCGCCGACCCCGTAGATCACAAGCTTGGGATCGATCTTGGGCATGGCGGGCAGAGTGATCTTCGTTTTCTCAGGTTTTGCCGGCTGGCGCGACGTGCGCAGGGGCGGCGCGGGCTCGGTTGTAACTTCCGGCTCCTGCGCCTCAAGGGGCGGAGGTGGAGGAGGTACGTAGGCCGCTTTGATGGGTGGCAGTTCTGAAATTTCTGAAAAGCTTTTCGCCTGGGATCCTGCGCCCCCTCCGGCCATCATGGGATCCACTGCGAAGCGCGGCGTTTCGGTCTCGACCGGCGCAGTCTCTGTCTCCTCTACCGCTGCCACTGAGGCCTGCACGGTGCTGGTCGTGACGCCAGCCGCTTCGGGTTGGCGTTGGGTCGCGGTTGGAGCTGGCCGATTCGCTCCGGCCGCAGCAGCGGCAGCTCGCCGGGGGGGAGCGGTGATCTCCGCTCCATAGGCGTTAATCAAGTCTGGCTGGGCCTTGACGGCTGGCGCCACAGGTTTGGGCGCGCTGCGCTGGATGGCCGGCGGCGCAACCGATTTGGCCGGTGAGGCCGCCGTTTTCGCTGCCGCCGCCCGGGGCGTTTCCTTGCAGGCCTCAAGTTCGTCCAGCAGCGCTCGGCCGCTCTCGAAGCGCTCCTCCGGTGAGCGCGCCATGGCCTTGAGAATCAGTGCACTCAATGCTGGCTGCACTTTTGCATTCAACTTGCTGGGTGGAACGGGGTTTCCCTCCAGGATTTTCTGCTGCAACTCTTCCAGGGTCGCGCCATCGAAGGGCTTTTGGCCGGTGGCCATCTCGTAGAGAATCGCTCCCCAGCTATACCAGTTTGAGCGCGCATCCCCCTCCTGCTTTTGGCATTGCTCCGGCGACATGTAATAAGCGGCCGGGGAAATGGCGGTCTCTTCCGCCTCCGACCACATGCTGGAAACGCCAAAACCAAGAATCTTTACCGTTCCGTCCCACTGCACAATCACGTTGCCGGGCTGCAGCCGGTGGTGCAAAAGACCCTCGCCGTGCGCGTAGTCAAGGCCGTTGCAAACCTGGCGGCTGATGTCCAACATGTCCCAAATGGAGAAGCCGTCGTTCTTGGTGAGCATGCCGGCAACGCTCATGCCTTCGATGTATTCCATGGCGGCGCAGAACTGGTCACCGATTTCGCCGGCGCCGTACAGCAACACAATGTTTTGGTGGCTGAGGTTGCGGGTGCTCTCCGCTTCGCGCAGCAATCGATCTAGCAGTTGCTGCCGGTCCAACCCGGGCAGGACAAGTTCCAGCGTCTTAAGCGCTACGGTGCGTCCCGATTCCGAGTCCACTGCCTTGTACACGGCAGCAAATTCCGAACGCGCAATTTCGCTGATGATCTCGAAGCGCCCGATCTTGCCGGACATGCCAGCCTCTCGCGTGGATTGAAAATGACAGCGTCGTCGCCTGGGGGGAAAGGGACGTTCGGCGGTACTCGGGGAAGAGCAACCCCATATTACCGCCGGGCCTCGGAAGAGGGAGAGTTACCGAAGTACTTGGGTTGTTGTCAGAGGGAGGCTGCGTTCTCAGCCTCGGAGGAGGGGGGCGAAGCACCATCGCTCAACCAGGCCCAGGCCCGGCGTCCGGCGCCATTGATCACCGCTTCTACTTCGCCGTACTCCACCAGCCGGTTGAGCACCGTGGTCACCGACGCCAGCGGGTCTTTGTGCCGGGCAAGTATGGGATGTGTCTTGCCTTGCAGGCGCTCACACACTTCCCTGGCGGTCAGCGGACGGCCCGCTTCCACCAGCGCCATCCGGCAAGCCTTGGTAAAGCCCATCTGCCGGCCGCTGGTTTTGCGATCTACCAATTCCAGGATTTCTTCATCGAGGATGTTGTCCCCGAACATATTCGCCAAGCCGACAATCGTCTGCTTCACGGTGCCGATGCGCTTCATGATCTCGGCCCGTTGCCGCAACAAATCGCGGAGTTCACCGTGGGCCTGCTTCACCACTTCCTGCACGTGCCCACTCTGCGGCAGAAGCCCACCGCCGCTATCCGGGTACAGACGCTTATCCGACATCCTTAGACCTCCACGACCGGAACCGGGCGGCATGCAGAAGAGGCGCCCAGCACCGCACGTCATTACTCGCCGCTACGGAGAAGGTGGAGCCCTGGTTCCAAGAAATTTCCCGGCGTAATCCTCACCGTAGCCAACTTTGCGTGTTTAGACGGAGTTGCGAGCAGGAAGGTAGGATGCGCTTCGCAAGATTGCTGGGACGAACGGAAAATTTTGGGGCAAAAGGCAGACACATGACAGACGACCGTCTGTCGGTCTGTCTTTCGCGTTTGGCGAACTTCCTCGCCCATCCCGGGCGGGATTCAGTACGCGAACCCATCCGGCTGGCTGACCGGGCCCACGTTCACCTGATCATCAATGAAGGCACGGCCCGCTTCGAGAGCCTTCCGGTTCACTTCCAGCATTTCCGGCCGTTTGCGAATGGCGGTCGCGAGGGCACGGATCGCAGTCTCCGGCGCCAGGCACTCGGTTTCTTCCAGGAGCGCGCCCAGCATCACCACATTGGCGACTTTGGCAGTGCCCAACTGGTCGGCCATTTCCGACGCTGGCACGCAGACCACACGGGCTTGCGGCGCGGAAAAATCTTCGGGCAGCCGGTCGCGGTTGTACAAAATCAGTCCGCCCGGCTTCACCTGCGCGGCAAATTTGCGCAACGAGACTTCGTTCAGCGCGACCAACACATCGGGATTCGAGATGAGCGGCGAACCGATCCTCTCCCGCGACAGGCAGACGTGGCAGTGCGCACTTCCGGAGCGCATCTCCGGGCCATAGGAAGGCAGCCAGCTCACTTCCAGGCCCTCGCGCATCCCCATCTCGGTAAGCAACTGGCCCAGCAAGAGCACGCCCTGTCCGCCGAAACCTGCGACTTTAATATTCAGGTCCCGGAAGTGATGGGTGTAGGGCACAGCACTCTCTGCCTTCGTGCCCGCGAGCGCAACCATCCCCAGCAGTTCTTCCAGGGGTTGCACCGGAGGCGCGTTATCGGGCAACGGCTCCGGCTTCACGTCCTTAAACACGTTGAGCGGAAAAGTGGGAATCATCTGTTCCGCCACCCACTTGCGCGCCTCAACCGGGTCTTTGCTCCAGATGGTCGGGCAAGGCGAAAGAATTTCCACGAACGAAAACCCGCGCCCCTCCTTCTGGATTTCCAGTGCCTTGCGGATCGCCTTGCGCGCTTTCATGATGTTCTTGTTGTCGGAAAGCGCGACTCGCTCCACGTACACCGGCGCCTGCAAGGTGGAGATCAGTTCCGCCATGTGCAGCGGGAAACCTTCGTTCGCCGGGCGCCGTCCCCATGGCGAAGTGCTGGTCTTCTGTCCCACCAGGGTGGTCGGCGCCATTTGCCCTCCGGTCATTCCATAGATGGCGTTGTTGACGAAGAAGACGGTGATCTTCTCGCCGCGATTGGCAGCGTGAATAATTTCGGCGGTGCCGATCGCCGCCAGGTCGCCGTCGCCCTGGTACGACATTACAATGCTGTGGGGCAACGCCCGCTTGATGCCGGTGGCCGCAGCCGGTGCACGCCCGTGTGCCACCTGCACGTTCCCCACGTCGAAGTAGTAGTACGCAAACACCGAACAGCCCACCGGGCTGACCAGCACCGCGCGGTCCTGCACCCCCAAGTCGGCGAGTGCCTCGGCGATCAGCTTATGCACAACGCCATGACCGCACCCCGGGCAATAGTGGGTCTGCTGCTGCAGGTCGCCTTTGCGTTCAAACTTTTGGTAGAACGTCTTGGGCTTGGCATGGGTAGTTTGGAACTCCGCCACAGGGGTTTGCGTCATTGCTTCCGCCATCTCGTTCTCCTAGACCAGCGATCCGGTCCGCGCCAGAACTTCGGCGTGCATCTCTTCCACCGAGGGGACATTGCCGCCCACCCGGCCATAAAATTCCACGGGGACCTTGCCGTCGAGCGCCAAGCGAACGTCCTCGACCATCTGCCCGTTACTCAGTTCCACAACCAGCACCTTCTGCACTCGCGCCGCCACTTCGCGCAGCGCCTGACTGGGGAAAGGCCACAGGCTGATCGGCCGGAACAGTCCCACCTTCACGCCTTCGCGCCGCGCCGCCTGTACCGTCGAGCGGAGGACGCGGCTGACAATCCCGTAGCCCACCAGCAGCACTTCGGCATCCTGGGTTTCAAAGAGTTCGTGACGCGGCTCGGTTTCCTGCGCCCGGCGGTATTTCGCTTCCAGCTTGCGCTGGTGCGCTTCCAACTCGTCCGGCTCGAGAAAGATAGAGCTGATCAGGTTCTTGCGTGTGTCGGCCGTGGCTTGAACGGCCCAAGGTTTGGGCGGCGCCTGCACCTCGTGAGACTCCAGCTCCAGCGGTTCCATCATCTGGCCTACAAATCCGTCGGTGAGGATGATGACCGGGTTCCTGTACTTGTCGGCGAGATCGAACGCCAGCACGGTGAGATCAGCCATTTCCTGTACGGATGCCGGCGCCAGCACGAGGTTGTGATAGTTGCCGTGGCCTCCGCCTTTGACCATGGCAAAGTAGTCGCTCTGCTCCGGGGCGATGTTGCCCAGCCCTGGGCCGCCGCGCATCACATCCACGATCACGCAGGGGAGTTCGGCTCCGGCGAGGTAGGAAATGCCCTCTTGCATCAGGCTGAGACCCGGGCCGGAGGATCCCGTCATCACGCGCACCCCGGTGGCCGCCGCGCCATACACCATGTTGATGGCGGCCACTTCGCTTTCCGCCTGCAGAAACGCACCGCCTGCCTGCGGCAGGTAGAGCGCCGCCGCCTCCGCAATTTCGCTGGCCGGAGTAATGGGATAGCCGTAATAGGCACGGCAGCCTGCGAGAACCGCCGCCTTGACCACCGCCACATTGCCTTTACAAAGCTGCCGCATGCTGGTCTCCTCCGGCTACCACCGTCTTGGGGGGCGCCATCCGTCGGTACACCGTAATCGCGCCCGGCTCCGGACAGCAGTAGAAGCAGATGCCGCATCCGCTGCAGTCTGCGCCGGTATAGCGGGCAGGATGAATTCCCAGCGGCGTCAACTCCGGTGCCAGGAACAAACACTTGGGCGGGCAGGACTCCACACACAACCCGCAGCCCTTGCATTCTTCTTCGCGAATCAGAATGTTGCCCCGTGCCGGTCCTGTCATGGTCACCTCGCTGTGGCCAGCGGCGTCGGCCGCTGCAGCCATTTGCTGCGTTCGCAATACTCGTATAGCTCCTCGCGGAATTTCGGGTGTGCGATCTCGATGAGCGCCTGGGCCCGCTCGCGAATGGTCTTGCCGTGCAGATACGCCACGCCGTATTCCGTGACCACGTGGCGGATCAGTCCGCGCGAGGTCACCACGCCGGCGCCGGTGGTGAGCGTCGGCAAAATACGCGAGATGGTTCCGCCCTTGGCCGTCGAAGGCAGCGCGATGATCGGCTTGCCGCCCTTGGCATGGGACGCACCGCGCAGAAAGTCCACCTGCCCGCCGATCCCGCTGTAGAACTGCGTGCCCATGGAATCGGAGCAGACTTGGCCGGTGAGATCGATCTGCAGCGCCGAGTTGATGGCCACCATGTTGTCGTTGCGCGCGATCAGCAGCGGATCGTTGGTGTAGGCGGTGGGATGGAATTCAAAAATCGGATTGTTGTGCACAAAGTCGAAGAGCTTGCGGGAGCCGAGCGCAAAGCCAAGAATCACTTTCCGGGGTTTGAAATTCTTGCGCTCGCCGTTGATCACGCCGGCCTCGATCAGGGAAATTACTCCGTCCGAAACCAGTTCCGTGTGCACCCCCAGATCGCGCCGGTCCATGAGCAGCGGCAGCACCGCATCGGGAATGCCACCGATCCCGGTTTGCAATACGCTGCCGTCGTCAATCAACCCCGCCACATTCTTCGCGATGGCGGTGTGCATCTCGCTGATTTCCGGCTTGGGCAGTTCGCACAACGGCCGCGACGCTTCCACGATGGCATCGAGCCGGCTGACATGGATGAAACTGTCGCCGTAGGTGCGCGGCATCTGATCGTTGACCTGGGCAATGACGACCCGGGCATACCTGGCGGCCGTCAGTGTAATGTCCACGCCAATACCGAAACTGCAGAAGCCATGCTGCTCCGGCGGCGAGACCTGGATCAGCGCCACATCTAGCGGCATGGCGCCACTCACGAACAGTTCTTCGATTTCGCTCAGATAGATCGGGGTGTAGTCCGCACGCCCGTCATTCACCGCATCCCGCACGTTGGCGCCGATGAACATGGCGTTGTGGCGGAAGTGGCCCGCCATTTCCGGCGCCACGTAGTCCGCGCGGCCCAACGTCAGCAGGTGCACCACTTCCACGTCGCGCACAAACGGCGCGCGCTTCATCAGCGCTTCCACCAGCGTTTCCGGCTCGGCGCAGCCCGGCTGAATATAGACTCGCATGCCCGACTGCACACAACGCAACGCTTCTTCCGGGGTCTTTAACTTCCGGCGATATTCCTCTTGCCACGTCATCGTGCCCATCACTCCTTCTAGCGCACCGCAGCGTGTACTTCGCGCTGCTGCGGGCGGACTTGCTGATAGCCGATGGTCGCATAATAAATCGCACAATCGAAAAACTGGTCCAGCATCTGCAGCATTTCCAGTTCGGCAAAAACTTCCACCGGCCGTTCGGGAATGGCCTCGCGCTTCAGGAAATCCCAAAGATTTTCCTTGGTCAGCACAATGGCCCAAACCAATTCGTTCAGGGGTACGCCCTGCAGCGCCCGGCGAGATCCAATCTCGCGGTAGCGCTGCTCAATTTCGCTCTCCGTCTTCCCCAGCAACCAGTCGCCCAGGTGCCGGTAGATGTCCTGCACTCGTTGCCGCAACTCGTCCTTCGGAACATGCTCACGATAAGACGGAATACGTTTAGAACTCTCAACGCGCAGCAGTAACCCGGAGGCCAACGCTTCGGCATGGGTCTCAATCAGGCGGACGAACCGGTATGCGAGCATCATGGCCGTCTCCTTTGTTGCCCCGTCTCACTTCCAGTTTGCGTCTCCATCAACATTCCAGCCGTGACCAGGAGCACCGGCGGGGGTGATCAGGGTCACAGGCTTTGTCCATTGTGTTGCAAGAACTTACGGGAAAATCCACCAACTGTGAGGGACGCTTCCGGGGATTTCTTCTTCCCTTCCGCGCCCCCCACAGGATGGCGAGAAACATGGCGAACCCGGTGGCCTCCGTTACCCTTGGGTGAGGAAGAACTCGCGGGCAACTTCCGTCCACTTCTCGTCGGGAAGCTGCTCCATCAGGTTGTCCACGGCGACGCCGCCGTCTTGCGCCAGGGCGCCGAGCGCCATGGGCATGCGCCGCTGCAAGCGGCTGGCCGCTTCTTCTGTCCACCAGCGCGCCAGCGTGCCGCCGAGCAGGTTGCGCAGATTGGTCTTGGCGTCCGGCGCTTGGACGGTCAGCAACCATCCTTCGCCATACGGATCGCTGCGGGCCTGCTCCGGATCTTTGATCGCCGCATCGTTCACTTGCATTACTGTGCCCTCGATCGGCGACACCATCTCAACCGCAGCACCGTTGCGGAACAGCGAAACGATTTTCTGACCCTGCCGGATCCACTGTCCGCGTTGCGGCAAGGTGAGCTTTTCGATCTTCCCCACCAACTTGGACGCGAAATCGTCCATGCCGACGCGCACCAAGGTCGGACTCTCACTCAATGCCCAGGTGTGTCCGGGGTGATAGCGCAGGTTCTCTGGAACCGCAAAACCACCGACGAGGCTCGGAGCCAGCCGAGGCACGCGAGGCGCATCCGCTGCGACCGCAACGGGTCGCTTGCTATAGAAGTAATCAATCAGCAGAAAGAATGCGAAAGTTAGAACCACCAGTAGGACGGTCATAGCAGCCTCCCGGGTTCGCGGCTCAGGGCCGCTCGCCACACTTAGTAAAGGCAATTGCCATGCCGTCGTGCGACTTATGCGTTCGCAGCTGCGCTGTTTCTCGCCAAGCTGTTGTTTCCCGGAGAGATACAAGGATCGCGGCGCGCTGTACCGCCAAGCGCCAGGTGAAGATCGCTACGGCGCTCTGTAAACAAATGCAACGCGCGGCGCGGGCGGGATCAGCATCGAGATCGCGCGCACCCCGGCAGCACCCTTTGCTATGAGGGGGATAGGAGCGGGAGGCGGCCCTGGTGAGAATTGCCACACGGCATGATGCGAAATACAACTGCTCGGCTAACTGGCGGCGCGGTGACCGCTCAAACGCCGCTGGCGGGCAACTTCGGTATGGCCGGGGCTGGGAGCTTGCAGCTTGGCGTATTCTCTTTGCGCCTGCTTCAGCTGCGGGAAATCCGGATCTGCATCTTTCCACAACGCAAACAAATCCTGGTAGGCGGTACGGCTGCGCAGGCTGTTCCCTTGTTGCGCATTGGCCCGGGCCAACCCGAGTTGGGCCAACCCATGCAGCAGATCGGGCGCGGTGGTGGAGCGCTGGCTTAGGATGCGCTGGAATGAATCCGCAGCTTCCTGCCCACGTCCCAAACGCAGCAGCGCTTCTCCGCGCTCATAGTGCACGAGCGGTTCGGTGCGGGCATAGACCATGGCGCCATCCAGCAGGTCCAACGCTTTCTCGGGCCGGTTCTCGCGCAGATCAATGACAGCTTTGACGAGGGGCAAGTTCACGAACTGCAAAATCGTGTCGTAAGAACGTCGCGCCGCCAACTCTTCCATCATCTGCAGCGCCTTCGTTTTCTCTCCCAGCAGGGCCAGGGCCAGACCCGCCTGGGACACGGTGTCCCGCGAGCTCGCCAGTTGCAGCGCCGTTGCTGTGTGTTCCAAGGCCCGCCCACGGTTGTCCACTAAAGCTTCGTCGATGGCCTGACCGGCGATGTCCAACGCCGCCAGTTCCTGCAGCTTCATACGCAGCGCACTCTTGATCCACTGTTCGTCCAGAGCATTGCGTTGCTGGAACTGGCCCCGCGACGCGGCTAGCCCGGAACGGAAGTTGAGAACACCCATCTCGCCGTCGGGTCCAGTTTGCGCTAGCGCCAGTTCCCGCTCCATGGTGGAGAGGTCATTCTCCGCCCAAGCCAACTGTGCCAGCTCTACGTGAGCAATCCAGTTGGATGGATACTTCCGCAGCAGCAGGCGCAGGGTTGCCCGGGCTTCGTCGATCCGATTGAGTCCGGCGTAGGCACTGGCCAGGATGATGTATGGAGACGAACCCTGCGGATCTTGTGCCACCGCCTGGCGCGAATTTTCCAGGGCGTATTCAAATTGGCCCAGGCGCTCATAGAGCACCGACACATTGCTGTAGGCCAGCGGATCGTTGGAGTAGGAACTCTTGTAGAGCTCCCACGCCTGAATGCCTTTGTCCAACTGCCCCGAGTCGGTGAAGTAGTGGCCCATGATGTACAGTTTTTCGCGTTCGCTGGCCCGGTCGCGCAGTTCAAACGCTTTCTGCCGGCACTGTTCCGCCAAGTCGCTCTGATACAGATTGGAGTAGACCGTTCCCAGCCGGGCATAGGCCAAAGCGAAATTCGGATCGAGTTCAATGGCGCGCTGGAAGGGCTTCATCGCCTCCATCTCTTGCCCTTGGAAATGCTTTGCATCACCCTCGGTGAAAGCTTGCAACGCCTCCAGCGAAGAAGTCGTGGCCCGGGCCAGGGGCTGATCGAATTTCTTTACCGACGACAGCGATTCGCCCAGCCGGGAACGCATTTTCGTGCCTGCCCGGTGCAGCGCGTCCAGCACTTGTTCTCGGCTCTCCGCTTCGGCTTCGCCGTGGGCCAGGGTTTCGCCGGTGGCGGCATTCAGCGCATCGAGCGAAATGTGATACTGTCCACCGTCGTGCGAGATGCTGCCGTTGAGCACGGCCTTGGCTCCGCTGCGCACACAAATCTCGCGGCCAACTTCCGCCGTAATGCGTTCCGCCGGCGGTCGCCCCATCAGCGCCAAGGTTTCCCGCACCTGGGAGTCGGGCAAAACGTTGAGGTAGGGTGACTGCTCCAGATCGAACGCTAAGGCGCGCCGCAACGTGCCGTCAAAAACCGGATCCGCGGTCAGGTTCACGAAATCAGTGACCAGAAGCACATCTCTCTCACTCAGTGCCCGGTGATGACGCGTGTAGTAGGAACCGGCCACCGTTGCAAGCAGGAGGAGCAACGCTACGCCCGCCCAAGCTCCGCGTGCGGACCATCGTCGCGGGCGGGCGGAAATGCGGGCGCGCCCCGACCGGAGATCAGCGGGGTCACGCTGTGGGGTGGGCGCTCCTGGAGCCAGTGGGGACATCAGTAAACGGGTGCAGCCTTCCCGCTGATCGTAGGCTGAGAACCTGCCTTCGTCAACCGAACACCACGCTGCTGATACGAAACCGGCTGGCCCGCCGTTCCCAAGATATTGGGCGAGGAAATACAACAGGCTGTGACTGTTATGTCTCTGGGAGGAGTGCCCTATCCTTGGCCAGCGTGTTGCCGGGCTTTGGCAATGAAATCCAGGACCTGCTGCTTTTGCGGGTAGTTGGGATTTTTTCGTAGCAACTCTTCCCAAGCCTTCACCGCTCCAGCTGAGTCCGACTTGCCTTGCCAGCGCACTACGCCAAGATTGAAGAGCGTTCCGGGATGATCGGGCTGGTACTTCAGTGATTTGGAGAATTCTTCCAGAGCGCGATCGGCATTGCCCAGGTACCAGTAGGCCGTCCCCATGTCCGTGCGCACATCGGGGTTTTCCGGCCGAATCTTGAGGGCGCGTTCGTAGTAGGAAATCGCTTCCGTGTATTGCTGGCCGTCATAATTCAGATTGCCCACCTGCACCAGGGCCTCGTAGTCCCTAGGGTTTTGCTTGAGCCGCTCCAGAAGTGGCGCGGACGCCTGGGCGATCATCTGCTGTTTCTGCACCGGCGGCATCTGGCCCGATGGCGCTGCCCCAAGGTTGGGTGGAACACTCACATTTGGAGCTGCGGAACTGGCGCGGGTGGAGGCGCCCTCTGGCCCCGCCGATCCGTGAAACAGATAGCCCAAGGCGACTCCTAACCCCAGGCAGAACACCGCCAGAGTGTAGGCTTGGGCGCTGGTCCAATGCGAGCCGCTGCGATCTGCTTTTGCCATGACGGTCCCCGTTCGCCAATTCTTCTGTTGTCAAATCTTAGCAAGCGTCTTGCCGGAGATGGTGCTCTAATCTGTTCGCACCTGCGTGGCCACGCTGCGGAGCAACCCGAACTCCTTTGTTTCCCGAAGATTACGGTGCCAGAGCACGGGAAACGGCAAAGCCCCAGCTGCGCCATCTCACCCGACCCCCGCGCCTTTTCTCGCGCCGGAACCAACCGCAGGCTTGCGAAACGTCATCTTAATTGCTTAGATTGCAACATCATAGACTGCCGATGGGATTGGCAGGAGTCGTGCATTTAAACCGGTGGGCATCGGTGCGCCCGCAAAATTCTTTGGAGGACGGAATGAACCATCTGATTAAGGCATCCCTGGTGCTGGTTGTGTTCGCGCTCGTGTTTTCCAACTTTGCTCCCGCCCAGGCCGGAGCCGACCTCTTCAAGGGCAAATGTGCTGCTTGCCACGGGGCCGACGCCAAGGGCGAAACCGCCATGGGCAAGAACCTCAAGCTCCGCGACCTGGCTTCAGCGGAGGTCCAGGCGCAAACCGACGCGCAACTCAACCAGATCATCACTGACGGCAAAGGCAAGATGCCGAAGTCCGACGGCAAGCTGACGAAAGACCAGATCGTCGATCTCGTAAAGCACATCCGTTCGCTGAAGAAGTAGCACTGCATCTTACGCTTTGGCAAACCGGCCATCTCGCGCCCGCGGGATGGCCGGACCATTGATGGCGGGAAGCGGGAGAAACTTATTTCTTGAAGAGACGGTCAAAGGCCGCACGCGCGTCATTGACCTGAGCGGGCCCGGTGCTGGTTTCCTTCTCTACTTTCACTCGCAGAGAAAAGAAGGAACATTCATTGCGCGCCGTTTTGTCGGACACACGTTCGGGAACCGGCTGCATGCATTCGAACTTGCTGCCCGTATCAAATGACGTGCACTGCCGGCAGGAATGCAATTCGGCGCCGCACTTGGAACACTGCCCGAGAGATCCAGCCGACTCCTGCAGCACGGTACCGCACATGGCACAGCGGGAAAGCGAGCGCGTTCCGGGCATGTGAATGAAACGTGGGCCGAACGTCATCTCCTGACGCGGCGCCGAGGCCGGCGCTTGCTTCCGCTCCCGCTTCTCGCGGTCGCCATCCATATAGCCATCCTGGCGGTATTTACGGGACACAGGCAACTCCGGAGGAAACGGGGACAAGTTGGGTAAGGCGCAATTCTGCGCGCGCGATAGCCCTTTCAGCAATAGCCTGTTGGTGCCGTAGACGCACGCGATAGTCGTGCAGGAAAAAAGGCGGAGCCTCCGGCTGACGAAGGCTCCGCCTGCAATGCCAACGAAGAAGACCAGACTCAGCCGCCTCCAGAGCTTCTTTGCCGGCGGGCCGCGACCAAAGAGTTTGTTGCAGGAGTCGACCCTTGCCACTACCTATCGGCAGTGCCAGCATGTTCTTGAGTCCGATGGGGCCAGAGTGTGCGTGAGAACTACTCTCTCGTTGGAGATGTTGGGACGAGAACTGCGGAAATCAGCCCCGGAGGGGCGTCTGCCAATAGCCCGGCGCTTCAGCGCCGGGGGAAGGTGGGACCACCGAGCAAGTCCCGGAGGGACGACTGAAGTTCTCACGCACACACGAAAGCCCTAAGGGCTTCGGTGCGGTCGTGATCTCGCAGTCACGGGTGCTAATTTCCCGTGCCGGATGGCATATCGGCAGCAGCTTCCTCTTCGTCGCCATGAACGAGGCCAAATTTTTTCAGCTTGTAGCGCAGCGCATCGCGGCTGATATCGAGCAAGCGCGCTGCCTGGGTCTGATTGTTTCCCGCCTCGCGCATGGCGAGTTCCACCATGGCCCGCTCCATTTCTTCGAGCGATGTACCACCCTGCGGAATGTAAAGATGCGGCAGCATGCGCCCGTTGGCCAGCGCCTGCTCGCGCGCCGCACCCTTCGCTTCAAACACGCCCGGTCCGGCGCGCCCCTCCGCCACCGAGAACGGCAAATACACCGGCCGGAGCAACGGCTCCTCTTCCAGAATCATGGCGCGCTCAATCGTGTTCTTGAGCTCGCGCACATTGCCGGGCCAACTGTAACTGAGCAACAGCCGGCGCGTGTCCTCGTTGACGCCTTTCACCGTTTTGCGGAATTTCCGGTTGTAACGCTCGATGAAGTAATCCACCAGCGGCGCTACGTCTTCCTTGTGCTCTCGCAAAGGCGGAATCGAGATGGCGATGATGGCCAAACGGTAATACAAGTCCTGACGGAAGTGGCCTTCACGCACCGCTCGTTCCAGGTCGCGATTGGAAGCGGCAATCACGCGCACATCCACCTGCATATCGCGCACGCCACCCACTCGCCGGATGATCTGGTCCTCGAGTACGCGCAACAGTTTGGCCTGCAGCAAAGGAGACAGTTCGCCGATCTCATCGAGAAAAAGCGTTCCGCCGTCGGCCACCTCGAAGAGTCCCTTCTTCATCGCCTTGGCGTCGGTGAAAGCACCTTTCTCGTGGCCAAAGAGTTCGGCTTCGATCAGCGTTTCCGGAATGGCGGAACAATTGATGGCGACAAACGCCCTCTCCTGCCGCGAGCTCTCGTTGTGAATCGTCTTGGCGATCAGATCTTTGCCGGTACCGCTCTCGCCCTGAATGAGGATCGTGGTGGCTTCGCTGGCCGCCACCTTGCGGACGAAGGCCAGCAGTTCCGTCATCTTGGGCGAGACGGCGATGACGTTGTGGTAGCCCGTGCGCCGCCGAATTTCGCCTCGCAGGGTCTGCACTTCGTGGCGTAGTTCGGTGGCTTCGAGAGCGTTCTTGATGCCGACATGCAGTTCTTCGAAATCCAGCGGCTTGCCGACAAAGTCGTAGGCGCCCAGCTTGAGGGCTAGCTTGATGTCATCCACCTGGGGGTCGGCGGTGATCATAATGACGGCGCGGGCGTCGCCGTTCGCGCGCAGTTGTTGGAGGACTTGCAGGCCATTGAGGTCAGGCAGACGCACATCGAGCAAGACCAGGTCGGGAGCATCTTCCGCAGCCAGGCGCAGCGCGGTTTCTCCGGTGTCAGCCTCGCGCACCTGGTAGCCCCACTCTTCGCACTTCTGGCGCAGCGACCAGCGCACCAGTCTCTCGTCGTCCACGACGAGGATTTTCCCGGCGGACATGGCGTTAGCTTACTACGGAACCGCAGCCCGCCGGACACGGAGCAACCTGCTGACTTGGGCTTGCCTAGAGACGGCGAGCCTGCCATCGAGGCGAAGCCAAACGTCCCTCGGCCGACTGGCGGAGCGAGGGTCCGTCAGGCCGCCTCACGCCACCACCACCACCTCGCCATGTTGTCTGCGCGCGGGCTTGACTCTGATCTGCACGTCCTGCCCCAAAGCTGTCAGAAAATCGAGTAGCCGCTCAACAGAAAAGGTGCCCGAGCGATTCCTCAGGAGCGCTGAGACGTGCGGCTGACGGATGCCGAGAATTTTGCCAGCTACAGCCTGAGTCAAGCCGCGTCCCTTGATGAGCCGGTAAATCTGGAGGGTGAGCCTGGCCTTCACCAGTTCCTGTTCCGGGTGGGGAAGCCCAAGATCAGCAAAAACGTTGCCGCTGCTCTTCCTCGCGGAAATTGCCCTTCTGCTTCTTGCCGCCATGTCAGTTCAACCTTTCGCGGTGCACCCGTTGAGCCTCAGCGAGACGGCGGTGGATGAGTTCCATTTCTCTCTTTGGGGTCGTAATCCCCTGTTTCGACTTCTTCTGGAAGGCGTGCAGGACGTACACCGCCTCAGAAAAGCGGACGGTGTAGACGGCGCGCCAAGTGTTCTCCGCGATAGTCAGAAACAATCTCAAGCACCGAGCCACCCCCAAAACCGCGCAGCGGTTTCGCCGCAGGGTCAGTCTCGCCCTGCTGCGCAGAGTAAAGCGCCCGCCCGATCTCGCGCTTGACTTCGCGCGGGAAACGGCGCACGTCGCTTCGCGTCGAGCTCAGCCAGAACAGCGGGCGTCCGTCACTTATATACATAAATACGTCTACTTGTATGTCTTGTCAAGGACTCTGAAGGGCAGGTGGCAGAATGCCGGAGCCGAATGTAACGGGAATGCAGCGGTGGCGCACGTCTACTTTGGTTGGATTGTCTGGTCTCGAAGAAGTGCCTGATCCATGCCTGCGGAGCTGCGCTCCGCCTGAACGGCCGAGAGCAGCCGTTCCTCGGTGGCATTTTCGAATTGCGCGCAGTCAGAAGCCCGAGCCGGCGCCGCTCAGTTCGTGTGGGAGGGTTCTGCTTCCGCAGGCAGGAACACCGTGAACTTCGTACCTTGCCCCAGCGCGCTCTCTACTTCGATGTGGCCGCGATGGTCTTCCACAATGCGGCGGGCGAGGGAGAGTCCAAGTCCGGTGCCGTTGCCCTTGGTGGTATAAAACGGCCGGAAAATGTTGGGCAAGTGTTCAGGTGCGATGCCGCGCCCAGTGTCGCTGACGGAAATGGCGGCGAACTGTCCCGCCGGGGACACAGAGATGCGGATCGAACCCTTGCCGTCCGTCGCCTGCAGAGCGTTCAGCAGCAGATTGAGCAGTACCTGATGAATCTGATCGCTGTCGTGGCGAACCGGAAGCGGTTGCGGAGACTTCTCCATTTCGAGGTGGATGGGTTTGCTCAGCGCCTGCTGTCGTGCCACCATCACCGAGTGCTCGGCGGTAAGGTTCAGATCACTGAGCCGCACCTCGGGTGCACGCGGGCGGGCGCAATCCAGCAGGTCGGAGAGAATGTGATTGATCTGCCTGATTTCCTCCTTCACATCCTGCACCACTTCCAGCGCGGGACTGGTGGGAGGCAGGTCGCGGCCCACGATTTCAATCACGCCCGCGATGCCAGCCAGCGGGTTGCGGATTTCGTGGGCCAGGCCGGTGGCCAGTTCGCCCAGCGTGGCCAGGTGCTCGGCGCGGGACATCTGGGTGTGGTGCAGGCGCTCAATCTCTTCGCGGTTCTGCTTCAGTTGCTGCACCATGGCGTTGAAATTGCGCCCCAGTTCACCAATTTCGTCTTTCTGCGCGGCGAAGTCCACCGTCTGAGTCAAGTCCCCTTCGCCCACCCGCGCCATCTTTTCCTGCAATTCCACCATGGGCCGCTGAATCAGAAACGCCATCACGATGAGCATCACCACGCAGATGATGACGGCGCCGCCGCTGGCCACCACCAGCACCGAGTTGCGCTCGGGGCCGGTAATGCTCGCGGTGGAGACGAGAAAGACGAGCAAGCCGTTCAGCAACACAAACGCCACCGGCAACAGCGCCTTCAACTGCCACCGCTTCAACGGGACTCGGGACACGCGCGCCGCCTCCTGCCCAGGTTTCCCCAGCCGTCCCATTATCGGGGCAGTCGCCACAGTTGGACAATGCGGCCCTTCCCGCAAACCTTCCTCGTCCGTGCTGATGCGGTAGTTGCGCGAGACCATGGGTGCTGGAGCAGCCGCGGGGGCCGCTCCTGTCAGCCATGCTAGGCCAGTCTCAGGCATACGCGTGCAGTCCAGGCAGAAGATAGGTGACGCCGAAGAAAGTGAACATGACCACGATGAAACCGAGGATGGCGAAATACGCGGCCCGCCGTCCGCGCCAGTCGCGCGTGATCCGCATGTGCAAGTAGCCGGCATACACCAGCCAGGTAATGGCCGCCCAGGTTTCCTTCGGATCCCAGTTCCAGTAGGAGCCCCAAGTCTGGTTGGCCCAGTAAGCGCCCGCGGCGATCATCAGGGTCAGCAGCGGAAAGGCGACGCCGATCGTTTTGTACGTCATGCGGTCGAGCGTGTCACTGGAGGGAAGCATGCGCTCCAGGTCGGACCGCCGCCACAGCAGGAGCAGATAGAGCAACGAAATGAAAATGCCGCCGACGAGAGCGGAGAGGATAAACGGACTGGCGGCCAGACTGGTGGGGAACAAACCTTCCGCATCGAGCGAAGCATACTGGCCATCGCTGGTGCGGAGAATGAACATGACCAGCCCCACTGCCTGCAACAGGATGCTGACAAACATGGCGCGATTCGCCACATCGTACCAGCTTTCATCTTTGCTCCAGCGAGCCACCAAGGCCAGCGCCAACGGGGCCGCCACCGCCGCGAACACCAGCAACAGGAGCCAGCCCAGGTTGGGCACGGTCACAAACAGCCGCAGGTTACGCGTCAGGAATACTTCGGAGTGCTCCTGCGGGTTCCACGCGATCACGCCCAACCCACCCCAACGCTCGAAGCGAGTCAGAATGCCGAGATAGAACAGCGCCACCGCACCGCTGGTACTCACCAGGAAACTCTCGGTCTTCATCTTGTCCTGAATAAGAAACATCATGGCCAGGGCAAAACTGAGAGCGCAGGCCGCGTACGCCAACATCGCCAGCGTGACATGCACGTGCAACCAAGTGGATTGCAGCGCCGGCACCAGGGGTTTCACTTCCGTGCGCAACAGTTGCATCAGCACCACGCCGGTGACCGCCACCGGCATGGTGACGGTGCCAATCACCTGCACGCCGTAGCGCTTCTCGGCAATCAGGGTGAGCACCGCCAACATCCAGACAAAGCTGAGTAGCATTTCATAAATACTGGCAAACGGCGGATGTCCAGCGGCATACCAGCGATGCGCCACCGCTCCCGTGGTCGCCAGCAGACCGACCCACGTCGCCAGGGATGCAAACTTGATGTAGGACGGCGTTCCGGTCACACCAAAGCCCAGATACAGCGTGGTCGCGCCCGAGAAAAAAATAAGGGCAGCGTACAACATTGTCGATTCGGTGAACACGGCGCCCGACTTGATCACATTCAGAAACGCAATGAATAGCAGAAAGGCAACGCCCAGTCCCACCATCACGACCAGCGTGGCGCCGGCAGCGGCGGGATGTTGTTCTGCTCTTGCTCGCGACATATTCATCCTCCTCCGTCCAATTCAACCTGCGCCGAACTCAACGTCCGGCCGGCACAGATTCCCTTTCTTCTTGAGGGGCGGCAGATTGCTCCGCGACCTGGGAGCGAATCTCCTCCACCAGCCGGTGAAAGCGTCCGGCAAACACTTCGCGGTTCTTATTGGCGGTTCCGCCCACCCAAAGCACCAACCGGCCGGGTTCCACTTCGATCGGGAGAATCCACAACCGCATGTGGGTGAGGTAGAACGCGATGCCCAGCCCCACCGCTAGGAGCAGGCAACCGCCCCATACCAGCCATTGTCCAGGCTCGCTGGCCACCTGCAGGCCGGTGAAATGCTCCATCTCCAGGTCGCGCGCTTCGAAGTCGTAGGGCGATTGCGCGTTGTCGCCGATGCCGGCGATCGGCGGCATCCAGACATCGAACGCCCGGGCGGGCTGCGCGGATGCGACCACCAGATGCAGCGCCGGATTCTCCGGCATGAGTGAGCGCGTATACACGGCACCGTCGCGCACCACGAAATCCGGAATGAACTCCGCCAGTTGCACCGTAGTATTCGCGTCCAGGCGCACGGTTTCGCCCGGCGTCAGCACGACGTTTTGAATCTCGCTGCCGCCTTTGCTTTTCAGCGCCCCCAGCGTCACCCGCTCGACTTTTCCGGTGGCGCCATAGCCGGACTGGAAGAAGCGCACACCGCGATACGTTAAGGGATCATTGACCGCGATTTCCTTACGCAGCACTTCGCGACCGTTTTCGAGTACGGCCAGTTTCGACCACCAGCGTTTGGGAGTTCCGTCGGGATAGTTCTGCTGTCCGGCGCCATCGCACCGCAGGGCAAAGGGCAGAGGGCGGATGCCACCGCTGCGCAGTTGAATCTGCTCGGCACTTTGTCCGGGGGCGAGTTGCAGGTAGCCGCGATACCCGACCAGCCCATCCACCATCACACCCAGGAAGATCAGCAACAAGCTGGCGTGCACGATGTACACGGCCATCACGGAAAAGCGGTGGCGCTCGGCGTAGAGCGAAACCTGGTCATGACCAACAATGCGCTCAGGCTTGAAGCCATCCCGGGTCAGCGCCCGCTCGGCGGCGGCCAGGCCTCCCGCAGGGCTGCTGATCGGAATCTTCTCTTGCAGTGGCAACACCGCACGAAAATGTTGGTCGGGCACCCGATACGGCCGCGCGAAGAAACGCCATGCATTGGGAAAGCGATCAATCGAAGCGCAGACGATGCTCAGGCTCACCAACACCAGCAACGTGATGAACCACCAGGCATGAAAGACGTCAGTCAACCCAAACAGATCCATCCAGCGCAACATCTGCGGCGAGTAGGCGCGTTCCATCTGCTCGGGGTCGGTGAGCGGGCGCTGCAGGATGAGCGTGCCTGCCGCCGAGATCACCACCACAACAATCAGCAAGATGATGCCGTTGCGAATGGAGCTCAGGGTCAGCCAGAGGCGACGGCCCAGCGTGCGAGGGGGTGTGCTCATGGGTGTTTCTGGCCTCGTCCAACGCGTGGTTGGTGCACGTACGCGGCCAGTTTCGGCTCAAAGGCTGCAACCGTAAGTGGGCTTGAGGTTTAAGGCGGATTTCCGTTTTTTCCGGGCGGATGGGAAATCGAAAAAAACGCGGGTTTTCACCCACACGCTGTGCGCCTGGTCACGGTACGGCGTGAGCCGCGCACTTAGAACTACCCGGCTGGCAAGGCGAGAATATCCACAGATGGCGACGCTTGGTTTGCCTAGGACGACTCGAATCCGCAGCCACTCGATCCTCGCTCGTTACTTGGGTGATTTCACCAGCACCATTGTGGGAGAAGCCCCAACTGCGGAATATTGCCTCGGCGGCGCGGGCTCATACCGCCTCCGCGGGCCAGTAGCAACACATTCTGATTCATGGGTTTGCAGACATCGGAGAAATTCTCCTCGCATCCTCCCCTTTGCGGCTGGCCGCGTGCATGAACATGGATGGAGGCTGTTGTGAAAAGCATCTCTGGACTTCTGATTGGCTCTCTGGCGGTGGTTCTGGCAGCTTATCTGCCTGCAGCCGCAGTGGAGCATCCGGTCAAGCTGGAGAAAGACGCCGACTGCGCCTCCTGCCACGAAGACAAGACCAAGGGTAAGGCGGTTCACTCCGCCATCGCCATGGGCTGCACCACCTGCCACGAAGTGAAGACGGAAGGCGAGACCACGACCGTCAACCTGGTCAGCCCCAAGCAGGAGATCTGCTTCACCTGCCACGAAAAGAGCGCCGACGCGGTGCTGCATGCTCCCTACAGCAAGGGCGAGTGCGTGACCTGCCATGATCCGCACACCAGCGACTTCGCGAAACAGCTGCGTGCCGACGGCGCCAAAGTTTGCCTGGAGTGCCACGCCGACCGCAGCGACGCCGGCGACAAAGTTTCGCTCTTCAAGAAGTTTGACATCAGCGGCGATGAGTTCCGCGCCTACCCCAAGGTACTGCCCAGCGCTGAGGCGCAGGTGGGGCACCCCTGGCGGCGGCATCCGGTACAAGGTCTGCCCAATCCGCTGAAGCCGGAAGAAAAGATGTCCTGCTTTAGCTGTCATGAACACCACGCCGCCAGCCAGCAGAAGCTGGTCATCACGCTGCCCGACAAGCAGGACGTGTGCGAGAACTGCCATCAGGCAGCGCAAAAAGCCAAAGCCGACAAGTTTGAAAAAGAACAACAGGAAAAACAGCAGAGTGCGCCGGCCAAGCCGGAACCCAAGAAGAGCAATTCCGGGGGGCAGCAATGAAGAAGGCAATTTGGACATTGGGACTGTTTACCGCAGCCGTTCTCGTAACTTTGGCTGCGCCCACCGCCCGGGCAAAAGACCAGAAAGACAGCAACGCGCAGGCCGCTCCCACCAACCTAGTGTGGCCGCTGCCTCCGGACAAGCCGCGGCTGAAATTTCTGGAGATGTTCTCCAATAACTTTGACATCGAGCCGCGCAAGAAACGCTCCTTCGTGGACCGCATGGTGGGCAACGCGGACCCGAACCAGGCGGATTACTTCCTCCGTCCCGCCGGCGTGGCCGCAGATTCGAAGGGCAGGATCTTCGTGGTCTCCGCGCAGACGGCCACCCTCTTCATCCTGGACAAGGAGAAGAAGCAGGTGTTGCGGCTGCGCGGGGAACGAGGCATCTTTTTCAAGACTCCGCTGGGCGTCACGGTGGACAGTAAAGACAACTTTTTCGTTTCCGATCCTTCCCTGCGCATGGTGGTCCGCTTCGACTCGACGGGACACCTTACCGGCAGCATTGGCACCGACACGGGCATGATGAACCCGACATTTCTGGCGCTCGATGAAGTCCGGCGCCGGCTGTACGTGGTCGATTCCAAACTGCACCAGGTGCTGGTCTACAACCTGGACACCTTGCAACTGGAGCAAAAGGTGGGGAAGCGCGGCGACAAAAATGGCGAGTTTAACTTCCCAGTAGGAATTGCGGTCGGTTCGGATGGGACCTTCGCGGTCTCGGACACGGGCAGCTGCTCAGTACAGCTCTTTTCTCCGGACTACAAATTTGTGCGCCGCTTCGGGCAGCAAGGCCCGCGGCCGGGCGATTTCGTGCGGCCCAAGGGCGTGGCCATTGACCGTGAAGGTCACATTTGGGTGGTGGACGCCGCCTTCAGCAACTTCCAGGTATTCGATGCCACAGGGCATGTGCTCATGTTCGTCGGCAATGCCGGCAGCCAGCCCGGTGATTTCAATCTTCCCATGGGCATCTTCATCGACCGCCACGACAAGGTGTACGTGAGCGATGGACTGAACCACCGGGTGCAGGTGTTTCAGTTCCTGGGAGGAAATTAAATGAGTTCTGCTGCGCACCAATTCGCGCAGCCGGAAGGAAGTACGCAGTCTGCTGTGAAAAACCCTAGGGTTAGTTCGAGACCATCAGGAGGTCTTATGAAAGCACTTAAATTGACGGTCGTGATCGTGTTGGCGGTTGCATTGTTCAGCACGATGAGCTTTGCCAGGGCATCGAAAAATGCCATGGCGGGCTACAGGCACGATCTACGCTCCGTATACAACTCTGCTGCCTTCACGCTATGCAGCTTCTGCCACGTTGCCCACAAACTCGGTTCGGCTCCGACCGGCCCGGGCGTCCTGCTCTGGAACCACAAGCTGTCGGCGGTAGCCACCTATGGCGTGTATGCCAGCCCCAGCTTTAACGGTTTGAACACCGGCATCACGGATGTCGGCGGGATTACTGACAGCTCCTGGGACGGCAATCCAACCAATGCCTGCCTCTCCTGCCATGACGGCACGGTGGCGGTGAACTCATTCTATGAAGGCGTCACCAAGGCCGACTTTTCGGGACCGATCCCGGAAGGTACGACGTTCATGGCGGATGGTTTCCGGGTAAGAGATCTCACCAAGACGCATCCGGTGCACTTCAATTACTCTCCCGCGTTGGCGACCGCCGCGGCCCTGCGGGCCCCAGCAGATGGCAACTCCATTGACGGCGCGGGCGAAATCCCGCTGTTCGGTGGAAAGATGGAGTGCGCGACCTGCCATGATCCGCACGCCAACAGTGGCATCATGACGCAGAAGTTCCCCACCCAGACTTCGGGTTCCTTCTGCACCTATTGCCACCTGTAAGAACCACGATGGGGAGGGAGGAACCACTCCCTCCTCATTTCTTCCTCTGGCCGGGATGGGGCCGCGATGAAAACGGGGACTGCAACTCGGAGCGCACTACTGGTGGTCCTGCTCACCACGTTTCCGGCCGCGGCCCAACTGATGCAGCAGGAACCTGCTCGCTGGCACCTTCGCGGCACCTTCGGTATGGGCTACACCCAAAGCAATTATCAGGGCATCGGCGCCGGGAGCGGTTCCTCTGACTACCTGAACGCGCTGGCCGACCTGGGACTGAGTACGCAGGGCTTCTTGTTTGACCCCAAGTTTCTTACCTTGGACGCGGGCTTCCAGGGGCAGCGCGGCTTCAGCTCGATCCCGCTGACCAGCTTTAACACCGATCTTCTGGGCTATAACTTGAGCTCCACTTTTCTGCCGGCAAGCAATACGCCGCTGCACGTCACCTACTATCGCTCGAATTTTGACACTTCGACGCAGGTCGTGGGTTCAGCCAACCGCACCTCCGGTCTCTCGCTGGAGTGGAGCACTCGCTATCGCAGCTTGCCGCGATTCAACGTGTTCTTCAATCGCAACACCAACAGTGTGAAGTTACCAACCTCCCTGACCGACACCGGTTTCACGCAGCGCAATTTTGGCCTGCAAGCGGACGATGTCCGCGCGGGCTGGCACTGGAATGCTGCCTTTGTGGACAACTTGAGCAACACGAATACCTTTGGCGGACTCAGCCTGCAGAGCTTCGACACCCGCCTGCAATCCTTCAGCGGGTTGGTGAGTCGTTCCTTTTGGGGCGAGAAAGCCACGTTGAATCTGGAAAGTCGCGCCGATCTCCTGCACAGCCAGTTGCAGGGGAATGGCACGCAAGAATTGAGTACATACTATGAGACCGCTCAGTTTGTGGTCCGCCATACCAGGAAATTGACTTCGCAATACTCCTATAGTTTTGTCCGCACGGCCTTCGCGGGCGGAACCGCCACGGGCCCGATCACTTTCGTCAACGGACAATCGGCGGACACCCATTCAATCGGCGGAGAGGTCAGTTACCAGGTGTGGCAGCCGGTGCGGGTGATACAAAGCTTGCGCTACTACCGGCTCACGCCGGTGACTCCACAAATTGAGGAGCGCAACTCCTTCACCGAGTCGCTGAGCACGGTGCTGTTCAACCGCCGGCTCCGGGCCTTTGACATTGCGGCTTCGTATACCGCCCGCGTCAACCTGATCACTACTGACTTGCACCACAGCAACCACACGTTGTCGAACGATTTCGACACACGCGTAACTTGGGGCGATGTCCGGCGTTTCCGGTTGACGGGAACGGCACGACGTTCCCAGCTTAACCTGGTGGACCAGATTGGTGGATTCACGGAAGATCAACGGTATGGGGCACAGGTGGAAACGGCGGCGCTGCCGCAGGTGCGGCTGCGCGGCAGCGTGGAGCGCGGTAGTGTGGATTTGCTGAACTCGGCCGGCAAGATCACGTCCCGCTACACGAATTTTCTGGCGCAGGTGGAACACCGGCGCTTCGCTGTGTCCGCCGCCAGGACGCTCAGTGACGGCTCCAGCGCGCTCTTTCCATTTCCGTTGAGCCCGCAGGATTTCTTGAGCAAGCCGCTGCCGGTGAGCCAGTTGGTCTTCAGCCCCTTGCTCGACCGCACCACGCACGCCACCACCTTCGCCGCTACCGCTTTCCTCAAGCGGAACCTCGACCTGAACGCAAGCTACCGCCGCGAAAACAGCCTGTTTGCCGTCTCCAGCCAGCTATACCGCACCTACGATCTGGGGGCACGCTATCGCCTGGGCAAAGTGACCCTCGAAGCGGGACTGGGCAACTATCGCAGCACGGTAGAACAGTCGCAGAAACTTACCGGTATCGGCATCAACCGGTACTATTTCCGCATCCGCCGCGACTTCACAGTATTTTGATAAGGTTGATCAACGTGTTTGGGCCGATCCCCAAGTCGAAAGCAGCCGGGCTGGGATTGGGGCTGGGTACAGCCCTGCTCTTCCTGCTGGTGGGGTTGCCCGCCGGCGACGCCAACACCCAGGCGCCTACGCCGTTGCTGCCCTCGCAACTGGAATGGGTGGGCATACTGCGTTCGGCTGCCGATGTGACTCCTAAGCCCGGTCGTCTGATGCGGCTGATGCGCAAGATCGTTGGCCTGGACGATAACCAGCGTGCCATGCTGCTGCCGCACGGGCTGGCGGTGGATCGCGACGGCCGCGTGCTGGTGGCTGACACCAAGCAGCGCGTGGTTCACATTTTCGATGCGGGCGGCCGCAAATACAAAGTGTTGCGCGCTCCGGCGAGCGATCCTTTCGCTGCTCCCATCGCCGTGGCCCTCGATGGCCAGAACCAGATCTACGTCACCGACGCCCTGCGCGCCCGCATCTTCGTCTTCCGTTCCGATGGCAAGTTCCTGCGCACGCTGGGCGCTCTCGGAAAAAACGAGAGCATCTTCAAGCGCTGCACCGGAATCGCCATTGATGCAGGCCGCGAACGCATCTACGTCGTGGATACAGCCGCGATGAAAGTCCTCATCCTCGATCTGCAGGGGCACGTGCTGAAACGGGTGGGGCAGAGTGGCAATCGAGGTGGTGAGTTTAACTATCCCACTCATGCCGCGGTCGCGCCCGACGGGAGCTTCTGGGTGATGGACTCGCTCAACTTCCGGGTGCAGCATTTCGATGGGGAGGGAAATTTTCTGAGTGCCTTCGGCCGGCTGGGCGATGGACTCGGCGATTTCGACAAGTCGAAGGGCATTGCCCTCGATGGACTAGGCCGCTTGTGGGTCGTCGAGGGCCGGAACGATCGGGTGCAGGTCTTTGATGCCACCGGGCGACTACTGTTCTTTGTGGGCCGCACCGGCAACAGTCCCGGCGAGTTTTTTCTTCCGGAAGGCATCGCCATCGACGCCAACAATCGCGTCTATGTGGCCGACGGCTACAACCGGCGGGTCCAGATTTTCCACCTCAAGCCGGAGGCGACAACGCCAGGAGCGCAGCCGTGAAGCGCACCCTCCTGGTGGCGCTCATCTTGCTTTCCGCCGCTGTCACTTCCCGCCTTCTCGGTCAGGGAGGCAAGAATGCGGTGGTCAACTCGCACCATGATTTCCGCGCCGGTTCCAGTGCGACCGTCCACGCGCTTTCGGAGCAGGATGCGTGCGTGTTCTGCCATACTCCGCACCGTACGGGTGACAATCCTTCAGACAACGGCACTTACCTCTGGAATCAGCGTTCCTCTTCGACAACGTTTTCCGGTTACGCCAGCAGCACGCTCCAGTCGCAGGTGCCGGGCATTGCGCCGCAGGATGTCTCCAAGCTTTGCCTGAGTTGCCACGATGGCAGCATCGCTCTGGGGGACACGATGAGCGACGGCCTGATCGAATTCGTGCAGGGGCCGGGTTACACGCTGCCGGCCAGCGATCCGGCCAACGTGAGCGGGTTGCAGGGGTTCAGCAACGACCACCCCTTTGGATTTGTTCCCACGCTGAGCACCAATATCGTGAACCCGGCGCCGGGCGACGCGGTGCGGCTGGATGACAGCGGAAAAATCCAGTGCACCACCTGTCATGAGCCGCACCAGGAAAATCGGGACACAACCGAGGCCAAGTTCCTGGTAAAAAGCAACCGCGGTTCCGCCATCTGCCTGAGCTGCCACCAGCAACCCGGCTGGACTGGATCGGCGCACTTCCGCCCCACCGACCCGGCGGAAGACGCGCGCTATGGCACGCTGCAGGGAGCGCATACCGGTTATACCGGAGTGGCGGATAACGGCTGCCAGAGCTGCCACCGCTCGCACGCACCGCAGGTGGCGCAGCGCCTCATCAAGTATCCGGAGGAGAACACGTGCTTCGCCTGCCACGATGGTTCGGTGGATACGAAGAACCTCAAGGCTGAATTCCTGAGCAAGGCGTACAAGCATCCCGTGTTGTTGACTCCGTCGACCCACGACGATTCGGAAAGCCCGCTCTCAGCGCTCTACCCCATGCCGGAAATTGCGGTTGGGGCGCCACGGCACGCCGAGTGTGTGGACTGCCACAACAGCCATCAGGCCCGGCCGGGTACCGCGTTGCCACCTTCCATTAGCGGGCCGTTGCAAGGCGTCAGAGGCCAGTCCGCGGCCAACGGATATTTGCCCCAAGCGGCCAACGAGTACGAGGTTTGCTTTAAGTGCCATGGCGACAGCGCCAATCGCCCGCAGGCAACCGACAACTCCATCGCCGGGGTTGGTTTCGGACGCAACCCGCAGCGCCAATTCAACGCCGGCAACCCCAACGCATTCAACACGCGCATGGAGTTCACCACGCTCGCTTCATTTCATCCCGTAACGCGTCCGCGTGACCTCGCGGCTGGACCTGGCGGCGATGTTCCGAGCCTGCGGTCGAGCGTAGTCAGTGCGGGAGGCGCGCCGATTCTGGGGCGCACGCTCAACGCCGGCAGCCAGATTTATTGCATGGATTGCCATAACAGCGATACGGGCAGCAACCTGGGCGCGGGCACACTGCCGGCGGGACCGCATGGCTCCAACATTGCGCACCTGTTGGAGCGCCAGAATGTGCTCGAACCGCCGCCGGCCCGGCCCGGAGGCGCAAGCGCTGGGGCATCCTATTCGCCCGCGAACTATGCGCTCTGCGACAAGTGCCACGATGTCCAGGGCAAGGTGATGGCCGACGTCACCTTCAAGCACCGCCTGCATGTGCAGGAGCAGAGCGCGGCTTGCTCCACCTGCCATGATCCGCACGCATCCAGCGCGGCCCTGCTGATCAACTTCGATTTGAGCATTGTCGGCGCGAACAGTCGCGGCGTCCTCTCTTACACCCGTACCGGTACCGGCCACGGGACTTGCAACCTTGCCTGCCACGGTGAGAACCACGACGGCGCATCGTACTGACCCCGGGGCGGAGTGACGGACCTCACTTCGGTGTGTGATGGGCTTCGCTGCCTGCGGGCTGTGCGCCGCGCGATCATGGTCCAGATGCACGTTCGGTGAGGCGCTCCATGAACAGGCAACCCGTAACTCTCCAAGCAGACGCGGCCGTGATCGGTTACGACCATCGCGCGCTGGGGCACGAAGTCCGGCAGTTTGAATTGGCGCTCCAGGCGCTGGGAAATGCTGCCTGCGCGTTTGGCGAACTGGTGGAGGCAGCGGAAGTGCGTCGATATGGCCGCCACCTGGCGCAGACTGTGCCCAGCCATATGCGCTTTGAAGAACGCTCGGTGCTGGCCACGATGGAAAAACGCGGCGTGGGTCTGCGCGCCTTCGCTCAGGAAATGAAGCGTCAGCATCGGCTGATTCAAGACCAATTAGACTGCGTCGCCCACTTGCTCGACCAGTTGGACGGACCGGAAAATCTTGAAAATGTGATGGCGGACCTGCGCCAGCAAGGCATGGAACTGGTGCGTCAAATCACCACCCATGTGGCGGTGGAAGAACGCAAGTTCTTGACCTTCTCCGCCTGAGGAACCGGCTGGTTCCCTGGTTCGCACCAAGAACCGAGACCCCATCAATCCCTGATCCGCGGTAATTTAACCCTCCTGCAGGGCGTAAAGCCAGGCGGCACGGTCGCCGATGGAACCACACAGGAGGTTCCGCCCCTGGTGTCCTTCTCTCATTCCCCGGCAAAGTTCTCTGCATTCCCGGGAGGAATGGAGCGGCTCGAAGTTTTGCTGATCAACGCGGAGCAGGTCGAAACCGGTCCCTTGGTTTGCGCCCTCAAGCAGGCCAGCGGCCTGCGCGAAGTCGAGGTGCGCTGCACCCAGAGCGTGGCCGAAGTCGCAGCGGACGCGCTGGCGTCCACGCATCTCGTTCTCTGTGTGCTTTCTGGTCGTTGGGAAGAAGAAAAGCCGCAGGAACTGGGCGATCTGCCCGGCGGCACCCCGGTATTTGTGCTTTGGGAAACTGGGGTTGGGTGCTGGGGTCTCCGGCCGCTTAACGCAGGACGGGGAGAGCTCTGGCGGCAGTGCCCAGCACAGGACTCCTGCACAGCCAGCGGTTTGCTCTGGCTGGCGAGTCAGCATCAAGAACAACAGGCGCTGCGTTCCACCCTGCATCAGTTGCAAACATCGAACGACCGCTATCGCACTTTGCTGCAAAGTATTCCCGCTGGTGTGTTCCGCGCCACGCTGTCGGGGCGCATCCTGGATTGCAATCCAGCCTTCGCCGAGATTCTCGGATACTTGTCCTCCGAAGACGCCCTGCGCGATGCCACCAACCCACTGGGCCCGGCCGGGGGCGAGCCCTTTCCGGCGTTCGCCCGCTTGCAGCACGACGGCAAGGCCAGCAACGTAGAATTCCTGACCCAGCGCCGGGACGGGTCGCCGCTCCGTTTACTTGCCAACTTCACTCTGGTTCCAGAGGACGCGGGGGGCGCGGCGCTGATTGAAGGAGCACTGCTCGATATCACGGAACGCCATACTCTGGAACAGCAACTTCAGCAGTCACAAAAAATGGAGGCCATCGGTCGCTTCGCTGGCGGGCTGGCCCACGACTTCAACAACCTGCTCATGGTGATCTGCAGTTACGCGGAGATGCTGCTCGACGGTAGCGACCCGCACAGCAACGCCCATCACCAGACGCTGGAAATTCTGAAAGCGGGCCGGCGCGCCGCCGATCTTACCCGCGAGTTACTCACCTTCAGCCGCCGTCAGCCTCAGCCTCTGCACGCGCTGGACTTGAACTCTGTTCTCCGCGACTCCGCCCGGCTCATTGCGCGCCTCATCGGCGAGGACATCGAACTGGACCTACGCCCGGCTCCGGATCTGTGGCCGGCCAAGGCGGATCCCACGCAGATCGAGCAGGTGCTGCTCAACCTTGCCTCGAACGCACGCGACGCCATGCCTCGCGGTGGCAAGCTTACGCTGGAGACACGCAACCTCGCGGCGGATCTCGACCGCCCCGAACTGGCGCCCGGCGACTACGTGCTTTTCACCCTCAGCGATACCGGCGACGGCATTGCGCCCAGCGTCCTGCCCCGAATCTTCGAACCGTTTTTCACCACCAAGGAAGAGGGCAAAGGTACCGGCCTGGGCCTAGCCATGGTCTACAAAATCATTCAGGGCATGGACGGTTCCGTGTGTGCCCGAAGTGAGCAAGGATGTGGCACCACGTTTGAGATTTGTCTTCCCCGTGCTGCGGCCAGCCGTGCCACTGTCGGTGAATGCGCTCCCCGTCGAGGGATTCCCCGCGGTTCCGAAACCATCCTGCTGGTCGAAGACAACAGCGCGGTGCGGGAAGCCTTGCGTATCGTCTTGATCTCGTCCGGTTACACCGTGCTCGCCGCGGAAAACAGCGTAGCTGCCCTCCGTTCCGCCCTCGAACACCCCGGCACCATCCATCTCCTCGTGACCGATGTCATTCTTCCCTGCATGAACGTAATCGATCTGCTGCAGTCGCTGCGCTTGACCCGTCCCCAGCTTAAGGTCCTTTACATCTCCGGCCACGAGCACAGCACCCTCATGCAGACTCATCAACTCAGCGCCGAGAGTCATTTCCTGCGCAAGCCGTTCTCCCTGCAACTCTTCTCATGGAAGGTGCGCGACATTTTTTCCGAGCCAGCCCTGCTCGCTGCCGCCGCCTCTGCCTCGGTAACGTAGTTCTACTTCCAGCCTGCAAGCGCCCTCTCCCTTATAATGAGGCGGCCTTTCCATGCGCATGCTGGCGCCTGCCTCTCCAGAACATACTGCTGTCACGCCACCGGTCACTTCTTCCCGGCAGGTCTACTGGCTCGTACTTGGCCTGCTCTGGCTGGTGATTTACTTTGCGGGAATTTTCTCGCCCGCGCTCCTTGACGATGCCGACACCGTACATGCCGAGGCCGCTCGCGAGATGGTACTGCGCCATGACTGGGTCACCCTTTACGCCAACGGTGTCCGCTATCTGGAGAAGGCGCCGCTGCCCTACTGGAGCGTCGCGGCCAGCTACACGCTCTTCGGCGTGAGCGAGTGGAGCACGCGGCTGCCGCTGATGCTCTCCGTGTTGGCGGCTGCGCTGGCCACCTATCTGCTGGGTTGCCGCTGCTACGGCGAACGCGGCGGATTCTATGCCGCCCTCGTCTTCCTTACCTCGCTCGGCCCGTATTTGTTCACGCGCTTTCTGATTCCCGACATTCTGGTGGGCTGCTGGCTGGCCATCGGTACACTGTTCTTTCTGCGCACCCTCGACGAAGACCCGCCCTCACGCTTCGCCTGCTGGGGACTCGCAGCCGTTGCTGCGCTCAACGTCCTCACCAAGGGGCTGATCGGCCTGGCCTTCCCGGTTGGAATCTTCGGCGTCTACCTGCTGCTCACCGGCAATCTCCGTCACATCTTGCGGCTGCGGCTGCTTTCCAGTTCGGCGGTATTCCTTGTGATCGCCGCACCCTGGCATGTGCTGGCCGCACTGCGCAATCCGGCGCAGGCACCAGCACGCGGATTTCTCTGGTTCTACTTCGTCAACGAACACTTCCTGCGCTATCTGAACAAACGCTTCCCGCGCGACTACGACACGGTGCCTTTGTTTCTCTTCTGGGCCCTGCTGATTCTTTGGCTCCTGCCCTGGAATGCGTTTTTGCCTCAGGCTTTGCGCGCTGTGCCCTGGCGCTTACGCGAATGGCGCAGTTCCATGGATCCTCGCCGGCGCGGGCAGTTGCTCTTCTTTCTCTGGGCCGCCGTCATCCTCGCTTTTTTCAGTTTTTCCACTCGCCAGGAGTACTACACCGTGCCGGCGATACCTGCGCTCGCGCTTCTGACCGGAGCTTGGCTGGCGCAGGAAGAAGAAAGCTCGCCACTGAGCCCGCCGCGGCGGGCCGGGATCATCTCGTCTGCCCTCCTGTGCTTCATTGGCGTGATAGCTTTTGCCGCAGCCGTGTTTTTATTAGCCAACTCGCAAGCTCCGCCACCCGGTACCGATCTTGCCGACTTGCTGCGCCGCAATCCCGAGGACTACGCGCTTTCGTTCGGACACTTCTTCGATCTCACCCCGCGAGCGCTGGGCGCGTTTCGCGGTCCGCTGCTCGCCGCCGGCCTCGCGCTGTTGTTGGGCACAGGTCTCAATTGGTTGCTGCGGCGACGGCAGGCTTTCTTTGCCGCCAACCTCGCGCTGGCGCTGATGATGGCCGTTTTGCTCAGCGCCGTGCACTCGGCGTTCGTTACTTTTAATCCGATTCTGTCGTCGAAGACACTAGCCCTGGTGCTGCAGCGGGAGTATCGCCCCGGCGACACGGTCGTCGTCCTGGGCAAGTACGAACTTGCCTCCACCCTGAATTTTTACACCGGAATCCACCTGCGCTCACTGCGCGAACCTACCGGCAACATGTGGTACGGTTCGCTCTTTCCGGACGCGCCCCGCGTTTGGGAGACACAAGCATCTCTGGAGAAAATGTGGAAAGGGCCCGACCGCATTTTTGTCTGGAGCGAGCAGGAGCATCCCACAGCACTGCAGGCGCTAACCGTCTTCGAGATCGCTCGCTCGGGTGGAAAGTACCTCTACAGCAACCGGTCGCACTGAGTCCCTGCGTTTGGGAAATTTGAGGCCGCGTAGGTGACGGCCAAATCAGAGTTGCCTAGCGTGCGATCTTCTCCAGCTTGCCGTCTCTCAGCAAGAACCGGTCTCCCCGCCAGACTACAGTCTTCCCCAGGTATCCCACCGCCCAGACCCCGAGCGCCACCACATCGCGTAGCGGAATGAGCCACCACCAGCGTCGCACCTGCCAGTCGCCGGCCACGCGCAAGCCGACCACCGCGGCCATGGTCAGGCGCAACGCGAATACCGCCGCCAGCACGCCCCAGGCCCAGACTGCCCCGCGCGCTACCAGCAGATTCAACATTGCCCAGGGCAGGCCGAAGGTCAATGAGACGCCGAGATAGCCCCACCCGCGCGAGTCGCGCACGCTGCGCGCCCAACGCAACTGATGATCGAAAAATGCGCGCCAGGTGTACGCCGGCAAGAACGTGTCCACAACCACTTCCGACAGATAGCCGACGCGCCCAGATGCGGCAAGGCGCTGTCCCAACTGGTAATCGTCCGCCAGGTAGTCGAGAAGGGGCGCGAAACTATCGACGGCCTTCAGGTCAGCCTTCCGGAAGATCAAGGTCGATCCCAGACCGAAGCGGAGCCCGCCTTCAATCTCCACCGCCGCCAGCACGCCGCCACAAAAATCCGTGCTGATGCCCATCGCCTCCAACCGTGAGCCCAGAGTTGGCGCCGCCACACCGCGATACAGGCAGGTCACCAGCCCCGTTTGCACGTCCGCCAGTGGCGCCACGACTCGTCGCAGGTAATCCGGCTCCACGCGAATGTCGCTGTCATTCACCAGCAGGAATTCATAGCGGGCCTCGGGGAGCATCTGCACCAAGTTGCTGACCTTGATGTTGCCGCCGAGAATGTGTTCACACATCACCAGCCGGATGGGATGCTGCGGAAACTCGCGCGCCAACTCCTGCACGTGTGCAATGGCCGGATCGGCAGGATCGCTCACGCCGAAAATGATTTCGTACTCGGGATAGTCAAGCAGGCAATGGCTGCGCAAGCTGGCGTAAATCTCGGGGTCAATGCCACGTAGCGGCTTGAGGATGGACACTGGCGGCAGAAATGTTCCCGACCCGGTTTTCTCCCGGCGCTTGAGAAAGCGCACCGCACTCCACAAGCACAGCGCGTAGTAGCCACAGCCGCACAGCGCCAGCAGCGTCAGCAATCCTTGCATCAGCAGAAAAGGTGGAACGCGCATCAGACGCTAGCAGGGTATCAGAGCACCATACTTTCCCTGAATCCGCTGACGGAAGACGACATCTCTAGAGCAAGCGCCGGCGTTCTGCTTCGCTTGGCCAACACAGACACGAGGACATCAACGATGATCGTTGTTTTGTTTCGCTCTCGCTTGACCCCGCAGGCGGGCGAAGACTATGCCGCCATGGACGCCGAAATGAGCACCCGAATCCTAGAGAACCCGGGTTTTATCGCGGTCAAGAGTTACCGCTCCGAAGACGGCGAGCGGCTGACGGTGGTCTGGTTCCGTGACGAAGAAACTCTGGCCCAGTGGCGCAACCTGGAACGCCATCGCGAAGCGCAGAACACCGGGCGGCAAAAATGGTACGAGTACTACGACATGGAAGTCGCCACCGTGACTCGCGAAAGCCATTTCCGGAAAAAGCCCGCTCCGACGGGAGAAACGGTGTCCGCCGACTGAGGCTGTGAAGAGGGAGAAGCATGCCGTTTGTTCTGAGTGAAGCAAGAGAAATCCTGGCCCGTACCCCCGGTGTAATGCGCGCGCTGCTCGCCGGCCTTTCTGACCCTTGGATTCGGGCCAATACTGAACCCAACGGCTGGTCACCCTTCGATGTTGTGGGTCATTTGATCCACGGCGAAGAAACCGATTGGATCCCGCGCTTGCACATCATCCTTGAATCCGGCGAGGCCCGCGCCTTTGAGCCCTTTGATCGTTTCGCCCAGTTTGAAAAATCCAAAGGCAAAGCATTACCGGAGTTGCTGGATCGCTTCGCCCAGCTTCGGGCGCAGAACCTTGAATGCCTCGACGGACTCCGGCTCACAGAGGCTCAACTGCGTTTGAGCGGCACGCACCCCGCGCTTGGTCCGGTAACTGCCGAACAGTTGCTCGCCGCCTGGGTAGCGCACGACCTCACCCACATCGTGCAAACCAGCCGCGTCATGGCCAAGCGCTACACGGAGACGGTGGGGCCGTGGAAGGAATACATGGGAGTACTGAACCGCGGCTAGCGCAAGGGTGCTGCCACGAAACCGAGCCTCACCTCTCCTGCGGGCACAGGTTCTGCGATCCGGAAGGATCCCGTACTTCGCTGATCAGCCCCTGCAAACTCGCCATTACCAAATCCGGCCGGTCATCCTGCACGTAATGCCTGCTCCGCTCGGCAACGAGCATGCAGCCCCGCGACGAGAGTTCGCTCAGCTCCTTCTGCCTTTGTAGATCCACGGCTTCGTCCTTCCGCGTGGTCTCGCTCGGGTCCGCCGTGATTTCCCCCGCTGGATCACGGGGAATTCTGCGAACTGTGCCACAAGAAGAGTTTTGGACGGAGCTGATCCAGGGTGGTAAGCGAAAAATGTGCTCCGCAAAGGGGAAGCACCGATGAACGTTGCAAAAAGAAATGCGAAAGCAGCCGGACCTGTAAGCCGAATTCTGTCCGCCTTGCGGCGGGACGGCCATTCCTCTGGGCCGTACATTACTGTACGGCTCTAGCGACCTACCCGGAGGTGGTGGCGCGCCGAGCCAGCACGCAAGCGCAGGCGAACCCGCGCTTCCCTCCCTATTTGGTCTTGCTCCGTGTGGGGTTTGCCCTGCCCACGCCATTACTGGCGCAGCGGTGCGCTCTTACCGCACCTTTTCACCCTTACCGCGTTGCCGCGGCGGTATGTTTTCTGTGGCACTTTCCGTCACGCTGGCCTTGAAGCCAGATGCCCGGACGTTATCCGGCACACTGCTCTGCGGAGTTCGGACTTTCCTCCCCCACGCCTTGCGGCACAGGAGCGGCCGTCCGGTCCGGCTGCCTACAGCATCATTATATGCGAGACCCGCTGCTACACTAAAGGAGCACCTCGCTAGACTCCGCACCGTGAACTTCGCTGAATCCATCCGTATCGCCTTGCAGTCGCTCTGGGCCAACAAACTGCGCTCGGTACTCACCCTGCTCGGTGTGGTCATCGGGGTGGCGGCGGTGATTGCCGTCGTCACTTTTGTCAGCGGGATCAACGGCTATGTGGCAGAAAAAGTCTTCAACCTCGGCGCCGACGTTTTTATCATCAGCAAGATCACTCCTGTAGTCACCAGCATTGACCAACTGATCGAGGGACAGAAGCGCAAAGACCTGACCATGGAGGATTACGAGGCGGTCCGCGAGGCCTGCCACCATTGCACTCTGCTGGGCGCCTCCACCTTTAACCCCAGTGGGCATGTGCGCTACGAAGAGCAATCCAGCGCTGACACCTGGATTCGCGGGATGACGCCGGAAATGGCCTCTATCCTCGATCTCGACGTCACCGCCGGGCGCATGCTAACCGGCAGCGACGTCGAGAATCACGCCAACGTCGCCGTCATTGGCATGGACATTGTGGACAACTTAATGGCCGGCCGCGATCCCGTGGGCAAAGAGATCCGGCTCGATGGCCAGCTCTATCAAGTGATCGGCGTGGGCAAACGGCTGGGAAAAACTTTAGGCCAGAGCCGCGACAATTATCTGGCCATCCCGATCACTGCGTATTTCAAGCAGTTCGGTTCGCACACCAGCATTCGCATGTCTGGCAAGGCCAACGGTGTGGGCGCGCGTCTTGACGCCGCCATGGACGAGGCCCGCGTTGCTCTGCGCTCCCGCCGCCACGACCTGCCCGGCCAACCCGACAGCTTCGCTTGCGAAACCAACGAGAGCTTCCTCAGCATCTGGTCTAACCTGAGCAGCACGTTCTTTTATGCCATGATTGGCATTGCGGCCATTTCTCTGATCGTCGGCGGCATCGTGATCATGAACATCATGCTGGTCTCGGTCACTGAGCGCACGCGCGAGATCGGCATTCGCAAAGCGATGGGTGCGCGCCGCAACGATGTGTTGTTGCAGTTTCTGATCGAGTCCGCCACGCTGGCGTTGATTGGCGGCATTCTCGGCGTGGTTTTCGGCGCGGGTTTTGCCAAGGGCATCACCCTGGCCATTGGGATGCCCTCCAGCATCAAGCTCTGGGCGGTCGGGGCCGGACTTCTCGTCGCGACCAGTACCGGCTTGTTCTTCGGCGTGTATCCCGCGCGGCGGGCTGCCATGCTTGACCCCATTGCCGCCCTGCGGCATGAACTGTAGAAATTTGGTAATTGTGTAATCTTGTAATTTGGGAATTTGAAAACTCGCGACGCCCGGCGAATGAGAGAAATTACAAAATTGCCAAATTACCAGATTACAAAATATTTATGATTCGCCGAGACGACTTTAACGAAATTGTCTGGATGGCGCTCAACACCATCCGCGCCAACAAACTGCGCTCCGCCCTGACGGTGCTCGGCATCATCATTGGCGTCGCCGTGGTCATCGGGATTTCCTCCATCGTCAGCGGCCTCAATAATAATGTTCGCACGCAGATCAGCAGCCTCGGCTCCAACCTCATTTTTGCTTTTCATGTCGAACCCTTCACCTTCGGCCGCCCGTCGGAGGAAATGCGCACCCGCAAGGAGCTGACTTACGAAGACGCACTCGCCATGAAAGACCTGCCGCACGTCAAGGCGGTCACGGCCGGTGTCCGTTTTTTCCAGCCGCAATTCGGCGAGGGCACCTACGTGGTCAAATACGGCAACCGCAAGGCAAAGAATACGATTCTTGAAGGCGACACACCCGAAGTGAAGGACGTCTACGATATCTCCATGTCCGCCGGCCGCTGGTTTAGCGAAGTGGATGAAGAGCGCCGCTCCCCGGTGATTATTCTCGGCGGCGATACCAAAGACGAACTCTTTGTCAACGAAGAGGCGGAGGGTAAGGAAATTGCCATTGAGGGTCAGCTTTTCCAGGTGATCGGCGTCGCGGCAAAACGCAAAGCCGTGTTCGGCGGCGGCAAAAACCCCGATGACAACACCGTCTATTTTCCGCTCAGCACGTTCCGGAAACTCCATCCGGAGCAGAAGCAGCACTGGATCAGCGTCAAGGCCACGTCGCAGGAAGACATGCCCAAAGCCATGGATGAGATGCGTGAACTTCTGCGCCGGCGTCGTCGCGTTGGGGTGGACAAGCCCGACAATTTCTCGATCTTCACCCAGGATTCGCTGACCGACGTGTGGAAACAAATCACCAGCATGGTCTTCATCTTCATGTTCGCCGTTTCCAGCGTGGGCCTGCTGGTCGGCGGCGTCGGGGTCATGAACATCATGCTGGTCTCGGTCACCGAACGCACCCGCGAGATCGGCGTGCGCAAAGCCATCGGCGCACGCAAACGCGATATCCTGCTGCAGTTCACCCTGGAAGCGATGACGCTGACAGCGCTCGGCGGTGTTCTCGGTGTTCTCGCCGGCGCGGCCATTACCTGGATCATCCCGCTGGTATTCTCGGCACTCCCGGCCAGCATGTCCCTCTTTTGGGCAGCGTTCGGCTTTTTTGCCGCCGCTGCGGAAGGACTTCTGTTCGGCATCTACCCCGCGTGGAAAGCCGCGCACCTGGATCCCATCGAGGCCTTGCGTTACGAGTAGCGCTTAGACAGCGGCAGATTTCGTCCCACATACCTCGGCGTAGACCTCGAGCAGTTTCTTGCCCGCTGTGTCCCAGGAGAAACGGCCGGCCTGCACCTGACTGCGCTGTTTCAGTTTCTCGCGCAAGCCCTGGTCCACCAGCACGCGATGCAGCGCGCGCATGATTTCAAACACGTTCTCCGGATTCACCAGCACGGCCGCGTCGCCCACCACTTCCGGCAGCGATGACAGATTTGACGTCACCACCGGCGTACCGTGAGCCATGGCTTCCAGCGGCGGCAACCCAAAGCCTTCATACAACGACGGGAACACAAAGATCTTTGCCGCATCATAAAAAATCCGCAGTGTTTCAATGGGCAGGAAGCCCAGAAAGCGCACATCCTTCTCCACTCCACTGCGCACCACGGTCCGCCGCAAATCGGGATGCCCGCTCAAGTCGTCTCCAATGATGATGAGTTTCAGGTCAGGCAGGCGGCCTTCCTTGGCCAATTCCGTTTTCAGCGCGGAAAACGCTTCAATCGTCCGCACCACATTCTTGTGCGGGCTCACGCGTCCGGCGTACAGCAAGAACGGATAATTCACCTGGTAGCGTTCCGCGATCATCTGCTTGTCTTGCTCAGTGGCGTGCCCACGCAGAAAACGCTCATCAATGGCGTTGTAGACCACCTCAATCTGCGACGCAGGAATCCGAAAGAGCGACTGGATTTCCTGCTGCGTAAAGCGCGACACAGCAAAAATTCGCGCCGCTCGCCGTAAAACCCGTCCAGTCAAGGCCAGATGCAGCGAGCGTCGCACGGCCGGTAGTCCCTGCGCCCGCGCCATGTGCTCCAACAGGTCGTGCACCGTCACCACATAGGGGCACGGCAACGATCGCGGCAACCAGAACAGATGGGGCACGTGCACCAGATCGCATTGCAGTCGCCGAACAATCCCGCGAAACTGCGTCCATCCGGCGAGCGACGACTCCACCGCGGTCAGCGGCACGGCATGAAACCGGCCCGGCAGCGGCCCAATCTCTCTTACTTTTTCCGGGGAGCCAATCAGGAAGTAGTGGTTTTCGGGGTCAAGGCGCCCGAGAGCACGTACGATGTTGCGAATGTACGTGCCCACGCCAAAGTCCGTAATCCGCCGGACATCGATCGCAATCTTCACGCGGATGATTTAACCACAGAGAGCATGGCAACACGCACTGGCGGTTGGGGGCGAGTCTAGGCCCGCGCCATCGCTCGCGCCCGCCGTTCAGCGTAGAGCGGAAACTCCTCTGCCAATTCCAGTACCTGGTGGCGGATCTTAGCCAGCACGGCCGCGTCGCTGCGATGGTCGAGCGCCTCGGCAATCCAGTGCCCGATGCGCCGCATCTCCGATTCCTTCATCCCGCGCGTAGTCAACGCCGGGCTGCCAATGCGCACGCCGCTCGGCTTCATGGGTGGGTTGGTGTCGAACGGGATCGCGTTTTTGTTCACGGTGATCCCCGCTTCGCCCAGCGCCTTTTCGGCTTCGCTGCCCAACATCCCCTTGGCAAAAACATCCACCAGCATGAGGTGGGTATCGGTGCCGCCGGAAATGATGCGATAGCCATCCGCCGCCAACGTTTCCGCCAACACCTTGGCGTTGGCAATGACCTGGCGCGCGTACTCCTTGAAGCTCGGCTTCATCGCCTCCAGAAAGCAGACGGCTTTGGCCGCTATGATGTGCACCAGCGGACCGCCCTGCATTCCCGGGAACACAACTTTGTCAATCGCCGCACCGAATTCCGCCTTGGCCAGAATCATTCCAGCGCGTGGCCCGCGGAGGGTCTTGTGCGTGGTGGAAGTCACAATGTGAGCATGCGGCACCGGCGAAGGATGCGCTCCTCCGGCCACGAGTCCGGCGAAGTGCGCCATGTCCACCAGGTACAGCGCGCCAACTTTGTCCGCAATCTGCCGCATGCGCGCAAAGTCAATGATGCGTGGATACGCGCTCCCGCCGCCGATGATCAACTTCGGCCGCTCCTTCTCCGTCAGTCGCTCCACTTCGTCGTAATCGATCGTCTCCGTCTCCCTGGTCACGCCGTAGGGGACGATCTTGTACGTCTTGCCGGAAAAATTCAGCGGGTGCCCGTGTGTCAGATGCCCGCCGTGCGCGAGGTTCAATCCCAGAACCGTGTCTCCCGGCTGCAATACCGCCGTAAACGCCGCCATGTTCGCCTGCGAGCCAGCATGCGGTTGCACATTGGCATATTCCGCGCCGAACAATTCCTTGGCGCGATCGCGCGCCAGATTTTCTACGACGTCGGCAAACTCGCACCCGCCGTAGTAGCGCTTGCCGGGATATCCCTCGGCATATTTGTTGGTGAATACGGAGCCCATCGCTTCCAGCACGGCTTCACTGACGAAATTCTCCGAGGCGATCAGTTCCAGGCCTTCGTGCTGCCGACGGACTTCGTTATCAATTGCGCCGGCGATTTGCGGATCGATTTCCGCTAACGTCCGCGACATCGCATCGTTCTTCATAGTCGACCTCGTTGTCCTAGCCTATCAGTTTCCGGTTTTTTCCAGTCGCGAGTATACGGTCGCGTCGTGTAGTTCCATGAGGTTTTCTGGGCGGCGCGGCGGGTGAAAGCCAAACTGCCGGTAGAGTCCATGCGCATCCCGCGTGGCCAGCAGCCATCGCCGTAAGTTCTGCAACTCAGGGTGCGTCTTGATGCACTCCATGAGCCACTTCCCTAGACCACGTCCACGGAACTGTTCCAGAATATACACATCAGCCAGATACGCAAAGGTCGCGCGGTCCGTGATCACCCGCGCCAACCCAATCTGCCGCTCGCCCTCATAAACGCCGAAGCACAAAGACCCGCGGATCGAACGCTGTACGACTTCGAGCGGGATGCCTTCGGCCCAGTAGCACCGCGTCAGAAAAGCGTGGATTGCCCCCGCATCCAGCCGCGCTACGTCTGTGCTGATCAGGAACTCGCCACGCCACTCTTCCATGACTTACTTCTGCGCCTCCGCACGCTCCACAGCTGCGATTTTCTCCACTCGCTGCTCGTGCCGTCCACCGGCAAACGGCGTGTTCAGCCAGCAGTCAACGATCTTATAGGCGGTAGCTTCGTCGGTCAGGCGGGCTCCAAGGGCCAGCACGTTCGCATTATTGTGCGCCCGGCTCAGCATGGCCTGCTCTTCCGTGGTTACATTGGCGCAACGAATTCCGGGCACCTTGTTGGCGGTGATGGCCATGCCAATTCCACTGCCGCACACCAGAATTCCGTAGTCTGCGGCACGCGCCGCCACTTCATCGCCGACCGCGCGCGCGAAGTCAGGATAGTCCACGGACGCCGTGGAGTTTGTGCCACGGTCGTCCACCTGGGCGCCTTGCGCCTGTAACCAGTGTTTGATTTTGTCTTTAAGTTCTACTCCCGCGTGGTCCGCACCCAGCACAATTTTCATGCCGGACATTCTAAGCCAGGCGACGTTTGCGGGCGACGGGCTAGCGACCGTATTTGTTGCTCAGGAAGCGAGCCAGTTCGGTCTCCAGGGAACCATAGTCGGCGTGGATGGTAGCGCGCAGAGCGGCTTCGGTGGAACTGCCTTCGCCGATGCGCTGCAGAATGCGGGTCAGGTCGCTGACGCCATAGGTCTCGGAAATATACTCGGCAGCCGCCAGCGACTCATCGTAGGCGAGCGTGGCCTCGGTGGTGGAGAAGTTGATAAAACCGCCTTCCAGCATGTTAAACGGAAGCTGGTTCTGGCCCTGAAAAAGCTGGCTGAGACGGTTGCCGCGGCTGCCCAAGGCACGCGGCTCAAGCAATTGGGCGATCCCTTCGTGCAGCCACTGCGGACAACGCCCGCGGGAGAGATACGTGATGAAGGAGTGCGCGAGCTCGTGCTTCAGAACTCGCGCTAAATCAGGGGTGACGGAGTCGAGGCCGTTGACCGGAATCCGCAGCTTGCCGTCGTTGATGGCGCCACTCCATGCCGGGGCCTGCGTGACGTCGAAGAAGGCCTGCCCGGTATAAAGAATGACGGCAATGCTGTCACGCGGCGGCGTGTTGAAAACGCCGCTGAGTTCGTCGTACTGAGATTCGAGAGTGCTGAGTAGGGCGCGGCGAAACGATTCGGAGGTTTGCTGGCCTTCGTAGTGCAGAGTAAAGTGACTGCTCTCGCCCTGCGAGTAGCTGGCTTCGGCGGCGGAGTCGCGCTGGGCTTTGGCTAGCATGCGTTCGACGTTGGCGTCGGCGTGGAGTGACAAGGAATGTTTCCACGAAGTCTGCGCGGCATCGTTGCGGTCGGAAGCATATTGGGCCGCCCCGAGCACAGCCCAGGCGTCGGCGGAATCGGGAGCCAGTCGGGCCGCTTTTTCAGCCGAGGCCAGCCCTTCCCGGCCGTGACCCATGCGCAGCAACGCCGCCGCATAATGCATGAGCAGGGTCGGGTTTTCGGGACGCAGGTGCAGGGCTTTTTCATAGTAAGAGCGGGCTGGAGAAAAATTGCCGCGTTCGAGCTCATGACGTCCAGCCACGAAGTAGCCGGCGGCGGCGGCTTCTGGATCGCCGGACTTTTCCAACGCGGCCAGACCTTCCGGATCCACTCGATGGTCGCGCAAGACTTTGGAATAAATGTCGCTGGCGATCTGAAGTTCGCTGCCCGGCGTGGGGATGGTGATCCCGGGAGAGTCCGAGGCATTGCCCCCGGATGTAGCTGGAACCGCACCGCCAGCTTCGACGTGATCGACCAGAGATTTTGGAATGGCGAAGGTGTTGTCGCCAATACTGTATTCGAGGCGCGTACCCTTGTCCGTGATTGTCTCAGCCCAGATGGAGCGCCCGTTTTTCAAGCGGATGGTGTCAGCGGGAGCGCTGGCCAGAGACACAGCGGCAAAGACGCATAATAGAGGATAGAAGGGCAGCCGCATTGAGGGTGATTCTAGCAACGCGGCGGAAGGCGGGCGTAGTGACGCTGGTAATGCGCGTGGTGCGGGCTGGAGCCGCGGCGGGTTTGCTGTGGGCTGCGTTGCCATTGTGCGCTCAGGCTCCCACAACCGCGGCCGCCCTTTACGAGCAACTGCGCAGCGTGGGATTGGACGCCACCGCCGTCTACCACATCCGGGATGCAGACCTCGATATTCCTGGCGCGCACGTGAGCTTTACGGACGGCCAGATTGCCTTTACCCAGGCGGTTGGCGGCCAGGTAACGGGAGCTTTTTTTGCCGGTGAGGGGGAGGTCCTGGTGGTGCCGCCGGACCGCGCAGAACGGGCGTCGCTGGGGCTATTTACCGGCGCGGCCGTGTTGGAAGAAAAATTTTTCTCCGCCTATCTGCGGTTCAATGGCAATACGCGCGAACAACTGAAGCCTTTCCTCCGGAGCAGTGGGAACGGCAGTGATTTTGCCGCACGCTGGAATGAAATGGCAAAGAACCTGGCCGAAGGAGACGCACTCCGCCTGCTGTTGACAGCGAGCCGGGATTTGCCGGTGCAGGACTCGAGCAAGCCCTCTTTGGGCGCGGTGTCCGACCACTTTCTGCATGCACGTATGCAGGGTGCGAAGCTGGGCGTGTTCGATCTGTTCTATGACAGTTGGCTGCCCGAACCAGTATCGGTAGGCAAGCTGAGCGAGGCGGGTGGGGCCAGCTATTACGACCAGTGGCTATCGTTTGTGCCGCGGCGCCAGGAAGCAGTCGCGGACGCAGGCTTTGAAGCAGCCCGGATTTCAAAAGTCCGCATCCGGGCAGAAGTTGCGCCGCCGCGTGAATTTCGCTCCAACACAGAACTCACGTTGCAGGCAGCAGCAAACGGTGAGCGCTGTCTGCTGTTTGAACTCTCCCGAGCGCTGCGGGTGGAACAAGTGGAGGTGAATGGAAAACCAGTTGAGTTCCTGCACAATCCGTCGCTCGAGGGCAGCCAACTGGCGCGGCGAGGCAATGATCTGGTGGCGGTGATTTTTCCGCGCCCGCTGATTGCTGGAGAGACGCTCAATCTCCGTTTTGTTTACCACGGCGAGGTGCTTTCCGAAGCGGGCAGCGGGCTGCTGTGGGTCGGTGCGCGAGGAACCTGGTATCCGAACCTTGGCTTTGTGGACGCGGACTTCGACTTGCAGTTCCACTATCCGGAGGGATGGACGCTGGTGGCGACCGGAATCCCCGCGCCGGCGGAAAGAGAGATGGGCATCGTGACTCAGGATCCAGCCATGACGCAGGTGGCACGCTGGGTGACGGAGCGCAAAATCCCGGTGGCCGGGTTCAACCTGGGCAAGTATGCCAAAGCTTCCGCGCGCGCCGGCGATGTGCTGGTAGAGAGTTATGCAGCGTCCGGCGTAGAGAGAAGTTTTCCGCGAATGCCGATGCAAGTGACACCTGTTCCTGGCGAACCGGGGACGGCAGCGGTACAGTTTCCTCCGGCTGTGTCTCCGGCGCGGAATGCGCAGGCGGTGGCCGACCAGGCGGCCGAGGCTTTAGCGGCCTATGCCCGGCAATTTGGTCCTTATCCTTATGGCACGCTTTCGCTCACGCAGATGCCGGGCAGCCTGAGCCAGGGCTGGCCGGGGCTGGTCTTTCTCTCAAGCTACGCCTTTCTCACGCCGGAAGAGCGTGTGCAACTGCGGCTGGAACCCGTATCTGCGACTATGAGCGCCCAAGTAGCGGCGCATGAGGTGGCGCACCAGTGGTGGGGCGACCTCATGGGCTGGCACAGCTATCGCGATCAATGGCTGTTTGAAGCGCTGGCCAATTATTGCTCCTTGCTGCTGCTGGAGCGGCGTGACCCGGCTGCGTTCCGGATGGTGATGGAACGTTATCGTGACGACCTACTGCGGAAGAGCAAAGACGGCGCACCCTTGAGCGAGGCCGGACCCGTCACCCTCGGTCTGCGGCTTTCCTCTTCGCGTTTTCCCGAAGGCTACATCGCCATCAGCTACGGACGTGGTACCTGGCTGTTCCACATGCTCCGCACCATGATCAACGAGGCGGCGACCGGAGGCGACGCCAGACAAGCTGCGGAGGAGGAACCCTTTGTGCGCGTACTGCGAAGCCTCCGGCAGGAGATGGAGGGGAAGAGCGTTACCACGGCGCGGCTCTTGCACGCGTTTGAGGAAGAGTTGCCGCCTTCGTTGCGCTACGACGGCAAGCAGTCGCTTGCCTGGTTTCTGGACGGGTGGGTGAACGGCAAGGCGGTGCCGGGATTGCAACTGAAGGGCGTGCGGATCGTGCGTGGTGCGAATCGAGCAACGGTGAGCGGCGCACTGGAACAGAAAGATGCGCCCGCGGACCTGGTTACATCGGTCCCAATCTATGCCATCGTGCCGGACCAGCCGCCGCAGTGGGTCGGCCGTGTCTTTGTGGATGGAGCGGAGAGTTCGTTCCGGTTAACCGCACCGGTGAATACGCGGCGGATTGTGCTGGATCCCGAGGGGACGGTGCTGGCACAACCACGATAGGTTCAGCGAAGAGCGGCGGCTCGGGCTGCCAGCGGCAAACCGAGTGCACGGACCATTTCACTGGCGATCTCTTCGAGAGGAACCACGCGACGAAGGACACCCATCTTGGCGCAGACACGCGGCATGCCGTAGACGGCACAGCTGACTTGGTCCTGGCCAAGGGTCCAGCCACCCGCGTCGTGGATTGCTTTCATACCCCGCGAACCATCATCGCCCATGCCGGTAAGAATGACCCCCATGGCAGAATTGCCAAACACCTCCGCAGCCGAAAGCATGGCGATGTCGATGGAAGGGCGGTGTTGGGCAGCGGGGGTCTCCGAAAGCACGATCGAACAAACATCCGGTGATCGGCGGAGAAAAGTGAGATGCTGGCCCACCGGCGCGACGTAAACGGTGGCGGGCCGCAGTATGTCTCCGGCGGCAGCTTCGCGAACAGAAACTCGGCTGGCGTGGTCTAGCCTGGCGGCGAGGCTACTGGTGAATCCGGACAACATGTGTTGCACCACGACCACCGGCACGGGCAGTTCCAGTGGAAGACTGGGCACGATTTCCCGCAGGGCCAGCGGACCGCCGGTGGAGGCTCCAATGATAATGGCAGCGACCTGCGCCGCCTGGCGAGCGTTGGGGACTTCCGGCGCCATCGCGGTGGAAGGCATGCGAACGGGAGGCCGATACACCCCGGCAGCTTTGATTCGAACCAACAGCTCTTCACCCATCTGGCTGATGTCCAGGCCGCCGGTGGGCATGGGTTTAGCGATACAGTCGAAAGCGCCGGCCTCAAGACAGTCGAGGACAAGATCACTGCCTGGTTGTGTGTGTCCACTCACCATGATGACCGGTCGCGGATGGGTGCGCATGAGGCGGCGCAGAGTCTGCAGGCCGTTCAGGCGCGGCATCTCTACATCAAGGAGGACCACGTCGGGCTTCAAACGCTGCACCTGCTCCAGCGCCGCCAGACCGTCTACGGCTGTCCCGACAACGGCCAGCGCGGGGTCGGACTGAACCATCGCAGTGAGGGCGCAACGCATGAATGCGCTGTCGTCCGCAATGAGAACGCGAATGGGGCCCGAGGTGGCGGGGTGGTGGCTCATGAGTGGAGGTGGGCCACGAGGCTGCGTACCTCGATCAGGTAGTTGTCGAGTTCGAAGGTGAAGCGGGCCCAATCAAATCCGGCCAGGTCGGGACACTCGGCGATGAGCAAAGCGTGCGCCTGGCTTTCCAGCAGATTGATCTGACGCTGCTCGGGGTAGCCATAGCCCAAATCGCGCATGCGGCAGAGCAAGTCGGCGAGGTGGACGATGGCGACCAGTGAGCGATGCGCGGGTGCAGTTTCCGGGTGGTGATGAAATTGCACCACTGCACTGACATCCGCTGCGAGATTCCAGCGATGGGCCAGAATTTCCCCAGTTTCGCAATGGGAGAAGCCGAGGGTGCGCTGCTCCGCTTCGTGCAGAGGGATTTCCTCGCAGCGAGCCAGGTCAAAGGCTGCGCAGAAATCGTCGGGCGCAAGCCACAGGATGGCGATGATCCCCAGGTCATGCAACAACCCGGCAAGGTAGGCCTTCTCTGGATTGTAGAAGCGAATCCGCTGCGCCAGTTTCTGACTAACCAGCGCGCAGCTAAAGGAGTGCACCCAAAAGACCGAGGGATCGAGCGTAGAGCGCACGCTGGGCATCAGCTTGAGCACGGAGCAGGAAACGGCGATTTCGCGCATGTGCCGGATCCCGAGCGCCATCACCGCGCCGCGGACGGAATCCACAGTTTGCAGTCGTCCGAAAAGCGGCGAGTTGGCCATGTGCAGACACTGCGCGGTAAGCGACTTGTCTTGGGAGATCAACTCAATCACTTGCTGCAGGTCGATGTTTTCCGGCGGCTGTTCTAAATAGCGCAGCAGCGGGGCGAGAACAGCTGGCAGCGTGGGCAGATGATCTACGTTTTCAAGTTTGCGAAGGAGCGAGGGTTGCGATGGATTCACGACAGTTGCCTCGTGAACCCTCGCCGGGGCGCTTTGATATAGCCAGTCGCTCCCGGGAAGTGGACCAAAGTGAAATCCTCGGTGAGGCCGAACAGAGATTCGGCCGCGCCCACGAAAAAGTAACCCTGCGGCAGCAAACAGTTGTAGAAGTGCTGCAACACGCGCTGCCTGGAAAGCATGTCGAAGTAGATCAGCACGTTGCAGCAAAGAATGACATCCATGCTCTTCATGAAGGTCATGCGGCTGTCATCGAGCAGGTTGAGGCGGGAAAAAGTGACTTTGGGCTTGAGCAGAGCGGCCACGGCCAGGTTGTGGTCGGCCACGGTGAAGTATTTCTCGCGCAGCAGCGGGCTCACATGGCGGGCACTGAGTTGGCTGTAGACTCCGACGCGAGCCCGGCTGAGAGCGCGCTCGTTAATGTCGGTGCCGAAGATTTCAAAGTCCCAGCCCTGCAAGGGTCCGGGGTCAGTGCTGGCTTCCAGCAGTTGTATGGCTAAGCTGTACGGCTCCTCGCCGGTGCAACAGCCGGCACTCCAGATACGCAGATGATGGACGGGTAGGTCCGCTTTGCCGGCGGCGATTCGCGGTAACACCACGCGGCGGATGGCATCCGCTTGCGCCTGATTGCGGAAAAATTGGGTTTCCCCAACGGTGATGTCGTTCAACAGATTAACGAGCTCAGCCTGGCAACTTGGATTGACGGCGAGGCAATCAAAATAACCCGCGAGGCTTGCCGAGCCCACTTGCTGCATTCGCCCGCGACAACACTCCTCGAAACGAACCAGATTGTGGTCCGGGTGAAAAATACCCGCCACGTCGTACACCAGGTCGCGGATGCGCAACAACTGCGTGTCCGGATAGGCTCCGGACGAGTCGGCAACAACGCGGCTGGCGGATGCGCCTGTGGTCATGCGAGTGGGCTTCCGAAAAGGCTGCCTGGTGCGCAGAGCCCTGCCTGTCTTTCATCGGCAATCGCGGAACGGTCCATTACCGAGGCGGGGCAAAAGCCGGGGTAACAAAGGTGGGGGGCGGGCGATGGCGGATCACAACCACATCCACGCGGCGGTTGAGGGCACGTCCTTCCGGGGTCAGGTTGCTGGCTACAGGATGAAACTCGGCGTATCCCGCCACCGCCAGGCGATCGGCCGCGAAACCGTAGCGCACGATCAGCAGGCGCAGCACTTCCGTGGCGCGAGCGGTGGAAAGCTCCCAGTTGGAGCCGAACTGCGCCGTATGAATGGGGATATTGTCGGTGTGCCCTTCCACTCGTAGCGCGTGCGGGTAGTGGCGCAGGATGGTGGTGATCTGGTCAAGCGCACTCTGCGCCTGAGGGCGAATGGTAGCGGAAGCGGTGTCAAAGAAACCAACTTCACGCAAGCTGATGACCAGCCCTTCTGGCTCGAATTGCAGGGAAATATCGCTGCGCCGAATCTCAGCCGCAAGTGCGGTTTGCAGTTCTTCCCGCAGAGAACTGAGGTCGGCGTCCTCACTGCTGCCGGTGTCACCCTGGGCGGGAGGAACGAAGCGTCCCAGAGCGGCGGTGTGGGCCACGTTGTCGAGCAGCTGCGCGGAACTGGCCGGCATGGCTTCAGTGTCCTGGACTGGCACCGCGGTGGCACTGGCGGAAAATACACCCAGTTCCTGAAACGCAACCTGAATCGCGAGCGCCAGGCGCCCGGCTTTACGCTTGTCCACCTGGGAGGATGCATAGAGCACCACGAAAAACGCGAACAGGAGCGTAACGAAATCCGCATAGGAAACCAGCCAGCGCTCGTGATTGACGTGCGGAGGGGTGCGGCGGCGCCTCATACGCTGGGAACCTCCTCGGTGGCGACTGGAAGCGGGACTTTGTCGGAGGGGTTGAAAGAGCTCTTTTGTGCACCCGATAAGAAACCGAGCAATTTGGTTTCGAGCATGCGCGGGTTCATGCCCTCGAGAATGGAGACAACTCCTTCCAAAGTCATGTCCCGCATGATCTGTTCGTCACGTAGGCGGATTTTCAGTTTGCCCGCGGCGGGAAGGAAGAACAAGTTGGCGCTACCCACCCCATAAACGGTGGCGACGAACGCCACCGCGATGCCACGTCCCACTTCGTCGATCTTGTCGAGATGCTGCATGACCTGAATGAGACCGAGCACGGCGCCGATGATTCCAATGGTGGGAGAAAAACCACCGGCTGCTTCGAAGACCTGGGGCACTGCGTCTTCGCGTTCCGCCTGGTTGTCGAGTTCCAGTTCCATCATTTTGCGCAGCTCTTCCGGCTCGGTGCCGTCCACCGCCAACATCAGCGAGCGGCGGAGAAACGGGTCCTCGATCGTTTCCAGTTCACTGTCCAGCGAGACAATGCCATCGCTGCGCGCCTTCTGGGCATAGAGCACCAGTTGCTGAATCAGTTCTTGATGCGTGTGCCGGGATTCGGCAAAGACCTGTGCGAGCCGTCGCCCCGCTTCGAGAAAGACTGGGAGCGGGAATTGCAACAACACCGCGCCCAGGGTGCCGCCAAAAACGATGAGTGCAGCCGTCGGTTGCACCACTTGGGAAAGTTTCCCGCCTTCGAGCAGCAAGCCAGCGGTGATTCCGCCCAGTCCGACCAACACCCCGACCACACTGGCTTTGTCCACAGCTGGCTCCTTTCCGGCACTCAGGTGGTGTCACGGCGCGGCGAAGCAGGCGCCAGGGGCCAGGCGGCGGGCGAGAACGGGAGATCGCGCAGCACGGCGCGGCGGAACTCGACCATGCGATCGATGACATCCGGCAAACTTTCCCGCACCACAATCTTCTCCCCGGACACCAGGGTGATGACGGTATCCGGTGCCTGTTCGACAAACTTGATGAGGTCCGAGTTGACCGCCAACGTGTGGTTATTGAGCCGGGTGAGCTGAATCATGTAGTCCAGTCGGTAGCCCGTGGCAGACAAGCGGCTCCAGTGAAAAGATCGGCGCGTAACGAGAACGACTTGAGGGGGGCCAGGTCTGCGAGTGTCCTAGCGGACATGCACCGTAGTGCTTCAACGCGGAGGTGTGGTGGGCCGATGAATTCCGGTGAATAGGCACATGTCCCCGGCACGGCCGGGCCGGGGTGAACCGGCCAATCTGCAGGCAAACAAGCGGGACTTGGCGCCAAAGGAGAGGCAATGGCACTTAGTATCTTGAACAACATTCCGTCCCTGGCCGCACAGAATCAATTGGCCATTACGGGCGCGAGTCTGTCGCGGACATTGTTTCGTCTGTCTTCAGGCTCGCGCATCAACAGCGGCGCAGATGATGCAGCCGGCCTGGCCATTGCCGATGGCTTGCGGGCCAACATCAGCGCCCTCACCCAGTCAGCCCGGAACGCCAATGATGGTACCGGCAAACTGCAAGTGGCAGACGGCGCGCTGGCGCAGGTCACCAACTTGCTCAACCGTGCCGTCACGCTGGCCACGGAAGCGGCGACCGGCACCGTCTCGAACCCGCAGCGCCTCGCTCTGGATGCTGAGTTCACCGCGATCAAAGGCGAAATCGATCGCGTTGGGTCGAAGACAAACTTCAACGGCACTGCGGTCTTTAGCGCCACCACCGTGGATGTTTTCCTCAGTGATTCGTCCTCCAGCGGCAACAGCATCATTTCGGTGGCCACGGGAGCACTGTCGGCCCTTGGCATCGGTTTGGGCGCCAACGCCAGCAACGTACTCAGCGGCATTGCCAATGCCACCGCTGCCAAGGTGGTGGTCGTGGGCACGCAAACCTATACTTTCGCAGCGGTTGCGGGCGCTGCCAACACCGTCGCCATCGGCGCTACTTTGGGAGACACTCTTGCCAATCTGGCGGCAGCGGTCAACGGCGGCCCCGGTGCCGGCAGTGCGTTCGGTGTAGGCACAGTCGCCAATGCGGATGTGTCGGCTGGCGGGGTAACCGCCTCCACCGTTACCTTCACCGCCATCGTTGCGGGCGCGGCTGGCAATGCGCTGGTTAGTACCACTAACGACGTCGGCCTCGGCTTCAGCAATGCCGCAACGCTCTCCGGCGGTTCCGGTTCCGCGGGCCTAACCACGGCTGCAGCGGCTGCAGCGGCGCTTTCCACCATCAACACTGCCATCCAGACCGTCGCCAACACGCGCGGCAACCTGGGAGCAACCATCAACCGTTTGCAGAGCGCTGCCAACGTCATCAGCAACCAGACCCAGAACCTGACGGCGGCGGAAGACGGCATTCGTGCCGCCGACATCGCCCAGGAAGTGGCCAACCTCACCAAGTTCTCCATCCTGAATCAGACTGGTATTTCCGCTCTGGCGCAGGCCAACCAGCAACAGTCAAGCGTGCTTGCGCTACTGAAGTAATCCGGCTGGAGGCGGGAGCGGCAGAGGCCGCTCCCGCCTCGAGCTAATATGGGCTCCCGATGCAGATTCAACGAGTTGATTTTGCAGGATTGAATCCAGCCACACAGGTTTCGTCAGGGCACGCTTCTGCAGGCGGCAATTCGCTTCCTGCCGCGCCTACCCATGAGAGCGTTCCCATTGAACGCGCCCGAGTTGCCGTCGCTGTGGAGCCTGGAAATACCCTGGTCTACCGCTTTCTCGACCGGCAGACCGGAGATGTTTTCCTGCAAGTGCCGCCGGAACAGGCATTGCACGCCGTGCAACAGATTGAGGAGCAACTGCATAAAACGGAGCAACCGCGGCACAGGGTTGACTTCCGGGGCTAATGGAAAGGTGCAGCACCCATGGCGATTTCGTTCAACCTCAGCCCGAACAGCGCCACGCAGGGCCAGGGCATTGATGTCACCGCGGTGGTGGACCAGATTCTGGCCGCCGAAGGTGCACCCGAGCAACTGCTGAAGCAGCAGATCACGCAATTGAGTGCGCAGACGTCCGCGCTCAACGGCCTGAATTCCGGACTGGCCGCGTTGCAGAGCGCCGTGAATGCGCTGGCCGATGTCACCGGCGCCATCACCGGCAAAGTGGCTGTCTCCTCGCAGCCCGCCACTCTCAGCGCCAACGTGGATTCATCCGCCGTGGCCGGCGTACACACGCTGGTGGTCACCAATCTGGCCTCGACCTCGTCCTATTTCAGCAGTCCCCTGACCGACGGCGACACGCAGTTTGCCCAGGGAGCGTTTCAGTTGAAGGTGGGGGCCGCGGCGCCAGTGAGCATCACGGTAGACGGCACGAACAATACCCTCACCGGCCTGGCCGCGGCCATCAACCTGCAGAACCTGGGCGTGACTGCAAGCGTAGTCACGGACGCGAACGGGGCACGCCTGGCGCTGCTCAGTCAGAGCACGGGCAGTCCGGGCGACTTGACCGTCAGCGCCAACACCACAGGGATTTCTTTTACCAAAGCGGCGGACGGGCTGAACGCCACGCTGACGGTGGACGGTGTGCCCATCAGCAGCACCAGCAATACAGTCACCGGAGTTTTGGCCGGCGTCACGCTGCACCTCATCAGCGCTGCACCCGGCGCCAATGTAGCGCTCAGCATCAGCCCCAACCGGTCTGGCGCCCAGGCAGCGGTCCAGAATTTCGTTAGCGCTTACAACGCGCTCATCGTTTCCGTTAACAATCAATTCCGGTTCGATGCCACCACCGGGGCAGCCGGCGCCTTGGCCGCGAACAGTGACTTGCGCCGGTTGCAAACCCAGTTACTGGAAGGCGTCACCTATTCCATCGCCGGCAACAATGGGTTCGGCAGCCTCGCCGCCATTGGCGTAAATTTCACCAGCGATGGCACGCTCGCGATTGACGACACCAAGTTGACCGATGTCATCAATAACCACTTCAGCGACTTTCAGAGTTTCTTCCAATCCCTCGGCCCATCCAGCTTTGCCAAGAATTTTGCCGGCACCCTCAACGCCCTCGCGGATTCGACCGAGGGACTGCTGAATCTGGATTTGCAGGAAAACCAGAATAATCAGCGGGCCATCCAGAAATCAATCGACACCCTGGACGACCGGCTGGCGGCCCGACGCTTGATCTTGATTGCACAATACAGCCGTGTGGATGCACAGCTGCGGCAGTTCCCCCTGCTGCAGGCGCAGATTACCGGACAACTCAGCAGTCTGAGTAATTTCTCCAAGTGAACGCCAACCCACGCAACCTGTATCGCGAGACCGCCGCCGACAGTGACACCCCACTCCACGGAGTGGTGCTGCTGTATGAGCAGGCGATCGAAGACATCCGGCGGGCCGTGGCAGCCTTGCACCGCGGTGACATTGAGGCCCGCACTTCCGAACTCAACCATGCCCTGCTGGTGGTCGGTCAATTGCAATCGGTGTTGGACATGGACCGTGGCGGCGATGTGGCTCGCAATCTCGACCGGTTTTACTCGCTGGTCCGGATCCGCCTGGTCGAAGCGCAGGTTCGCGTTTCAGCAACGATCCTGGAACAGCAAATGAAGCTTTTACTCCTGGTTCGGGAAGCCTGGGTAGAGTTGGAAAGAACCACTCGCCCCACCCAGCCCCCAGGCCTGCTGACACCGCCGGGCTCCTTCATCGGATAACAGTTCGCGGGAGCACACTGCGATGGCCCCTTTGAGTTTGCCGGAAATCAACTCTCGCCTGGAGGATTGGCGGCGGCAGATGGCGCCGGCGGCCCAGCTTTCTGCCGGAGAACTCACCGCCTCGGTCACCCAGTTGCAGTTGTGTCTCGATGCCGTCGATGAACTGGGTCGTGCTTCCGGCTTCAATTTGCGTGACCCTGCTATCGCCGCTGCCTGGGAAGAATACAGCGGCCACTTGCGGGCTGTGCGCGAAATCTTGCCGCAAATCGAAATCCGGCTGCACGCGGAACGCGAGCTGTTGCGGAGGCAGCAGCAACATCTGCAAAATGCCAATGCGTGGGTGGACGCGTCCCGCCTGACCGGCTGAGTTATTTCAAGAAATCAAAAAGGCTGTTGTGTAGCAGGCTGCTGGTGGCTTGAAGCGCCGCATTGCGTGCGGTCTCCGCGGTGACTAAGTCACTGGAAGCAGCCGCTAGGTCGGCCGCACCCAAAGTGTTTTCCTGCTGCGCCAGTTGGAGCTTGGCGTTGTTCAGATACGACTGCTGGCTGTCCAGTTGCTGCAAGGCGTTGCCAAAAAAAACGCGCTGGGCGGAAATGGAGTCGAAGGCAGCCCGTACTTGCGCCAGCGCCGCGGGGATGCCAACGTTGGCAGTAACGGCTGCGGCCAGATCATGCACACCCTGGAACAAGTCCGCACCCGCATTCTGGAAAATCTGCGCCCCGGGAAGATTCACGGCGAGCGAAAAGGAGTCTCCCACCTGCACTGAGTTGGTGTTGGCGTTGCCATCGTAGCGCACACCCGACGCCTGCAGAGCGTCCGCCACATAGGGCGGTGCGAGACTGGCCGTGCCGCCAAAGAGAAATGTGCCCTGAAACGAGGTGTTGGCCAGGGATACCAGTTGCTGCTGCAGACCTCGCAATTCGGTGGCGATGGAAGCGCGGTCGCTATTGGAAAGCGTGCCATTGGCAGCTTGCACTCCGAGTGTGAGCACGCGTTGCACGGCCAGCACGACCGAGCTGATGGTCGAATCCGCCACTTGCAGACGGGCCGCAAGATTGGACACAGTATGAAGAAACTGCGTGGTGGCGGTCGTGCCCGCATGATTCAGCACCAGTACGGCAGCGGCGGCCGGATCGTCCGAGGGCACTTGGACCCGCCGCCCCGAAGCGATTTGCTGCAGCGCCGTCTGTTGCTGGAGCTGGGTCTGGGCCAGGGCGGCAAGCAAGTCAGGCAGTGGAGTCGGATTGATGCGCATCAGAATTTTCCAAGATTGACGGCTGTACTCAAGAGTTCGTTGACCGTACTGACCACACGGGCGGACGCCTCATAGGCGCGCTGGAAGCGAATGAGATTGGCAGCTTCTTCGTCGAGGGAGACACCGGATTCTGCCGCCCGCTGGTCGGAGAGTTGGCGCAGAATCAAGCCGCTGGCTTCTGATTCTGCCGACGCTTGCGAGGTCGCGGAACCGATTTGAAAAACCACACCCGAATAGAAATCTTGCGGACTCTGGCCTGAAACCAGCGCCTGTTTTTGAATGGCGGCGAAGGCGCTGAGATTGCCGTTTGACCCAGGGCTGCCGTCGGAACTGGCCGCGATGTCCAACGGGTCAGCCAGGGTGACGGTGATGGCCGCGGCAGCTCCGGAACCAACCGGCGGAACCGAAAAAAGATTGCCGCCAGCCTGGCCATTGAGATCGAAACCCGTGGCCTGTGCGGCATTGAATGCAGTGCTCAGCGCGCTGGCCAGCCCGTCAAGGTTTTGCAGCAGGCCGGGGATGCTCTGGTCGCGGACCGCAATTTGTCCCGCCAGACTGCCGGCGGTGAGTTGCGCGGTGATGTCCTGCGTTCCCGCAAAAATGTGGTCGGTACCGGAAGGGTCGATCCGGGCCGCCAGCGCAAAACTCTGGCCGCCAGCCACCAACGCCGTCCCCGTGGAGGTGGTGACCGCAATGCTCGTGCCGGTATCAATCACGCGAACGTCCACCAGTTGTGATAAGTCCCGCAGCAGTACCGTACGCTGGTCAATCAGAACGGCGGCATTCTGGTGAACATTCTCGAGTGCTGTGATCTGCTGGTTGACTCCGGCAATCTTGGCACTCAACTCGTTGACCTGGGCCACACCTTGTTCCACGTTGAGGTCGAGGTTGCGCCGCTGGGTGGCCAACTGCCGGGAAATGTTATTGAAGGTGCCCGCCAGATTCGACGCTGAGGTCAACAGTGCCTGCCGCAAGGTCACACTGCTGGGATTCGCCGAGAGGTCGTTGATGCGGGCAAACAAGTCCGCCAGCCGTGTGCCCAGATCGCCAGAACTCTCGGTGAAGAGGGTTTGCACCTGCTGCAGCGCCACCAGAGATGAGTCGGAACGGCCCTGCTGTTGCGTTTCATCGTGCAAGCGCAGTTCGAGCACAGCATCGCGCACACTTTGCGGTTGGCCAAACACGACACCGGAACCCAGCGTCAGTGGCCCCAGCACAAACGGGTCACCCTCGGTCAGCAACGGCCGCTGCCGCGTGTAGCCAGGTGTGTTCAGGTTGGCAACATTGTTGGCGGTAACTTCATTGGCGCCCTGCTCCGCTAAGAGTGAACGCACGCCAATCCCCAACGTGGTAAATAAACCCATATCAACGTTCTCCTGGGATGGCCGTAAGGGCCCGGGCCGGCGTATACGGAGCCGCTAGCGGCTGGATCAGATTGCGCCAACAGGCCAGCGAACGTCGCGCCCGCCGCAACAGTGCGATCTGTACACGCAACCGCTGCGCGCATTCGCGCCAGGCCAACAAGCTGGCGGGATCAAGATGGCCCTCGCGAAAAGCGGCGCCAACCTCGGCGACCGCATCCGGCACAGGGATCGCCGCCATCCATTCCGCCACGAGCGCTTGCAAGCGCGAAGTCTGCTGTTCCACGGCGGCCGCGTCCATTTGCGCCAACGGCCACTCGTTCTGCCGGAGTTCGACAGTAATGTGGGCCAGCAAATCCAGCCGCGAGCCAGCCCAACGATCTTCGGATGGCGAGGGAGAAAGCATCGGCTAAGCCAGACGATCGAGTTGGTGGACGGCCGGCAAGTCAACTGGCGGTCCGCCTGTTTCCGCTTCGTCCGCAGGGGCAGGCTGCGGTGAACCTGGTTTGAGATTTTCCGGAGTGTGTTTTCCGCGGCCCGGCTGCTCCCGCGGCCGGTCGCGCGTGATGGAAGTCTCGGTCGTCGCCGGCTCCAACCGCGGCACTGTGATTTCCGTCATGATGGTCACTGCCCCACCAGATCCGCCAGCAATGCACTGGCAATCGCCGCGGGCTCAGGATGGTAACTGCCGGATTGGAGTACCCGTTGCAGCCCATCGACTCGCTCTTGCCGGATTTCCGGATAGCGCGATGCCTCTCCCGCCAACTGCGTCACCCGCGTGGCATCGGTCAAAAGCCGTGCCGGATCGGTTCCCGGCACCGCAGCAGCACTCGCTCCCCCACTGGCCGCCCGGGGCCGCGCCCCGATCGCGGTGTCGGGGAGGGGCAAGCCCAGGTTTTGCGGATCAATTCTCATCGTTGCCTCGCATCGTTACCTCGCAATGTTTGCCTCGCCTTGGGGGCCGTCTCCTACTGGAAACATCGGCCAAAACTTAAGAAGTCTTTACGCCAGCGGCGGTCCTTTATGCCGACACCGCCCCCAACTTCCCTATCGGCGGCAGCGCGGCAAACTTTAGCCGCGATGAACCTTTTCCTGTCCCACGGTAACTGCCCCCGGCGCTGCCGGGCGGATGGCCCGGAGGATCAGCGGAGCCAAGCCCAACCCTCCAGCGGCTGCCAAACCACCTGCCAACGCTTCGCCGCCCAAGGACTCGAATTCGCCCGCGGCCGGATCCGTCGGGTCGCCTCCCAGCGGAAGGTGCAAATTGTGTACCAGGGACTGGATCAGGATGGCTTCGAATTTTTCCGCCACCTGGCGAAGTTCCCGAGTGGTCGCAGGCTTCGCCGCCAAGCCGCCCGAATCCCCCAGCGAAGCCAGCACCCGATCGCTGGACCCCGCCGGCACCATGGCGCTCAGACCAACAGAATTCATAAAACCTCCAATTCGGCATCGAGTGCTCCCGCGGCTTTCAGGGCCTGCAGAATGGCAATCACATCGCGGGCGGTGGCGCCGATGGCCTGCAGTCCATCCACCAACTGCTGGACCGTCGCACCTTCACTCAGTTCGACGCGGCGCGCCGCCCCTTCCTCCGCCCGCACCGACGGTTGCGGCACCACTGCGGTCTGGCCACGCGACAACGGCGCTGGCTGCGACACGCTAAAGACTGTGGCAATATCCACCGACAGGCTGCCGTGCAGGATCGAGACCGGACCAAGGCGCACCTCCTTGCCCAACACCACCGTGCCCGTGCGCTCGTTGACCACCACCCGCGCCCGCCGTTCAATGCCCACCAGCAGCCGTCCAATGCGGGCCAGCAGTTCCGGCAAGTTGGGCGCCGGGGTCGCGGGATGCAATTCCACCTGACGTCCATCGACGGCGCGTGCCGTACCTTCCCCCACTTCCCGATTGATCGCTGTGGCCAGCGCCACCGCCGTGCCGTAGCCGGGCTCGCGCAGCAGCAGCGCCAGGCGAGGCAGGGTGGTGAGATCGACCGCGGTGTCGCGTTCGATCATGCCTCCATCCACGATCTGCCCGACCGTGGGATGATTCACCTGCTTGGCATTGCCGCCGCCCGCTCCCGCGCTATAGCCGCCGAGCGTCAGCGCACCCTGTGCGGTCGCGTAGATGCGGCCATCGGCCGCATAGAGTGGGGTCAGCAGCAGCAGCCCGCCTTCCAGACTTTTGGCATCCCCAATCGAGGACACGGTCACATCGGCGTGCGTTCCCGGACGGGCAAACGCGGGCAGCGTAGCCGTCACCATGACGGCAGCCACATTGTTGACCCGCGCCGCCGCCGCTGGAATCTGCACCCCGAGCCGCGCCAGCATGCTGGCCAGCGTTTGCGTGGTGAACAGGGTCTGCCGACGGTCGCCCGTGCCATTCAGTCCCACCACCAGTCCGTAGCCAAAGAGCGAATTCTCGCGGACCCCTTCTACCGTGGTAATGTCCGCAATCGGCACCAGCGCCCGAGTCGCAGCCGTCTCTTCCGCGCGCCCTTCGGCGCCCACGACCATGGCGGCCAGAACCACGTACCGGAAGCAACGCAACATGCCCAGCTCCTTCTTCCTTCGAACCACACTGGTTTAGAACTGCAACAGCCGCAGCAGCAGCCGGGTCACGAGGTGGGGACGTCGAATGCCATCGCTGAGCACGCCGCGACCTTCAATCTCCACTTCCAGATCGCTGAGTGCGGTCGAAACCACGGAGTTGTCCGCCGAGATGTCTCCAGGACGCGCCACTCCCCGCAACGCCACCGTCTGAGTTTCCTGATTGAACGTAATCACACGGCGGGCTTCCACCACCAAGGCGCCGCCGGGCAGTTCCGCCACCACCCGTCCCGCCAGCGTGGTGCGTAACTGGGACTTCGAAGACGCCTGCGATTTGCCCGCCAGCGTGGCCGAAGACTTCGGCGAAAAAAGCGTGGCCAGACCCTTCGTCTTCAATTGCCCGGCAAAGCCATCCAGACCGGAACTGGCCTGGAAGCTGCGCGCCGTAGCCACGCTGCCGCTGTTGTCCGCGGTGGTGTCCTGCACTACCACCACGCTGATGACATCGCCCGGCTGCCGCGCTTTATAGTCCGCGCTGAAGGTACGAAACGGACCACTGTCCGTCCACAAGCTGCCCGGGGTCAGCGGCGCCACCGCCGCTGGGACGGCACCGATGCGCGCCAGGTAATCCGCCAGCGGCGAATGCGGCGTCTCGCCATGCCGCGCCGCCCCTGCAACCCCGCCCAACAGTGACAACAGAACCACCACGCAGCAGCCATGTCTCATGGGGCCATCTCCAATGCCAGGGTGGCAGGTCCAGTAATCCGGCCGCGAAGAATGCGGCCCTCGCGAGTACGCAGCCGAACCACCTCACCGGCAGCGCCACCGTCTAAACAGACCACCGGCAGCCGTAACCGCATGCCAGCGCGTTCGAGAGCCAAAGTCGCCGGCTGTCCGGGACGCATCCGCCAGAGAGCACCGCCTGCCGATGCCAGATTCGGGCCTGCTCCCGTCCCCGGCCCCGCGGGCGCGGCTGTCAACGCCGCCAGCCCTTCCGGGGTGCGGGCTTCCGGACGCAAGCGCAGCATCAGCAACTGGGGCAGTCGCCGGTCTGACTGGCGCCAGCGCACGGCCAGCAACTGCCGCGCCGCATCCCAATGCAAGTTTTCGATTTGCGCCTGCACCAGCCCGGATCGCGGCAACGGATCCACCGCGACACCTTCCGGCCCGCGGGGAGACGCAGACTCCGGCAGCAGCAGGTGCTCCGGCTCCAGACCCCGCGCCCGGAAGGCTGCGGCCAGCGCCGGGGGCAGTTCGCCTCCGCGCGCCAGACTCGCTCCCAGACCCAGAACCGCCACCAGCCAGCACGCCCGTTTGCCTCGATGCATGATTCTCCTCACCGGCCCAGCGTGTTCAGGGTTTGAAACATTTCGTCGGCCGCACGCACCACCCGCGAGTTGGCTTCATAGGAGCGCTGCGCCAGAATCATCTGAATGAATTCTTCGACCACATTCACATTCGAACCCTCCAGGAAGCCTTGCTGCAGCTGGCCCAGCCCTTCCCCGCCGCCGGGCGTTCCGGTAATGGCATCGCCCGAACCCGTGGTGGCCAGAAAGAGGTTCTGGCCAATGCTGTTCAGTCCACCGGGATTGGGAAAGAGCGCGAGCTGGATCGAGCCGGCCTGCTGGGCGGCAGTCTGGCCGGGCACGGTCACACTCACCGTGCCATCACTGCCCACCGTAATACTGGTCGCTCCGGTGGGAATGGTGATGGTGGGATCGAGCGCATCGCCATCGGCGGTGACCACGTTGCCTTGCGCATCCAGATGGAATGCCCCACTGCGCGTATACGCTGTTTCCCCTGACGGCAGCCGTACCTGAAAAAATCCCGGACCCTGAATCGTCAGATCGAGTGGATTTCCGGTGGCCTGGAAATCGCCTTGCGACTGCTGCACTTCCGAAGCTGCGGGACGTGTCCCCAGGCCAATCTGCAAACCCGCCAGCGTCGTCTGCTGCGTGGCGGCAGCCCCGGGCGTAATCAGGTTCTGATAGATCAGGTCTTGAAATTCCAGCCGTCGCCGCCGGAACCCGGAAGTGCCGGCGTTCGAGAGATTATGCGCAATGTTGTCCAGATTGAGTTGCTGGGCCAGCATGCCGCTGGCTGCGGTATAGAGAGCACGCATCATGCGATCAAGTCTCCTGTTTTCCCCCCGCCTAGACGCGCGGTAGCTCGGTGGCGGCGATGCGTTGAAATTCAGTGTGAAAGAGCGTGATGGCCCGCTGCATCATCTCCGCCTGGCGTTGCACCGTAATCAGTGCTGCCAACGCCGCCAGTGGTTGCACATTTGAAGATTCCAGTGTCCCGCCCAGCACCTGCGTGGTTGTTGCCGGCAGCGCGGTGTTTTCCGGCGCGGCATACAGCGCGTTACTTTCCGCCGTCAGTTTGGTTCCCGCGGGAAATTGCACCAGCCGCAACTTGCCGGCCACTGCGCCCTTCACTGACAGCGTGCCATCCCCACCGACAATCGGAGTCCCGCCCGCCAGCAGCAGCGGCCCGCTTTCCCCGAGGACGCGATGTCCTTCCGCGGTCACCAACTGCCCGGTCGTGGAAACTCTAAAGTTGCCCTGCCGCGTGTAGCGCACTCCCGCCGGCGTATCCACCGCGAAGAATCCTTGCCCGGCCAGCGCTAAATCCAACGGATTGCCGGTCGGCTGCAGGTTGCCGCTGGCCAGATCCACGCGGCTCGAGCCCAGCACCCCAAAATCATTGACGGCGCGGTTCAACGGACCATTGGCGGCCGCTGCCGGACCTGCCAGCACCGAGCGAAAGGTGGATTGTTGGCCGCGAAAACCCGGCGTCTCCACATTGGCCAGATTGTTAGCAATGAAATCAAGGGCCTGCGTGCGAGCTTGCAAACCGGCGCAGGCGGCGTAGTATCCACTGTCCATGACACGCTCCGTCAGGACAGACCTGCACCCAGACCGCCGGAAGCGGACTGGCCGGTACTTTTGGGAAGGTCGAGCGGTGGCAACAAGATGCGGGCCGCGCCGTCGGCGGCCCATCCACCAACGGGGTCACTGGGAAAATCCTGCCGGGTCAGGATTGCCGGGCGCGCACCACACCTGCTCCAGTTTCAGCTCTGGATTTCAAGTTCGATGCGAATCAGATCCCCTTCGAACCGAAACGTGACCTGCATGTTTTCGGCTCCAGCCCGCGAACACATCCGATAGTCGCCGCCAGCAATCACGGTGGGCACGGAAAGCATGCAATTCGCGCTGAGGTGGGTCAGCTTGTTTTTGAAATTTCCCGCTACCATGTTGCAGACTTCGCCGAGCGCGTCCCAAGCCTGCTCGTTGACCTGGGCCAACGGGATGCCGAGCATGCTCGCCGCCACCCGGTTGGCGGTACGGGCAGTACAGTGGATGGTGAGCACTCCGCAGAGCTGTCCCGCAAATCCGACCATGGCGGAACACTCACCGGGCGGCAGCACCTCGGGCCGCGCTTCCAACGCCAGTTCCGCTCCCAGCATGATATGAAATACTTCCCGCGTGGCCAGTTCGAGCAGCGCTGGCCATTCCTTGTGGTCGTGGTGTTGCGTCATCGATGGCGCAATGGTGGTCATGCTTTGACCTCCAGCAGCGGCAGCACGTGCACTTTCACCTGCTCCGGTGGAAACGGCTGGCGAACATAACCGCGCGCCCCGGTTCACTCCGCTAGCAAAAATGCGGCACAGCCAGCAGCCGCGGGATCCGTATCCAGAAATTCAGTCTCCACAAACTCCTGGCCGAGCGATCCTGCCAGGGCCACGGCCGCTTCGGTGGTCAGGGCGGAAAACAACTCGCGCAAAAGGACCGCCAGATTGGTGGTCAACCCGGCTAGCTCCGCTGATTCCCGCTCGCAGCAACTCGCCGCCCGGCTTGCCGCCGTCACCAGACGCACCCACTCGGGTTCGAGTGCGGCTTCCGGCCTGGCACTATGTTCCAGCACATCGAGCAACACCGCGGGAAAGCACCAGTGCAACCCCAACCATGAACCCAAATGGGCAGGGGCGGCATGCTTTTCATCAAAGCTGTGAGGGCTGAGTTCGCGCCAACGCTGCCCCGCCCGAGTCAGTTCCGCAATTTGTCCGAGACATGAAAGCAAGCCACCCAGATAGGCAAGATCAGGTTCCACCGTGCTCAAGGCACGCGCCAGACGGTCGCTCAAGCGCGCCACCCGCCGGCTATATTCCCACATTTGCAGAAACGGTGCGGCCTCGCTGCCTTCTGCTTCCAGTTGCCAGCCTTGGGCCCGGCCCAGTTCGCGGCGCAGCCGCTCTGGCCCCGCCAAAACCAGACAACTCTCGATCGTGAGCGCGGGTGCAACTTCGTCGCCGCCCACAGAATGATTCGCCAGCCGGACCACATGCGCCGCCAATCCCGGGTCTTGCCGAACAATCCAACTCGCCTCCGTCAAATCCAGCGGCGCCGTCTCAAGGACGTCGCGCAAGGCTCGCAGCCACCCGTCCAACACCGGTACAAATGCCAGCGGCAAAGATTCTTCCTGCTGCCAGGGTGGAGGCGGCAGCAACCACATCCGCGCGGCGGTGGTCGCGGAAACAGCGGTGGCGGATTGCAGAGTTGTTGGCATCGGTGTTGGCGGCTGCCGGTATGCTCATCGGCAACCGGGGAGACCGGCTTTAGAGGAGAACGTTAGAGGAGAACGACAGGGCTGGGTCGGGCTGCCGACAAGGGCTGCCGGAAGAGCAGGTCGCGGCAGCTGTCCCCACCCTCAAGCCGCACCCAGAAGTAACTGCCCACTCGCGCGACCCGCACGCTTTTCGCCTGCCAGCGATCGGCAAAGCTGGTGATAATACGCACCTTTTCTTCCTGGGAACAAAGACTTTCAAAGATGCGCTGCGCCGGATGGGTGCTGCCTTCGAGCGTGATCAGTAACTCGTTCAAGCGGCCCACCGGCACCAGACAAGGAAGCGTATGGCAGCCCAGCATGTGCTCGACTGCATATAAAGGATCGTAGGCGACTCCGGTGCCAAACCCCAAATGCAGCCGGCCGCTGCCCGCGTGGTAGTGCACCGGCAACATTTCTCCCGCCCGCAAGATCGGCGCGGGAACCAGCGCCAGCAGTTCCGGCGCCAAAGGCGCATCCAGAGGCAGGACGGCAACTCCCCAGTTGTCCGCCAGCGTCGCCATGATTTCCGCTTCGGTAATCGCGCCCGCGCGCGCCAGATATTCACCCAGACGGCCACCACCCGCGCGACGTTGCGCGGCCAAAGCGCGCTGTAAGTCCGTTTCGAGAATCGAACCGCGCGCCAGCAACAACAATCCCAGCCGCGGCCGTAGCGAGGCAGCGGCTACCACCGGCGCCCGGTCAAGACGATCGAGGCAGCTGGCCAATCGCCGTTCCCAACAATGCGGGCAGCAAAGAACACCTTCGACCCGCCGCAGGAGCGGACGCCGCCACCAACCGCGCCAACGCTCAAACCGCGATGGACAATCGTCCACACCGCAACGGGTCGTGTCTTTCTCCGCGCCCACCCCCGCTTCAGTGTCGCGGTCCGGTCGCCACTTCCGTAATTCGAACCCCATAGCACCCATCCACCACCACCACCTCGCCTCGCGCCAGCAGTCGCCCTTCCAGCCGCAGTTCCACCGGTTCCTGTACCCGGCGATTCATTTCGACCACCGCCCCCGCACTCAATTCCAAGACCTCTTCCAGCCGCATCCGGCACTCGCCAAAGTGCAGCGTCAACTCCATGGCCACATCGAGAAACGGATCCAGTGAAGCGGCGGCGGGAGCCGCCGGAGCCGCCACGGGTACCGCCACCACGGCGGGCGGGGTTGCTGCCGCAGGCTGTGTTGCCTCCAGCGCCGCACTCAGCCGCAGTTCCAAACGGGCCGCCGTGCTTTCGCCCGGAACCAGCGCATACGCTGCCGCTACTGCCCAAGTCGGCCGCGCTGCCGCCGCTACCTGGACTTGCACCTCTCCTGCCAGCGCACGTAGCCCAGTGGCTACATGCCCAACCACCTGCCGCAAGAATTCCTCGGCCGCCTCCTTTTGTTCTTGCAGCAAAGCGACGACCGCAGGGACCGCTTCGTCAGGTGTACTTTCTGCCGGTGCAACTTCTGCGGGTGTCACGACGGTGGGAGCAGGCTTCCCGAGCAGCAAAGCGGCCAGACCCGCCGCATCGCGCGGATCCAGACGGATGCTCATCTCGCCGCGCAGGCCGCCTTGGTGCCGCACGATGACCCAAAAGCTTTCCGCCGGAGCCGCCGCCGCTTCATCCACCAAGGGGGTGACTTCATACGAGCGAGCCTGGCCCACGATCTGGCCCGTCACCGCAGCCAGTGCTTCCGCCCACACCGCGGCATAGCGCGCCCGAAAGGTCTCTGGATTGGTGGCGGCGTTCATGCGGGCAAACTCCGGCGTGGGTCCTGCGGCCGGACGAGAAGGTGGGCGGACCGCAGTCCCGATTGCCGCACCGGCCGCGCCAGAAACAATACTTCTTCCCCGACCCGCAATACTGCCGGACGATCCAGCCGCACCGGCAGCGGCAGCACATCCCCGGGGGCGAGCGCCAGCAACTGGTCGAGGGGCACGCGCAGCCGTGGGAAGGCCAGTTCGAGCAGGAACGGGCAAGGCAGGACCCGCTGCCGCAGATGGCGCACGGTCTCCGGCGAACTGCCGTGGTGCACGTAACTTTTTTCCGAAGCCAGCTTGCGCAAGTAGGTGTTCGACAGCAACGTCGGAAGGATGAGGTTGAGGGTGCCGCGCGCCCCGAGGACCGTGAGTTCAAAGCTTAAGGCCAGCGTCTTCTCTTCCGGCGCCATCAGGCGCTGCGCCTCCGCCGTGCGCTTGCGTTGTTCAAAGGTAAAGGTCAGCTGCAGCGCTTCCCACGCCAGCGTCAACTGGCGGCAGATCAGCGTGACCACGCTTTCTAGAATTTCCGCTTCGATCTCGGTCAGGTCGCGCGCCGGCACTTCACCCACCCCCTGCCCCCCGAGCAGCAGGTCAATCACGGGAAACGCCAACGTCAGGTCGAGTTGCAGCAAGGCCACCGAAATCAACGGGGACACGGTCAAAGCCGCCAGGTAGGTCTGTTCCGGCAAGCGCTGTAGAAACTCGGTAAAGGCCAGATATTCCGCAGACACCAGTTTGGCGTCCAACCCGACCTGCAGGTACGCGCCCAGAGAGTGCGTGAGTTGCTGCGCAAAACCCTCATGCAACTGGCTAATGGTCTGCAATTGGCTCGCCCCCAACTGACGGAAACGGGTCGGATCCCACCCCTGTACGTTGCGCGCCGCGGTTGCCGCTCCGCCCCGGGCGGCCAAAAACATGGCATCAATTTCTTCCTGGTTCAGCAGCTTTTTCATCGCACTCTCGATCGCTTCGAAGTTTTCTTGATTTCTCTTACTTCTACTTCTTACTTCTTGTTTCTCGATCTGGTTAAGGATTCTTGCTCTCTTCGGCACCTGCCCCTTCAGCGGCCGGCGGCGGCGGCGCTCACTCCGCTTCCCGAAGTCTCATGCAAACGCGAACGCAAACGCACAATGGCCAACGAATGGATTTGCGACACTCGCGATTCGCCCACCCCCAGCACCGCCCCGACTTCTTTCATGGTCAGTTCTTCGAAGTAATACAGCGCCAACACCTGACGCTCTTTTTCCGGCAACTCGGCAATCAGACGCGCCAGCAACGCTCGCCGCTCGCCTTCCAGACAATGTTCAAACGGACTGTCTTCCGGCGCACCCGGCAGGTTTTCCGTCAGATCTTCATCCCGCCCGCCTTCGCTGGCATTCTCCACATGCAGACTGCCCAGCTCGAGCCCCTTTAACTCCGCCAGCAACGCTTGAAAATCGCGTAACGGCAGACCCATTTCCACCGCCAACTCGTTCTCGGACGGCGAACGCCCCAGCCGGACACGCAATTGCTGATGTGCTTCCTCCACCCGCCGCCCTTTGCGGCGCAGTTCCCGCGGACTCCAGTCCAGCTCGCGCAAACTGTCCAGAATGGCGCCCCGAATCCGAAACTTGGCGTACGACCGGAACTGCACCTGACGGCCGTGGTCGAATTTGTGCAGCGCATCGAGCAGACCCAACACTCCCGCATGCACCAGATCTTCGAGCGGCACATGCCGCGGCAACCGTCCGTGAATGCGCCGGGCGATGTAATGCACCTGCGGCATCTGCTCAAGCAGCACGCGCTCGCGTTCTTCCTCGTTCTGCCACTGCGTATAGGCCTCTACCCCTGCCTTCATCCGGCCAGTCCTTTCCCGTCTGCATGCGCGGCCCTGGTTCCCTGCCCGCCCCGTTTTCCCGTGCCATCCCAGGTTTCGCCTCTGGTTTCATTCCCTGACTGCGTTCCTTCATTTCATCCCCGGGCCAACCTCGCGGTCAGCCCAGCGTGCCCACCGACTGCACCGCCACCCGCGGCGGAATCTCGGCCGGCGACAACACCACCACCCGGGGCAGAAAGGGTTCAAGCAGACGGCGCAGATGAAAGCGTGCTGGAGTAGGACACAGCACGACCGGGGCCGTCAGCCCCACCTGCTCGCCACCCAAACGGCGCAAGGCTTCGAGCAGCCGCCGCACCAGCGGAGGTTGCAATCCCCCGGATGTCACTCCGCCGCGTGCCGGAAAGGCCTGTCCCAATTCGACTTCAAGTCCACCTTCGAGCGTCAGCACGCGCAACCCGCCGTCACTCGCCAGGAGCGGTTGCACCAGCGCCCGACCCAGCGCCTGCCGCACCACTTCGACCAGAAACACCGCGTCCTTATTGACCACCGCGGCATCCAGCAACGCTTCCAGGATGCGCGCCAGGTCGCGAATCGAAACCTGCTCCCGCAATAACTGCTGCAGCACCCGCTGCACTTCGCCCAGGCTGAGCGTCTTCGGCACGAGTTCCTCCACCAGCCGGGGATGGCTCTCCGCCAGCCGGTCCAGCAGGCGTTTGGTTTCCTGCCGGCTGAGCAATTCATGCGCGTTCTGCTTGAGCACTTCGGCGAGGTGCGTGGCCAGCACCGAAGTCTGGTCGACCACGGCATAGCCGGCTGCCAGCGCCTGACTCTCCAGCCCCGAAGGAATCCACACCGCGGCCACGCCAAAGGCGGGTTCGCGCGTGGCTGTACCTCCCAGCGCCGGCGGCGATACCTCCGAACTGATGGCCAGCCGCTCGTCTTCGTGCATTTCCCAGCGCGCCACTTCCACCCCGCGCAGCGAGATGACGTACTCGCGCGGTTTCAAACGCAGGTTGTCGGTGATGTGCACCGGCGGCACGATGAAGCCCAGCTGCTGCGCCAGATTGGTGCGCAGGGCGCGGATCCGCGCCAGCAGTTGCCCGCCCCGGCCGGCATCGACCAGCGGCACCAGGGCATAGCCCACTTCGAGCGCCAGATCGTCCAACTGCAGCACCGCATCCAGCGATTCCGCCGCCGGACTTTCCGCCGCCGCTGCCGCTGCTGGTTCTACCGCCTCCTGCCGCCGCCGCGCCAACATCGCCAAAGTTCCCGCACAGAGCAGAAACGGCAGCTTGGGGAGTCCGGGAATCAGCGCCAAGGCGGCCAGCACCGAAGCCGCAATCCACAGCGGCCGCCGCGCGGCAAATAACTGCCGGCTCACGTCGGCGGAAAGACTGGTAGCAGAAGACGCGCGCGTCACCACTAAGCCACCCGCCATGGCCACCAGGAAGGACGGAATCATGGTCACCAGGCCATCCCCGACGGTGAGCACGGTGTAGGTGCGCAGGGCTTCGCGGAAAGGGATATCGAGTTGGAAGACACCGATCAGGAAGCCAGCCACAATGTTGATCACGGTGATCAGAATGGTGGCCAATGCATCGCGCTGATTGAAGCGCGCCGCTCCATCCATGGCGCCATAAAACTCGGCATCGTGCGCAATCTGTTCGCGCCGTGCCCGCGCCTGCACTTCATCAATCAATCCCGCATTGAGATCGGCATCAATCGCCATCTGCTTGCCGGGCAACGCATCCAGGGTGAAACGCGCCGTCACCTCAGCCGTGCGCACGGCACCGTGACTGACCACCATGTACTGAATGGCAATCAAGGCCAGGAACAGCACAAACCCGACCACATAGTTCCCCCCCACCACAAACTGGCCAAAGGCTTCAATCACCCGTCCCGCCGCCCCGGCGCCTTCATTGCCGTGCAGCAGGATGCGGCGCGAAGACGCCAGATTCAGACTCAGCCGGAACAAAGTCAGCAGCAGCAACAGGCTGGGGAAAACGGAAAACTGCGCGGGGCGCAGGATGTTCAAGGCGGCCAGCAACACCACTACTCCGGCGGCCAGACTGACCGCCAGCAGCAAGTCCAGGACAACCGCCGGCAGCGGCACCAGCATGACAAAAACCAGGCTCACCGCCGCCACCGGCACAATCCATTCGCCGGCCAGGGTCAGACGGGCCGTCAGGCTGAGAGGTTTTTCCGGAGCGTTCACGCTACTGGTATTCATGCCACCTGGCCTCCGCGGCCGGAGCCGCCGGCCGCACCCGCTGCAGCGCGCGCCTGGGCCCGCCAGAGCACCGCCAAAACTTCGGCCACCACGGCATACAGTTTGGGCGGAATGCTCTGCCCGACTTCAACCGTGCGATACAGGGCATGCGCCAGCGGCGGATTTTCCAGCACCGGCACGCCGTGCCACACCGCCAATTGCCGGATTTCGCGGGCCAGCAGGTGGCGGCCTTTCGCCACCACCACCGGGGCAGGCATGGCCGCGCCATAACGCAAAGCAATGGCATACTCGGTCGGATTGGTGATGACCACCGCCGCTTCCGCCACTTCGCGCAACATGCTCCGGCGGCGCATGCGCCGCTGCAAACGGCGAATGCGCGCCTTGACCGCCGGATTTCCTTCCGTCTCTTTGAACTCTTCCTGCACTTCCTGGCGGCTCATGCGCAACTGTTTCTCCAGCCGCCAGCGTTCGAGCAGATAGTCCACGCCGGACCAGGCCAGCAACACCAGCCCACATTTCCACCCCAACTCAAACAGCCGCCCAAACAGCGTCGCCGTCAGCGGCGCCGGCTGCAGGCGGAGCAGCGCGGGCAGTTGCGGCCACTGCCGCGTCAGCAAAGCCATCACCACGAGCGCCATGCCGGCCATGGGCACCAGCGACCGGCCCAGATTGGTGAGCGCCGTCCAGGAAAAAAGTTTTTGCAAGCGCTCGCCGGACAACAAACGGTCGGCATCGGGAACCAGCGCTTGCGGCGCGATCACCATCCCGCCCTGGACCAGCGCACTCGCGCCCGCCACCACCCACGCCAGCGCGATGGCTGGAGCCACCGCCAGCGCCAGCAGCCCGGCGCCCCCCGCGGCCAGACCTGCCGGCAGGGCGCCGCGCCCGGAAATCAGCAGCAACGATTCCAGCCAGGCGCGCCATGCCCGCAGAAACATCCCGGTCTGGCTGGCCAGCACCAGCAACGCGGCCAGCAACGCCAGCGCTCCGGAGAGGTCGCGACTGCGCGCCACCTGGCCGCGTTCGCGCGCTTGCCGGCGTCGTCGCGGTGTCGGTTTCTCTCGTTTTTCTCCGCTTTCTCCGCTCGCCATGTTTTTCCCGCTGCCTCAATCCGTGTCCCTGAATCCCTGTCCCTGATCTCGTTCCGTCGCCGCCCTAGCGCGCTAGGTGCAGCAGGCGTTCGCCCAGGGCGAGCGCCTGCTCCAGCCGATGCGCAAAAAACCAGGGCCAGGCTGAAACCGTGGCCACCATAACGGTCAGTCCAAGCAGAGGTTTCACCGCCAGCCCGAATATCAGCACCGGCAGCTGCGGCGACACCCGGCCGAGGAACCCAAGGGCCACATCTGCAATCATCGTTACCACCAGCAGCGGTGCCGCCAGTTCCACCGCCGACAGCCACATGCCGCCCGCGGCGCGGACGACTCCCAGCAGGGAAGCGGCGGGCAGAAGCGCCGACGATGGGGGTACGACCTCAAAACTGCGCGCCGCCGCTCGCAGCAACCAGTGATGCGCGTTCAAGTGGAGAAAAATCATCAACCCCAGCCAGCGATGCAGAATGGAAAGTACAGGTGTATCCACCGCGGTTTGCGGATCAATCACGTTGACCAGCGAGAGTCCAATCTGAAATCCCGCCAGCTGGCCTGCCAGTTGCGCCGCTTCGATGACGCAATGAGCGCCCAACGCCAGTACCAGTCCGAGTGCGGCTTCGCGCAGCAGCAACAACGCCAGTCCACCGGCATGGGCCACCGCAGGCAGCGCAATTCCACCCCCCGCCGCCAACAATCCCGTCATCAGGACGGCCAATGCCGCTTTGGCCAGCGCGGGAATCCCGGTGTCGCCGAGGAAAGGCAGAAACACCATGACCAGCGAAATCCGCGTTCCCACCACCAGCGCGCCATAGACGCTCTCCGCCAGCGGGCCGGCACCGAACGGATTGGTCTGCCCGATCGTCGTAATCACCAAGGTCGCAATCACAGTGGTTGCTCTCTCCCGGGATTCAGCGCAGCATGGAATGGAAGTCGGAAAAGACTGAGAGCGTGAAGGCCCCCAGCCGGCGCGCCATCCAGGGCAACAAAAGAAAAGCCGCTGCCGCCGTCGCGACCAGGCGGGGCACCGTCGAAAGCGTGCCCTCCTGCAGGGAAGTCAGCACCTGGCAGATGTTGACCACCAGGCTCACCACCAGCACCACCGCCAGCAGCGGCGCACTGACCAGCAACGCCATTTCGAGCGCCCGCCGCACCAATTCCACGTAAGGATCCATATCGCGTGTTCTCCACTCCGCTGTTCTCCGCTCCCGTGTTCTCCGGCCTGATTTTGTCCAGCCCACGCTTGCGAGCCGCGCACCTCGCCCTCATTGGAAACTCCGCATCAGCGAACTCAGCAGCAGGTTCCAGCCGTCCACCATGACAAACAGCAGAATCTTCAGTGGCGTCGAAATCACCACCGGCGGCAGTTGCAGCATGCCGGTGGAAGTGGTCACCGCCGCCACCGCCAGATCGATCACCAGAAAGGGCAGAAACAGCGCCGCCCCAATCTGAAATCCAGCCTTGAGTTCGGAAATGAGATACGCCGGCGCGAGCACGCGCAACGGCACCTCCTCCGGACGGTGGGGCCGGGGAGCGTGGGCCAGATCGAGAAACAAGGCCAGGTCTTTTTCCCGCGCGTACGGCAACATGAACTGGCGCATGGGGCCAGCCGCGCGATCGAGCGCCTGCCAAACATCCACCCGGCCGGAGGCCAGCGGTTCGAGCGCCTGCTGATACACCGCCGCGCCCACCGGTTGCATCAGAAAGTAAGTCAACAACAAGGCCAGCCCAATCAGCGTCTGATTACTCGGTGTGGTCTGCGTCCCCAACGCCTGCCGCAGAAAATGAAACACCACCAGCAGCCGCACGAACGGCGTCATCGAGAGCAGCAGCGCGGGCAGCAGGGTCAACAGCGTCAGCAGAACGACAATCGCCCAGGGCGAACTGGAAACGGCGTGCTTACCGCCGGCCGCCGAGAGCAGCCCCTCGAGCGGCCGGACTGCCGCCGGCGTCGCCCACACGAACATCCCCCACAGCGGGGCGAGTTGATTCACGGCAACGCCTCCCGGAGCGACGAGTGGGTGGCGTTGGTTTCCCCGTCCGCGGGCACATCCGCGCGAACCGTGACAGCCGCCGCCAGTTCGGTCAGCAGGGTCAGCGACCGCGCGGTGCCGCCCAGCAGAAACCGCCGGCGCTCAAATTCGATCACCGCCACGAAGCGGTGTTCGCCGAGACCGAGCGTTTCGGTGAGCCGCAGCTGCCGGCGGTGAGTCAGACGAGCCCGCCACCAGTCGCGCCAGCTTGCGGTCAGCGTCTTTTTTTTCTTGTGATTCATGGACAGCAGCACGTTCTCTCCCTCACGCCAGTTCCGTCAGTCGCACCGCGATGCGGCCGCGCACTACTTCGAACTCGCACCACGCCACCAGTTCCCCATTCACCCGCAAGGGCACATCGGCGGTGACCAGCCAGGGAGTCGCAAGCACTGCCCCCGGAACCAAGGCCAGCACTTCCGCCAGCCGCACGGACGCCAACGGCAGCGCCACCGCCAGCACACAAGGCAGACGGGCTGCCGCCTTCCAGGCCGCCGCCTGCAGCGCCGGTTCCCCCGTGGGCCCGGTCTTCACGGCTTGCCCTTCTGGCGCTGGCGCCGTCCCTACCCCTGTCCCGCTCATGCCAGCCTCCGTGGCTGCTTAGCGCTGCACTTGCTCAGCGCTGTACCAGCAACTCGGTGAAATAAATCTCCTGGGCGCCCAATTCAGGCGCCCGGCCGCGCACCGCGGTGAGCAAATCCCGCTTCAACTGTTCTTTGCCTTCCACCGAGAGCACATCCTGCACCCGCCGCGCCGCCAGCACGGCCAGCAGCGCGTCGCGTACCGCCGCCACCGGCAGGGGTGCGGCATCCGCCTTCGCCGGCGGCCGGTGCAAACCAATTTCAATGCCAATGCGCAGATACGCTCGCTGCTCGGGATCGTTGAGATTGAGCACAAACGTGTCCAGATGGAGCACAGACTGAACCGGACCCGACGCGGCGGCGTTCGCTTCCGCCACCTGCACGCGCCAACGCCAGATCCCAACCGCCATCAGCAGCATCCCCACCAGCAGCGGCACCAGCCAACGGCGCGGCTGAGGCGGACGCGGCCGCACACTGATTACCGGAGCAGGAGCAGATGCAGCCATCGGAGGACGGAGGTGCAATCGCAGGGCCGACGGGCCGCGGGGAAAGAAATTCTGAGTTCGGGCCGCCGCGGCAAGTGCCCGCCAAGTATGGGCTTGGCGGAGCTCCCGCCTTTCGTGCCGGGACTGGGCGCCACGGACCAACCACGGGAAAATCGTTTCTTACAAAGTCTTCATTAAGAGAGCCTTGGTCAAGAAAGAGGCGCGGCCCGGCCGGGAGTTGACTTCCCCGGCCACGTCCGCCACCTAGCTTCGACTATCGTTTCAGGTTGATGGTGTCTTGCGTAATTTCATCAAACGTTGTCACCACGCGGGCATTCGCTTGGAACCCGCGTTGCGCCACGATCAACGACGCAAATTCTTTGGCGATATCCACGTTGGAGAGTTCGAGAGCGCCACCGCTCAAACTGCCGCGGCCCCCGGTGGTCGGCGCACCCACCACGGATTGACCGGAAGCCAGTGTTTCAGAAAAATCATTTCGCCCGGTGCGCAGCAGTCCTTGCAGATTCGGGAAAGTCGCTAGTCCCAACTGGCCCAGGACGGCCGTCTGACCGTTGCTGAAGTTCCCGGTGACCACGCCATCCCCACCGATGGTGAAGTTGAGTAGCGAGCCGGCACCGCTGCCATCCTGCCGGGTCGACGCGGTGCTGCTCGGGGCTGCCACCTGGCTCAACAACCCATTGGTGCCCTGATAGATTTGCCAGTCAAATTGCAGGTCCTTGGCGCCGTTGGCCAGATTCTGAATCTTGATGGCGGTGACATTGGCAATCGGGGTAAGCAGATTGCCGGAACCATCGAACGTCAAGGTGCCGGCTTTGATCACCACCGGATCGGTAAGCGCGCCGGTGATTTGTGCTTGCGGAATGGTCAGCGCGTAACTCCAGGCATTTGATCCCGTCTTGGTAAAGGTGTACGTCAAGACATGGCTGGCACCCAGAGAATCAAAGACTGTCACCGGGGTGCTAAAGGCATCTCCGTTGACGGCGGTGGCATTGAGGTTGGTACGGATCTGGACATTGGAAGTGGGTGTCGGCGGGCTGATGGTGCCGGCTCCTAGCCGCAAAGGGGTCAGTCCTTGGCCGGTGGTGATCACGCCATTCACCGCCGGAAAACCCAGCACCGATTGCCCATCGGCCGTGACCAGCAAGTCATTCTTATCCACTGAAAAATTGCCGTCGCGCGTATACACCGTGTTTCCATCTTTTTGCACCACAAAGAAACCGTCACCATTGATGGCCACATCCGTGGGCACCCCACTCGGATCGACGCTGCCTTGGGTAAACAACGACGAAATTGCGCCCACCGTCACGCCCGCGCCCGACTGAATGGGATCACCGGAACCGTTCGTGCCCAGCGTTTGATAGAACAGGTCGCGAAACAGCACGCGCGCATCTTTGTAGCCAATGGTGTTGAGATTGGCAAGATTGTTGGCAATGGTTTGCAGGGCGATCGAACTGGCGTTCAGTCCGGACAGTGGAATTGAAAATACGGGCATGGGAACCTCTCCTTGGCAAGACGCTTAGAACGATGATTTCGAAACACCTGGAGCGGCGGCAGACGAGGTGCCAGCGCCAGCCAGTAAGGCCCGGATCTGCGAGATCTGGTCGAGTGTATTGAGCTGGATCAACTGATTGAGAAAATCCTGAGGATTCAACGGATCCAGCGGGGATTGACTCTTGAGCTGCGCCGTCAGCAGTTGCAAAAACAGTCCACTGATTTCTCCCGGACTGCCCGGAGCGGGCGCGCTGGCGCCCGCGGCGGCGTTGAGTGAAGATGTGGTCGGGGACAGACTGAGCGGTGAAATCATGGTGCCTTCCTTTCGTCATGCATGCTGGTATTTCAGGCCAGCAAGTTAAGGGCGATGGGGACAGCCGGACTACCCAACCCCGGTGGCCGTTCCCGCCAAGGCAGCGGCTCAGGTTCAGGAACTGGGTGGGGCCTCACGTCTCGGATTTCCGGAACAGCTTCCATTCCGCGTTGTCCCGAGGGTTGCCGGGGATGATCATTCCCTCCCGGCGCCTGTCCGTGACTCTGGTTGGGATGCTGCCCGGATGAGTTCTGCCGCGATGAACTGGAGCCCGTTGCGTCTTCCCCCATGCGACCGGCGGTGGTAAAGCGCATTTCCTGCAACTCCAGTTGTTGCCGCTGCAAGTGATTGTGCAAACCCGGCATTTCCGCTGCCGCCAGAGCCCGCAAGTCGGAACGTTCGCTCGCAATGGTGACACCCACCTGGTTATCGCGCAGCACGGTGTGCACCTCGATCCGTCCCCAGCCGGGCTGGCTCCAGCCAACATGCATCTCACTTTGTCCGTCGCGATCGACAAACCGGTTTCCGGAATTCGACGCCGAAACGGTGCCGGCATCCGCAGGCAGCGGGGTCTGGTCGAGCATCTGATGAGGGGTCGGGGCCGGCTTGAGCGTAGCCTGGGAAACGAATGCCGCCACCGGAGTTGGTTCCCCTGCTCCGCTCCCCACCACTGGCACCGAGGGAGTTGCCGCCGATACGAGTGCAGCCGCCGGAGGCAGCAGCGGTGCGAACGGATTTTCCGTGCCGTCTTCGTGATCTGGTTTTGCTGGGCCGCCTGCAGTGGCAGGAGTGACTGCCACGACGGTTGGCAGCTCTGCTGGAACGAGAAACTTGGTCGTATCCGCTCCCGGCCCTCTTTCCGCCGACCGCGCATCGGACGCACGGTCCCCGGCGGGAGCGGGGCTTGCATTTTTCACTGGGAGCACCACGGGGACATTCGAAACCAGCGATCCATTCGCAACCTGCGGAGCCAGGGCACCTTGCAAAAAAATGCCGTTCGCGGAACGGGGTGTCGTGGCCGTCTCCGCCGGAGCCGATGGAGGGGCCGGAATGCGGTTGCGTGGATTGGCCGGCAAGTTGATGGGAAGTTGTTCGGGAAAGTTCGGAGACGCTACCGGCCTTCGCGGCAGCGGAGTGGAAGTCGGGAGGTCTGCTGTCGCGGACATTGAAACAAAATTCGGGAGCACCGTGGGGAGAGCAAAAGTTGGCGCAGGCGTGGCTACGGGTGAGACTGCCGGCGTGACCGGCGCGGGCGCCACAACGGCGGCCTCAGTTTTGGCGACACCCGGTCCGGTATCGGGCGGCAGAGATGTTGCCGCGACAGCTGGGGTGGCGGATGCGATTCCAGGTGCCGCCTTCGGCGTTGTGAGCGCAGAAGCAACATCCAACAATTCGATTTGCGTGGGCCCGGCCTCAGCCGCTTGCCCACGAATCACGTTGGCACTTGGAACACTGCGACTGTCAACGCTCGCGAGATTCGCAACCCTCTCGGGACTTGCGATTGGGGCAGAAACGGCTACAGCCCCTGGGACAACAGCCAACTGAAGAGGCACCGCTGCAACCAGAGCGACTGCTGAAGATTCTCTCGACTCTGCGCCTGCATCCTTCTTCGGCAATTTGCTCGCCGGGGCAACGGGAAGCTCCGGCGTGGCGGACGCTTGTCCCGCTGCGGTCAGAATGCTGGCCAGAATCACTTGAAAGAGGTCCGCGGGGAGGGCTGGACCTGCCGCGCCTGCTGCGAGCGCCGCTGCCGCTGGCGTTACAGAAACAGTTTGAAGAGAGAGGTTCAAGACGGTGTTCTTATTTGCAGTTGGCGGGCCACCCCGCGGACGGCGGACGCTTGTCGTGCGAGCATCACCCTGAGCTAGCTGGATCAACAACATGCCAGGCAGGAAGGAGAAGCGGAACGGCCGCGGAGAAAGTCCGACGCGGGCCCATTAGGCAACAACTGCCGGGTCTCCTGGGCAAGAGATGCTACTGATTTTGCCGCCGCTGCAGGAACCGGTCATCCAAAATCTGCTGCTCCCGCCGGGCGACTTCCCTTTCGTAATCGGCCCAGCGCAATTCGCGCAACCGTTCGACCACTTTCCGTTCGCGGCGGGCGCCGAGAACCGCTTTTTGTTGTTCCACCAGGCCAAGTTCGGCGGCGGTCAGTTGCAACCCGCAGTTTTCGACGGCCAGTTGGTGCTGCACTTCTGTCCAGTCCGCGAAATGGAGTTCCGCGCCGGTAAGGTTTTCTTCCAGCGCGGTGCGGCGGTCGAGGCGGGCCTGGGTAAGGCCAAGTTTCAAGCTGGCCAGTTCCACACGGACGACGGCGACGGCATGCGCGGATTGCGCCAGTTGGCGTTCTGCTTGTTGCTCTAGCCAGCGGCGGTGCCGCAGACAGCCTTCCAGCGGGAAGTGAAACGGCACAGGCTACTCCGGCAGCGCCAGCAGGCGGCGCACATTTTCGGCCCACGGGGCCTGCTCGACGGGGATTTGCGCCATGAAACGTTCTATTTCTGGGACAACTTCCAGCGCGCGATCGAGGACGGTGTCGCTGCCGGCGTGGTACGCGCCCAGACGGACCAGGTCTTCCGCCGCGCGGTAACTGGCAAGCAGCGCGCGGAGCTGGCCAGCTTTGCGCAAGTGTTCCGGAGTTACGAGTGCGGGCATCAGTCGGCTCAGACTGTCGAGCAACGAAACGGGCGGATAGTGGTTGGCCATGGCCAGGCGCCGGTCGAGCACAATGTGCCCATCGAGCAGCGCCCGAGCTCCATCGACGATAGGATCATGCAAGTCGTCGCCTTCCATCAGCACGGTGTAGAAACCGGTGATGCTGCCCGAACCAAAGTTGCCGGCACGTTCGAGCAACCGCGCCAGCAACGCGAAGACCGACGGAGTATAGCCTTTGCTGGTGGGCGGTTCTCCCGCCGCCAGTCCAATCTCGCGTTGCGCCATGGCCAGCCGGGTCAAGGAATCCAGCACCAGCAGGACATGCTTTCCCTGCGCCGAGAAAAATTCGGCGATGGCCACCGCAGCCAGCGCGGCGCGAATGCGCTGGAGTGGACTTTGGTCGGAAGTGGAGACGACGACGATCGCACGCCGCCGGCCTTCTTCTCCGAGAACATCTTCGAGAAATCCGCGCACTTCACGGCCCCGTTCGCCCACCAGCGCCATCACGGTGAGGTCAGCATCGGTACCCCGCGCCATCATCCCCAGCAAAGTACTCTTGCCCACACCACTGCCGCCAAAGATGCCTAACCGCTGTCCCCGCCCACAGGTAAGAAACGCATCTACGGAACGAATGCCCGAAGCCAGCGGAGTATCAATGCGCGCGCGGTCGAGCGGCGCCGGTGCGCTCTTTTCGAGGGACTGCCAGACGCCACCCGGAGTGCCGCGCCCATCGAGCGCCCGGCCTTCGCCGTCAATGACGCGCCCCAGCAGAGAGCTGTCAACCCGCAGCCCGGGACGCGCTCCCCAGGTGAAGACTGAGTCGCCATGTCCCAGGCCGGTGGCACCCGCCAGCGCCATGGCCAGAGTGCGGGCACCGCGAAAACCAACAATCTCCCCTTCCAGAATCTCGCCTTGAGCATTCACAAACTGGCAGCGTTCCCCCACGGTGGCGGGCGGGCCTTGCGATTCCACCAACGCCCCGCGCACTTCGCGCACCTCGCCGCGCCAGCGTATCCCACGTCGGCTGCGGGCTTCGGTCAGGAAACGGACGAGTCCCGGCGGCGCGCTCATGAACGCGCTCCCGGCCGCGCCGCCAACAAGTCCATCAGACCTTGTTCCACCTCTTTCAGTTGTGACTCCAGCCCCAGCTCCGCCGTACCGAGTTCGGTCTCCAAGCGGCAGGAGCCCTCGCCTAGAGTTTCGTCCTCAACCACTTCGACCGCAGGCAGTGCGGTCTGAGCGGAGAGATGCTCTTGCCACACCGGCCCATCGCCCCGCGGCACTCGCAGCCGTACCGCCGTGCGCTGCTCAATTTTTTCTACGGCCACCCGGGCCAGCCCCGCCAGCAGCCGGCGATCCACCTGCGATTCGCGATGCAGAATGCGGCCGGCAATGGCCAGCGCCAGTTCCACCAGTTCCCCTTCGACCCGGGCAAAGAACTCCGCCCGATCGCGCTTGAATTCTTCGACCGCGCGCGTGAGATGGGCCCGCTCTCCCGCCGCCGCAGCGGCAATGGCTTCGGCAAACCGCGCTTCCAGCGCACGCGCTTCTTCGCCGTGGCCGCTCGCCGGCGGGTCGGACCCATCCGCCTGCGCCGCAGTTCCCTCCGCTTTGCCGACCGCCGGATATTCGAAAACAGGCGCCGCCGCCCGCTCCTGCGCCGCGGCGACCAGGGATGCCAATGCTGCTGCCTTAGCCGCCACGATCGTCTTCCTCCAGTTTCAACACCAGCTTGCCTTCCGCCTCGAGTCGGCGCGCCGTTTCTACAATCCCCATTTGCGCTTTCGTGATCTCTCTCCCTCGCACCGGCCCCATCGCCTCCATGTCTTCTTTCAGCATGTCCACCGCCCGGATGGACATGGATTTGAAAATGTACGCTTTGACACCCTCCGAAGCTCCACGCAAAGCCAGTGCCAGCATCTTTTTTTCCAGCGCCCCCAGCAGTTCGCGAATCGATTGTTCCGGCGTTTTCAGCAAGTCTTCAAACGTGAACATCAGGTTGCGGATGCTCAGCGCCAGCTTGGCATCGTCCTGTTCGATCTTCTCCAGAATGTCTTTGGCCGCCGCCGGTTCCAGCCGGTTGAGCACGTCGGCGACACCCTTGAGTCCAGCAAAGGTGCGGCGGCTCTGGTCGCCCAGCGATTGCAGGCGCTTGTTGAGCCCCATCGAAACCTTCTCTGCCATTTCCGGCGAGAACCGGCGCAACAGTGCCAACCGTCTCACCGTATCCGCGCGCTCCGCCTCGGGCAGACACTGCAACAAGGCTGACCCCTGGCGGGTGTCCAGATGGGCCAGGGTGAGGGCCACGGTCTGAGGATGTTCGCCCGCCAGAAATTTCGCCAACTGCTGCGGATCCGCCTTGCGCAGCGAGTCCAGCTTGGCATGGCTCATCTCCGCCGCTTCGTCCACGTGCAGCAGCAACTGGCGTGCTCCCTGTTCGCCAAAGGCCTTGATCAAGAGGCGGCGCGCATAATCAGGCCCGCCTTGCTCGAGGTACTCCCCGGTCATCACCAGCCGTTGATATTCTTCGAGCACTGCGGTGACGGCTTCGGAAGGCACGCGTCCCATTTCGGCGATTTCGCGCGTCAATTCCTGGACTTGCCCTTCCGGCAGTTGCTGGTAGATGAGCGTAGCCGCATCTTCACCCAGCACGGCCATGAGAATGGCCGCCTTGCGCAGTCCGGAAACCGCCGACGCTGGAGTACTCATTACGCCTTCTCCCGCATCCAACCCTGCACCAGCCGGCTCGCCGCCTTGGGTTCAGCACTGACTTTCGCGGTCAACTGCTTGCGCAGCGCCGCCGCCCTCTGTACCTCATCTCCGTTCGGCTCAAGGCCAGCTGGCAATGCATCTTGACTCACCGCCCCCGAACCCTTCGCCGCCCGCGCCGGTAACTGCCGGAACGCAGTCAATGCTTCTTTCTTCAGCGGGCGCAGCAGCAGCAGATACACCACCAGGAACAACGCTCCCAGCGCGGCGTAGCGCAACAGGCCCGCCCAATTTGTCAGCAACTGCCGTACCCGTTGCGGCCATCCCGGCGCCACCGGCGTGGTCACCGGGTCGCGCCGGAAAGCGATGTTCTCGACCACCAGCAGATCGCCGCGCGCCGTGTCCGCTCCTACGGCAGCACGCGCCAGCTGCTCAATCTGCTTCAACTCGTCCGCCGTGCGTTTGCGCCGGGTCTCAGTCTTCTTGCCTTTGTCTTCTGTCCACTCGACCGCATCATCCACCAGGACGGCCGCCGTGATCCGCCGCAAACGCCCAGCGGGCGCAACCATGTGCCGCACGTTCTTGCTGACCGCGAAGGTCGTGCTTTCCGAATGCGACGTTTGGTGCTCGCTGTCGGCTCCACTGACCAGGGCCACGCCCGTAGGCTGCGCCCCGGGAACATTGCTGGCAGTGCCAGGAATGCCGGCTGCCGCGGGCGCTCCAGAAGCTTCATCCGAACGCTGCTGACTCAATGCCGCGGTAGCTTTCGGGTCATACGTCTCCTGCGATTCCTCGCTCGAGGACGGGTCGTACTCCGCGTGCACACTGACCCGCACATGGTCGACGCCCACGACCGGCTCGAGGGTGCTGATCAGGCTGGCCGCCAGTTCCTGATCGGGGGCCAGCCCACCGGCATGGGTTCCGGCTCCCGACGCGTGTGGCAACGCCTGCTGACTATCCGCATCGATGACGGTCACATTTTCCGGGCGCAGCCGGTCGACAGCGCTGGCCACCAACTGCGGAATCGCCGCCTGCGCACTCTCCGCCAGCCGTCCGCCACGCGTCTTCACAATCACTGCCGCCTTGGCTTCGCGCTCGCGCTCGCTGAACAGCGAATCCTCGGGCAACACCACATGCACCCGCACCGCTTCCACATCGCCTAGGGTTTCGAGGGTGCGTTCCAGTTCGCCTTCGAGCGCGCGCTGATAGTTGACTTTTTCGCTGAAATCGCTGCCCGCCCAGTTGGGCGTGTCGAAGAGTTCAAAGCCTAGCCGGGCATTGCGTGGCAAACCCTGCGACGCCGTCTCCAGGCGGGCTGCATCCATTTGCTCCAGCGGCACCAGCAGGCTGGCCCCATCGGGCGAAGCGCGAGAGGGAATATTGCGTGCCGCCAGACGCTGACTGAGCGAGGCGGCATCCTGCGCCCGCAACCCGCTGTAGAGCACAGCGTAGTGCGGCTCGCCCAGCACGCCCACAAACAGCCATAGGGTGAGCCCCACCGCGGCCGCGCCCGCCATCAGCACCAGCTTCTGCTTCGACGTCATCCCGCCGGCAAAGCGGCCAATGTCCTCGATCACCTGGCCCAGCGAACGCTCATCGGCCACTTCCACCTCTTCCAGCCCGGTTTACCGCCGCTTCAAAACTGCAGCCGTGAGACTTCCTGATAGGCCTGCACAATTTTGTTCCGCACTTCGAGCATCAACTGAAACGCCAGGTCAGCCTTCTCCACCGCGATCATGGCGCCATGCACATCGGTGGTGCCGCCAGCCAGCACGCCACCAGTTTCGCGGTTGGCTTCCCCCTGCAGCCGGTCCACTTCCTGGAGCGCCGAATGCAGCGTGTCGGCAAAGCCCGGACCCGCGCCTGCTTCCCGCCCCAGCCCGGTTTCAATTTCCGCCGGCAGAATGCGCAATCCCGAAATGGGTGTGTTCATGAGGCTCTCCGTCTACCGCAGAATCTCAATGGCTTGCTGGATCATCTGTTTTGCCGCCTGTACCGAAGCGGCATTGGCTTCATACGCCCGCACTGCACCCAGCAGGTCGGCCATTTCCGCCACCGGCTGAATTGCCGGATAGGCGACATAGCCTTGCCCATCGGCGTCGGGATGGCCCGGCTGATAGCGCCGCTCGGGTGCGGCCTGGTCGGTGACGATGGCATCCACCCGCACCGAACGTCCGCCGGTGCTGCGTTCAAAAGCCAGTTGAAAGGGCGAGGCGTGCGGCACCTCGGCGCGAAAGCGCACCATGCGCCGCCGGTAGGGACCGCCTTCCGGAGTGCGCGTCGTCTCCACGTTGGCCAGATTGCTGGTCACCACTTCGGCGCGCAGCCGCTCGGCACTCATGCCCGCGCCACCCATTTCCAGAACACCAAAGAGGTTCATGCCGCGCTCCCGCCGCGAATGGCTGCGGCCAGACGACGGAATTCCGCGCGCACCAGCTCCGTGCCCAGACGATAGCGCAACTGCGTCTCGGCCAGCAGCAGGCCCTCGCGGTCGAGCGAGACATTGTTGCCGTCAGGCCGCAGCAGCAGGCTGGGCACCGTGTACGCCACCGGGGTGGCCGACAGCAGCGTGCCGTTGACGCCGCCGCCCGCCTCTTCCGGCTCCAGCGCGCGCGCCATTTCCGCCTGAAAATTCACATCGCGCGTGCGGTAGCCGGGCGTATCCAGATTGGCCAGGTTCGAAGCAATCAGGGTTTGCCGGAACGCATTCACGTCCAGATAGCGAGTCAGTCGTTCCAGTATGGGGGTGTCAAGCAGGGACATAGAGGCTCCTCGGGGGAAGACCATAGGTTCGAATCTTGTTGCGCACGGTGCGCAGGCTGATGCCGAGCAGGACCGCCGCCTGCGAGCGGTTACCGCCGGTGGCGGCCAGCGTCCGCACCAGCAGCTGGCGTTCGAGTTCCTCGAGCGTCGTCCCGGCAGCCGGAGCCGACAAACGCGCCGCCTCCAGACCCGCTCCCGGCGCTCCTCGCAGCAGGGCGGCGGTGATTTCATCGCCGCGCGTGAGCGCGATGCCGCGGCGCAAACAGTTTTCCAGTTCCCGCACATTGCCCGGCCAGTCGGCCTGTTCCAGCCAGGCCAGCGCCTCCGGCGCCAGCCGGAGTTCGCGTCCCGCGGGCGTATGGCGCGCCAGAAAATGGTCCGCCAAAAGCGGAATGTCTTCGCGACGCTCGCGCAGCGGCGGCAACACCAGCGGAATCACATGCAGCCGGTAATAGAGGTCGGCGCGAAAACGTCCTTCCTCCACCAGCCGCAACAGGTGGCGATTGGTGGTGGCAACCACGCGCAAGTCCACGCGCACGGTACGCGTTTCCCCCAGCCGCTCGAACTCGCGCTCCTGCACCGCGCGCAACAGTTTGGGCTGGAGCGGCAACGGCATTTCACTGATCTCATCCAGCAGCAGCGTGCCCCCGTCGGCCAGTTCAAAACGTCCCGGCCGGGCCGCCGCCGCTCCGGTAAATGCGCCCTTGCCATGCCCGAAGAGTTCACTCTCGAGCAGCGTATCCGGAAAAGCCGCGCAGTTGACCGCGACCAGCGGCCCCTGACGCCGCGCGCTGGATTGATGAATCAGGCGCGCCAGCAGCTCTTTGCCGGTACCACTCTCGGCTTCAATGAGCACGTCGGCATCGCTGGCCGCCGCCTGCTCCGCCTGTTCGAGCACCGCCCGCAAGGCCGCCGACTTGCCAATAATGGGAATGATGGGCCCGCTGGCCCCACTCTCCCGCGCCGGTTTCGGAACTCCCGGCCAGCGCGCCAGCATCCGCGCGGCGGTCGCCTCCAACTGCGCCAGCGACACCGGCTTCACCAGATAGTCGGCGGCCCCGTCTTTCATCGCCGCCACCGCCTGACTGACATCGGCAAACGCAGTCAGCAACACCACCGCCGTGGCCGGCGAATCGGCCCGCACCCGGCGCAGCAATTCCATCCCATCGCCATCCGGCATGCGCACATCGGTGATCACCAGCCGGTGCCGCCCGCGTTCGAACTTGCCCAGCGCCTCTGCCGTTCCCGACGCCGTCTCCACCGACCAGCCGCAACGCGCCAGACTGGCTTCCACCGCCAACCGCATGGCGGGTTCGTCATCCACCACCAGCACCTGTTTCATGGTTTCCTTTCGTCGGGCAAGAATGCAGCCACTCTTTCCCCACGCGGCAGGCGCAGCAGAAACGTGGCGCCCGCGCCCGCCTGGTCGATCACCGTCATGGTGCCGCCGTGTTCTTCCACAATGCGGCGCGATACCGCCAGTCCCAGCCCCGGACTGCCCGGACGGGTGCTGAAGCCAGCTGCAAACACGCGCTCGCGATTCTCCGGTGGAATTCCTGGCCCGCTGTCGGACACCGTCAACTCAAGCCACTCGGCCTGAACCACCCCGTGCCAGCGCAGTTCCCCACCCGGCGGCAAGACGCGAAACGCATTCAGCGCCAGGTTGAGCAACACCTGTTCCAGGCGTTGCGGATCGGCGGCCAGCTCCATTCCATTCAGTTCTTCGCCATGCTCCAGCCGCACCCGATGCTGCCGCGCCAGCGGCGCCAAAAACTCTTCCACGCGGCGCAGCAGGTCTCCCATCCGCACCGGTACGCGTTCCGTGCTCCCACCGCCATGAAAATGCAACACGTTGTTGACGGTGGCAGCCAGCAGCCGCAATCCCGCCTGCACATGCGTCATCCACTCCTTCGGGGCGGGCTCAAGCCGGCTCTCTGCCACCAGTCCGGCAAACAATTCCAGGCTGGCCAGGGGATTGCGAATTTCATGCGCCAGCAGCACCGCCACTTCGGCCAACGCTTGCCAGCGCCGTTCCTGCTCGCGCTGCTGCTCGCGCTGGCGGCTTTCCGTAACATCGCGCACAATCAGGACGGCAACCGGTCTGCCTGTTCCCGCTTCGTGGCCCGCCAATTCAAGTGGCGCGCGCCGCAACGCCAGCCAGCGTGGGCTGCCCGTGACGCTTTCCAGCTGCAATTCGCGTTCTTCGCCATCGCCCAGAGCGGCAAACGTGGCCAGCAAAGGTGGAGGGAGCATCTGTAACGGCGTCACGCCGTGTTCCGCCAACAGGCGCTGCGCTTCCGGATTCTGGCTGCGGCACTCACCCCCGGCATCGGCAACAATGACCCCGCAGGGCAGCGCTTCCAGCACGCGCCGCCAATGCCGGCGCATCTGGCGGTTTTCCGCCCGGCTGCCCGCCAGGAGCAGGTTGCTCCCGTCAAGTTCGCGGCGCAGGCGTTCGACTTCCGTCTGTAACTGCCGGTAACAACGCTCCAGCGAATCTGCCGCCTGACTGAACGTGGCAAACGCTTCCGCCAGAGTTTCCGGCGGATGCGAGACCATAGGCACAGCCAGCAGGGGTAAGGAATTCATCAGCACCAAGAGCAGTGCAGCAGGGTGGCCAAGCGCGCGCGCGCAAGTTTAGGAAGGGTTAAGAAAAGGAGCCAAGGGTGTCGTCCTTCCGGGCAGGCTCTGCCCAGTTGCTGGGCAGAAAGTGCAGGTGGTCGGTTTCGATTCGCCGCCCGCCCTGGCAGAGGATGCTGGCCCGCTCTATCACCAGTTGCAACTCGCGCACGTTGCCACTCCAGGGATGGTTTTGCAATTGCCGTGCGGCTTCGTGGCTCAGACTCGGCACCGGCGTGTTGGCTCCCGCTGCCAGCTTTTCCAGAAAGTGGCCGGCCAGCGCCAGCACATCCTCGCGCCGCTCGCTGAGCGCGGGCAACTCCAGGGGAAATGCGGCCAGCCGGTAATACAGGTCATCGCGAAAGCGGCGCTCGCGCACCCGGGTCGCCAAGTCGGCATTGGTCGCCGCAATCACGCGCACATCCACGCGCACCACTTCCGGACTGCCCAGCCGTTGCACTTCTTTTTGTTCCAGAAAGCGCAGCAGCTTGGCTTGCAGCGCGGTGGGCAGTTCTCCCACCTCGTCGAAAAAAAGCGTTCCACCCTGCGCGGCATGAATGCGCCCGATTTGCGCCTGCACCGCTCCGGTGAACGCGCCCCGCACGTGGCCGAACAGCTCGCTTTCGAGCAGCGTCTCCGGAATGGCGGCGCAGTTGACCACAACAAACGGCCGGTGCGCCCGCGGGCTGATCTGATGCAACGCTCGCGCCACGATTTCTTTTCCGGTACCGGTCGGGCCAGTCAGGAGAACGGTAGTGGTGCGCGCCGCCACCAGCCGCGCCAAACGATACAAACGCTGCATGGCTGGGGCGCGACCAATCATTCCCGGCAGCGGTTCCACGTCTCCGGCGGACAACTCTGGCAAACCCACCGCCATCGGGGCCTCAGGCGCCAGAGTGAGGCGGGCCGGAGCGTGGGCCGGGACGACTCTTGGCGCTGCCACCGCCTGCTCCTCCAGCAGCGTGACTTCCACGCCGGGATGGCGGACACGAATCAACGCCGCCACTTCTTCCGCATCCAAATCAGGCAAGTGGCGATCCAGCAGGACCTGATTCCACTCTCCCCGCTCGAGGGATGCCAGAGCTTCCGCTCCGCCACCGGCTTCGCCGGCTCGGCTGCCGGCAAAGGCCAGCGTCCGCACCGCGGCGGTGCGCAATTCCAGGTTGGCGCTGGCGACTAACGTTCCATTGCTGGCGGGATTTCTGGTTGGCATTGACATGGTTTGAGGTCGACTCCAGTACGGCAGAGATTACAGGTAAGGGCCCGGAACTCAGGTTTAGGAAACCGCGCGTTCGGCAGAGCTGGCCAGGCGATACCCCACCCCGCGCACGGTATGCAGCAGGGGGATGGGAAATCCGCGGTCGAGCTTTTGCCGCAGGGCGTTGACAAATACATCCACCAGGTTGGTGCCGCGGTCGCCAGGCATCTGCCAGGCTTGTTCGAGAATCATGGAGCGGGTGACGCGACGGCCGGCATAGCGCATGAGAAATTCCAGCAGGGAAAACTCCCGGGCGGTGAGTTCAAGTACGCGCCCGCCGCGTTCGACCCGGCGTTCCAGCCGGTCCAACTGCAAGTCCGCCACCGTCAGCACGCAGGCCGCGGGCAGACGGCAACGCCGGACCAGAGCGCGCACCCGGGCGGAAAGTTCGGCAAAAGCAAAAGGCTTGGGCAGCAGATCGTCCGCACCCGCTTCGAAACAGCGCACCCGTTCTTCAATTTTGGCGTTGGCCAGAAGCACAAGCAAAGGCAAGGCGGGACGGCGCATGCGCACCTGGCGCAGCAAAGTCACCCCGTCGCCGGCATCGAGATCAAGATCAAGCACCAGCAGAGCACACTCGGCAGCGCTGGACAACACCCGCGCCTGCTCCACGTCGCGTGCCACTTCGACCGCGAAATGTTCCGCTTCCAGGGCGCGACAGAGAAACCCGGCCAGCGCCGCATCTTTCTCGCATAACAAAATTCTCATGAAGCCAAGCTACAGGGCGGAGGTGATGAAGAAACCGTCACGAAGGTACGGACGGACAGCCAAAGGTGGGGGGCGAGCGGCGCAGACCTGGTGATACACTAAATCTCGTTCCCATCCCCGCCGGAGAGGTGGCCGAGAGGCTGAAGGCGGCGGTTTGCTAAACCGTTATGCGGGCTAACACCTGTATCGAGGGTTCGAATCCCTCCCTCTCCGCCAGTTATCATCCGTCGTACCCCACCCGCCCCCGCCCACCTGACTAGCGACCTTGTTCCATCATCCTGCGGCAGTGGCGCGCGATCTGTCGTTCCTCCTGGGTGGGGACAACCTTGATTTTGTCTGCGCTGAGGCCGAGTCGTTCGAGGCCTGCCGTAGCCGCGAACCGAATGTAGGCGCTGTGCTCTCCGATGCCGCCCGTGAAGACGAGAAGGTCCACGCCGCCCAGTAGCGCCATGTAAGCACCGATGGCCTTGCGCACGGAACTGGCCAGGACATCCAGCGCAAAGGTAGCCTGTGAATCATGCGCATGGGCGCGCTCTTCCAGCGTCTTCACATCGCTCTCGCCGACAGAAAGCGCGAGGAGCCCGCACTGATGGTTGAGCAGATCTTCGAGTTCGTTGGCCCCAAGTTTTTCATGGCGCAGAAGGTAAAGAAACACGCCCGGGTCAAGATCGCCCGAGCGCGTCGCCATGGGAATACCACCGGCAGGGGTGAGTCCCATGGTGGTATCGATCGATACTCCCCGGTGAAGAGCGCACAGACTGGCTCCGCTTCCGAGATGCGCAAAGATGGCGCGTTCGGGAAGCTGTTGGCCGAAGTGATGGACCAGCGACTCATAGGAGAGACCGTGGAATCCATAGCGCCGAATGCCGGCATCGAAGTACGGCCGCGGGAGTGGGAGCCGTGACGCCACTTCCGGAAGGGTCTGGTGGAAGGCATCATCGAAGCAGGCGAAGTGCGCGGCTGACGCGAATCTCGACTGCGCGGAAGTAATGAGGGAAAGCGCCTGCGGAATGTGCAGCGGTGCAAAATGTGTGGCTGACCTTAGTTGTTCCAGCACCTGCGGCGTGATGCGCTCATGTTGGCAAAGACTGGGCCCGCCGTGCACGACGCGATGGCCGATGGCCACGGGAGCGATGGGAAGATGCTCCTGAAGGGCCGCTGCGAGGGCGGCGAGAGCATCGCTTTGCGACTCGAGGATGTGCGCGCGCTGGACCAGAGTGGTTCCGTTGGCCGAGCGCATGTGGAAGGTGCCATCGCCACGGCCAACGCCTTCAGCTTTTCCGGCCAGCAGCGGCTCTTCGTCACTCGCGCCACGGTGGTAGACACCGAACTTCAGCGACGAGGAACCGCTGTTAAGCACCAGGATCAGCTCGTTTTTTCCAGCCTGCTCGGTCACCATGCTTACCCTGGCCATTTCCAGTTCCGAATCTCTTCTCGATCAATGCCTTCGCCGTGAGCATAGTCGATGCTGTCGATGATCTGACCCTTGAGCCATTCTTTGACATGGGCCCCGATGGAGCGCAGGCGCGGAACGCGGTCGATGACATCGATGGCCAGGTTAAAGCGGTCGACTTGGTTCAGGATTGCGAGTTCGAGTGGGGTGTTGATGTTGCCCTTTTCCTTGTATCCGCGCACATGAATGTTGTCATGATTCGTGCGGCGGTAGCTCAGCTTGTGGATCAGCGAAGCGTAGGAGTGGAAGTTGAAAATTACGGGCTTGTCGGTGGTGAAGAGAGAATCGAAGTCGCGATCGGTCAGTCCGTGCGGATGTTCCGTCTCCGGCATGAGACGGAAAAGATCAACAACATTGACGAAGCGGATTTTAAGATCGGAGAAATGCTTCTTCAGCAGCGAGACGGCCGCGAGCGACTCCATGGTTGCGATATCGCCGGCACAAGCCATCACCACGTCCGGTTCTTCGCCATCATCGGTAGAAGCCCAGTCCCAGATGCCGATTCCTTTCGTACAGTGCGTTACGGCCGCATCCATGCTGAGGTACTGCAGATGCTCCTGCTTGTCCGCGACAATGACATTGACGTAGTCCCGCGAACGCAGGCAATGGTCCACCACGCTGAGCAGACAGTTGGCATCAGGCGGCAAATAGATGCGAACCACATCGGCGCTCTTATTGGTGACCACATCAAGAAAGCCCGGGTCCTGATGAGTGAAGCCGTTGTGGTCCTGCCGCCAGACCAGCGAGGTGATGAGGAGGTTGATCGAGGGAACGGGCGCACGCCAGGCGAGGTCGTTCTTCGCCTTCTCCAGCCATTTGGCGTGCTGGTTGAACATGGAATCGATCACGTGGACGAAGGCCTCGTAGGTGGAAAAGAAGCCGTGGCGACCAGTGAGAACGTAGCCCTCGAACCAGCCCTCCAGCGTGTGCTCGCTTAGCATCTCCATGACCCGCCCGCCGGCGTCGAGCTCACTGCCGTCAATATCTTCCGGTTTGTATTCGGCGAGCCATGTTTTCTTCGAAACGGCGTAGATGGCGGTGAGCTTGTTGGAGGCGGTTTCGTCCGGACCGAAAACGCGAAAGCTGTTCATGTTGCGGCGCATCACTTCCGCGAGAAAATGGGCCAGCACGTCGGTGGGTAGCGCATCGGTCGCGCCCGGCGCGGCGACGGCCACGGCATAGTTGCGAAAATCCGGAAGATCTAATTCCTTGCGCAGGATGCCACCGTTGGCATGCGGATTCGCGGAAATCCGGCGCTTGCCCGTGGGAGCCAGTTCCTGCAGCTCTGGGATCAGGGTCCCGTTGGCGTCGAAGAGCTCTTCCGGCTTGTAGCTGCGCAACCAGGTTTCGAGGATTTTCAGACTCTGGCCGTTGGTAGCTGGGTCGGACACAGGAACTTGATGGGCCCGCCAAAAGTCTTCCACTTTGTGGCCGTCCACTTCTTTCGGTCCGGTCCACCCCTTCGGCGATCGAAGTACGATCATGGGCCACCGCGGCCGCGTGGCGTCGCCGGTGGAACGGGCGTGCTGCTGCAGCGAACGAATCTCCAGGGTGCACTGTTCCAGGGTTGAAGCCATTTTCTGATGCATGGCAGAAGGTTCGTTGCCTTCAACAAAGTAAGGTCGGTAGCCGTATCCGGTCAGCAGCGCCTCCAATTCTTCATGCGGGATGCGCGCCAGGATGGTGGGGTTTGCGATCTTGTAGCCATTAAGATGGAGCACCGGCAGCACCGCCCCATCGCGGATCGGATTCAGAAACTTGTTGGAATGCCACGAGGTGGCAAGCGGGCCCGTTTCCGCTTCTCCGTCGCCGACCATGACGGTAACAATCAGGTCAGGATTATCGAACGCCGCCCCATACCCATGCGAAAGGGAGTACCCGAGTTCCCCGCCTTCGTGAATCGACCCTGGCGTCTCCGGCGTGCAGTGCGAGCCGATTCCCCCGGGAAATGAAAACTGCCGGAAGAATTTGAGCATTCCCTCGTGGTCGCGGCTTTTATCTGGATAGATCTCAGAATAATGACCTTCGAGATAACAATTGGCCAGCGTGGCCGGCGCACCGTGACCGGGACCGGAGACGTAGAGGACATTCAAGTCGTATTTCTTGATGAGACGGTTGAGGTGGACCCAAACAAACGACTGGCCGGGATCTGAGCCCCAGTGCCCCAGCAGCCGGCGCTTGATGTGCTCCGGCTTCAGCGGTTCCCGGAGCAGAGGATTGGCGCGAAGATAGATCATCCCCGCCGACAGGTAATTGCAGGCCCGCCAATAGGCATCGATTTTCCTCAGCTCTTCAGAAGAAAGGGGCGTGGAGATTCCGATTGTGCCAGTCATCCCTGGTCTCCGTGGGACGCCGACGCCGGGTCATGACCTCGAACCGCCCGACGGCGCCCCCCTCACAGCCTAGACTCTTCCAGCGGCGAAGGAAATGTTGGCTGTGAATAAACGCAAACGGGGACCCAGCACTCCGCAAGGCCCCGAACCTTGATTTTTCCGTCACCCTTTTTTTCGCCATCACGGAACCTCCCGAGCCCGGCTTACGTTACTCTCTCTGCATCATCACGTCTCAGCAGCGATGACGGAGCCAAAGCATGGAACTTCGCATTCAGAACCTCTCCAAGACCTATGCCAACGGGGTGAAAGCGCTCAACAACGTTTCGCTCACGATTCCCTGCGGAATGTACGGTTTACTGGGGCCAAACGGGGCGGGCAAATCCACCCTGATGCGCACCCTGGCCACCTTGCAGGAGCCGGACACGGGAACCGTGCGGCTGGGAGAGCTGGACGGGTTGCGGCAGAAGGATGAAGTGCGGCGGCAGCTGGGTTATCTGCCGCAAGATTTCGGAGTCTACCCGCGCATCTCGGCGCAGGACATGCTCAGCCACCTCGCCCTGCTGAAGGGCATTGTGCACCCCGGGGAGCGCAAGAGCGCGGTCGAAGCCATGCTGCGGCGCTGCAATCTCTACGAGGACCGCAAGAAGTCGCTTTCGGGTTTTTCCGGGGGCATGCGCCAGCGTTTCGGCATTGCCCAGGCGCTGATCGGCAATCCGCAATTATTGATTGTGGACGAACCCACCGCCGGTCTCGATCCGGGCGAGCGCAATCGTTTCTATAACCTGCTGGCGGAAATTGGGGAACAGGTGATCGTCATCCTCTCGACGCATATCGTCGAAGACGTGATGGATCTTTGCACCCGCATGGCCATCATCCACGAAGGACGGGTGCTGTTTGAGGGCGAGCCCGAAGCGGCGATCACGCAGCTTCGCGGGCGAGTGTGGCAGCGGTCTATTCCGAAGCCGGAACTGGCGGATTACGAACAGCGCTACCGCGTCATCTCCAGCCGCCTCGTGGGAGGGCGGCCGTTCCTGCACGTGCTCAACGACCAGACGCCGGCCGACGGGTTTCTGCCGAGCACCCCCGACCTGGAAGATGTGTTCTTCACCAAAATCCGCGGCTGGTAGCCCAAGGGAGCTTTCATGTTCTGGCATATTGCAGGCTTTGAAATTCGCTACTGGCTGCGCTCGTGGATGCTGTGGATTTTCTTCCTGATCGTGGCCGCGGCAATTTTTGGCGCCGAGTGTACCGACAACATCACCATCGGTGTGGCTCTTTCCAACACCTTCCGCAACGCGCCCTACAACATTCTGAATTACTACTCGTTCATCGGGTTGATCACGATGTTGATGGCGGCGGCGTTTGCCAATTCGGCGGCGGCGCGCGATTTCACGCACAACACCTACCAGATGGTGTTCTCGACTCCACTGCGCCGTTTTGATTTCATCGCTGGGCGCTTCGTCGGTGCGGCGCTGGTTTCCATCATACCGATGCTGGGTGTTTCCGCTGGAATACTGCTGGCCAAGTACATGCCGTTTGTGGATGCGGAACGCTTCGGGCCGGTCAGCTGGGCGGCCCATACCAGCGGGATCCTGATTTTTGCGGTGCCGAACGGGCTGTTTGTGGCTGCGGTGCTGTTCACCATCGCGGTGCTGGCGCGGAACGAGATTGTTTCCTTCGTGGGCGCACTGCTGATGCTCACCGGCTATCTCGTGGGTGATGCCCTGGTGCAGAACATCGAACACGAGCGCATCGCCGCGCTGCTTGATCCGTTCGCTGTCCGAACTTTCGGCCTGGTGACCAAGTACTGGACGGTGGCGGAGAAAAACACGCAGACCGTCCACCTCACCGGGCTGCTCTTGTGGAACCGGATGATCTGGCTGACCGTGGCGGTGGCAATTTTCCTGTTTGCGTTGTCCCGCTTCAGCTTCTCGGAACGGCGGTCGAAGGCGAGGAAGTTGGAGGCGGCGGACAACGTGGTGGCGGTTGCGCCGCGGGCGGTTCCGGTGCATTTCCACGACGCCCCCTGGAGCAAATTCCTGGGTTCGGTGCGGATGCACGTGCTGGGCGTGGTGAAGAGCACCTTTTTTGTCGTCATCCTGGTGGCGGCTCTCCTTAACACCGTGCCCAGTCTGATCCTGTCCGCCAACGAGGGCTACGGCAACAGCACGCTTCCGATCACCTATTCCATTCTCTCGATTATTAGCGGCAACCTTTACCTTTTTCAGGTGATTCTGGTCACTTACTTCGCCGGGGTACTGGTTTGGAAGGACCGGGACCAGCGCATGGACGAGATCACGGATGCGCTGCCCACGCCCGAATGGCTGTCCTTTGCCTCCAAGCTGACTGCCCTGCTCTGCATGGTGCTGTTCGTGCAGACGGTAGCGTTGCTGAGCGGGGTGGCGGTGCAGGCCGGGCACGGCTATTACCGGTTTCAGTTTGATCTTTATCTGAGCCAGCTGTTCCTGCGCGACGGATCGTTCTTTGTCTTCATGGCGGTGCTGGCATTTTTCATTCACGCGCTGGCCCCGAACAAATATCTGGGCTACTTCCTCTACATCGCGTTCAACGCGGTGAATGCGTTCGTGTGGCGGCCGTTGAACGTGGCGACGAACCTGGTAAAGTTCGGGCTCCGGCCCAACGTCACCTATTCCGATTTTTTCGGTGATGCTCCGTATCGCACCGCCTGGAGCTGGTACACGGTGTACTGGTTGCTCGTCTGCGGACTGCTGGCGGTGGTCTCGGTGATGGTGTGGCCGCGCGGTAAGCAGGCGCGCTGGAATCAGCGCTGGCAAATCGCCGGAGCGCGTTTTCACGGCGGCTGGAAGGCAGCGAGCGTTTTCGGTTTGTTGCTGTTGGGCGCGACTGCGGTTTGGATCACCTACAACACTCGCGTTCTCAACCAGATGATGGGCCCCAAGGACATGCAGCGCCTGCAGGCCGACTACGAG